>NZ_JBITTM010000030.1:0-136592 GCF_044541955.1 Kitasatospora sp. NPDC085464
CTGGGGGTGGGGGGCCGGGCGCCGTTGGCAGTCTGAAAATCACCCGCAACGCCCCTCTCCGGGCCACCCCCTGCGCCGCCCCCGTCCGTCCCCGCGGCGCGTCCCTCTCGCGGGGGGAGAACTTTCGCCGGTGGCTGGGGGGGAGGGGGAGCACTCTCCCTGAGGGGGTGGGGGCGGCGGGGTGAGGGGTACCGGCGGGGGTGGGTGGCAGAGTGGGCGGCATGGACGAGGAGCTGGTGCGGGCGTGGCGGGTGGTTGAGCGGGAGCCTGGGGTGGTGTTGCTGGACGGGTTCCATGCGTTGAAGCACGCGCTGCGGTTCGGGGGGGACGTTCGGCGGGTGGTGACCGTCGATCGGGGGGCGTTGACGGCGCTGGCCGCCGAGTTGGCGGAGGACGTCGTGGCGGCGGTGGACGGGTTGGCGGTGGAGTTGCCGGAGGCGGTGGTGCGGACGTTGGTGCCCCGGCTGCATCCGACCGGGGTGGTGGCGCTGGCGGGGCGGCCTTCTGCCGGGGCCAATCTGGCGGTGTTGGGGGCGCGGCCGCGGCGGGCGCCGGTGGTGGTGTTGGAGAACCCGCGGAACCTGGGGAACGTCGGGGCGGTGATCCGGTTGGCGGCGGGGTTCGGGGCCACGGGGGTGGTGACCACGGGGGACCTGGATCCGTGGCACCCGAACGTGCTGCGGGGCAGCGCCGGTCTGCACTTCGCCACGGCGGTGGAGCGGCTGACGTTGCCGCAGCTGCCCGCCGGGCCGCTGTTCGTGCTGGACCCGGAGGGCGCGGACATCCGGGACGTGCCGTTCCCGGACGACGCGCTGCTGGCCTTCGGCACCGAGCGGCACGGGGTGTCGGAGGAGCTCAAGGCGCGGGCGGACCGGCTGGTCGCGGTGCCGATGCAGGCGGGGGTGTCCAGCTTCAACCTGGCGACCAGTGTGGCGATGGGCCTCTTCCACTGGATGTCCGGGAAGCGCTGAGGGGGCGGGTCAGGAGAAGAGGCGGCGCCAGGTGTCCTTGCCGGGGTAGCCGTCGGCTTCGGCGCCGTGCCAGCCCTGGGCGAGCTGGAAGGCCTGGGTCGCCTTGCGGTCGGCCTCGCTCCAGCGCGTGCCGGGGCCGACGCGGTACGAGCCGCCGAAGCCCTTGCGGACCAGCTGCTCGCCGAGCTGCCGGACGTACGCGTTGTCGGCGCCGGGGCGGAAGTACTGCGGGCCGGGGAAGGCCGTGGCGGGGGCGCCGCCGTCGTTGCCGGGCCCGGCGAGGTTGGTGTAGCGGTACGGGACGTAGGCGCCGGAGTCGTTCCAGTACGCGTACGGGGTGGAGCGCTTCCTGGTGCCGGGGGAGGTCTGCTCGTAGGCGACGTACCTGGTGCGGGAGGAGTCCGTCCAGCCGCCGAAGACCGTCACGTGCGAACCGGCCTGCGGGTCGGCCGGGTCGTTGCGGATCAGCACGTCGCCGGGGAGCAGGTCGTCCTTGCCGATGCGCTCGGCGAAGTCCGGCAGGGTCCAGGTGGTCTGGTTGCTGCCGAGGCCCCAGGCCATCGAGACGAAGCCGGAGCAGTCCTGGCGGTAGCCGTCCGACCAGTAGCGGCTCATGCTGTACGGCACGCCCTGGTCGACCCAGCTCTGTGCGCGTCGGATGATCTGCGCCCGGGTGACCGGCCGGGCGGCGTCCGGGGTGGCGAAGGCGCGGGCGCCGGCGGACCCGCCGTGGAGGCCGCCGACCTCGCCCTGCGGGGTCTGTGGCCGGGGGGCGCTGCTGTCGCCCGGGGCGGGGCCGGGGGCGGGGGCCGCGAGGGCCGGGGCGGCGGTGGCCGTCCCGCCGCCGAGCGCGGTGCCGACAGCGGCGACCAGGACGGCGGCGCGGCGGCGGATGCTGCGGGCTGCGGCGTGTCCGCCCTCGTGGACCGGCGCGGCGTGCAGCCGGGCGCGGCGGCGGGCACTGCAGCCCCCGCATATGCAGTCCTCCTCCGGTTCGACCTCGTCGAACTCCATGAGCGTGGACAGGGGGTCGGTGAGGGTCATGCTCCGCCTCGTTCCTGCGGTCGTTCCCGGTCACGGCCTGACGGCGTGCCAGGACCAGCCTTCCCCGGCCGGCTCCGCGTGTCATCGGGAACAAGGTCCCAAAGCGGGCGGAGCGCGGCGCGGCGGATTGCGCCGCGCGGGTGACGACCCGTTCGGCGGTCCGGGCGTGGCGCGGCGGGGCGGGACCGAGTAGTGCCGGGGTGCGGAGCCGACGCGGGATCAGCGCGGGATGGCGGGCGAGTACTCGGGCTCCGTCCAGGTCAGCGGGGTGGCGTCGGCGAGTTCGAGCACACCGGTGACGGCCAGTTCGACCATTCGCTCGGCGCCCGGGGCGGCCTGCCGGGCCTCCGGTGACCAGTCGGTGCGGGCCTCGCCGGTGACCAGCAGGGCCCCGCCGGTCTCCCAGTCGGGCAGCAGCAGGCCGGCCCTGGGGTCCAGCTCCAGGTTGCCGAGGGTCAGGAACATGCTGTTGCCCGGGTACTCCGGCCAGCGCAGCCGGTCCGGTGCCACCGCCTCCAGGAAGCCGGGGAAGCCGCCGCGGTGGGAGGCGTCCACGCTGCCGTCCGGCCCGGTGGTGGCGATGAAGAAGGTGTCCGCGGTGGCCGCGGCCAGGCGCTGCGCGGTGGTCAGCCGCGGGCCGGCGGCGACCGTACGGGGCGGGCCGGCCGCCGGGCGGTCCAGCGGGCTGCGGCGCTGGATGTACTTCGGGCAGTTGGAGACCACCTCGTCGGCGCTGACCAGCAGCCCGCCGCGGCCGTCCGGGACGGAGTCGCCGTTGAGCCGCATCCGGCGCCGGCCGGCCGGGTCGAGGGCGATGGTGCCGACCCGGGCCGGGCGGGCCAGCGCCTCGGCGAGCGGGTCGGCCCCGGCCGGACGGGCGGCGACCGACATCGTCCGCTCGTCCGGGGCCTGCAGGAAGCCGGCCGGGCCGGTCAGCTGGGTGGCCCAGACCCGGCCGTCGAGGTCGGCGGCGCCGAGGACCAGCATCCGCCGCTCGGCCAGGAAGCGGGCGGCGACCGCCGGAACGGTGCTGCGGATCGACCGGCCGGCGTGGTCGGCCCGCTCGGTCCGGCCGGCCCGGGCCTGGGCGGCCCGTTCGCCGGCGTGGTACGGCGTGCTGGTGGCGGTCATGGTCGGTTCCTCCGGTCCAGGGCCGTCTTCAAGCCCCTGTCGTCCGTCCGGCGTCGCCCCGCAGGCGGGGGTTTGATGACGGACCTTAGAAGAAGCCGCAGGTCGGGGCGTCGGTGGTGGGGGCTGCGGCCTCGGTGCCGTCCACGCCGGTGCGGGTGTAGATCTCCAGCCGGATGCCGTCCGGGTCGGTGAAGAAGACGCCGCCGGAGGCCGAGCCCTCGTTGTGCGGGACGACGCCGTCGTAGGCGAACTCGGCGCCGAGCTCGCGCAGCAGCCGTTCGGCGGCGCGGACCTCGTCGAGGCTCTCGACCTCGAAGGAGAGGTGGTGCAGGCCGGGGCTGGTGGTGGCGAAGGTGCCGGTGCTCTGCTGCCAGAGGGTCACCACCAGGCGGCCGTCGCGGCCGAGCAGGGCGAAGCGGCGCTCGGGGTCGGTGCCCTCGTGGGTGACCTGGAGGCCGAGGACCGCGCGGTAGAAGTCGATCGAGCGGGCCAGGTCGGTGACGTTCAGGCCCACGTGGCCGGTCTGCAGGGTGCGGAGCAGGGTGGTGCTGGACATGCCTGGTCACTCCCGTGGCTGGGGCTTCCGGCGAGACTCGTGTCTAACCGGTACTCATGAGAGTAGGAGTTAGGTGATGAGGCGTCAACCAGTACGTGGCATTGAAGTGGTTAGGTGGTTCGGGGGGCACGCGAAAGCCCCGCCGGACCTGGCGGTCCGACGGGGCTCGGGAGGCGGAGGAGGGGCGGGCGGGGCTACGCCCACTCCCACCGGATGCCGATGTGGCCCGGCTGCTGGTCCGGGGCCAGGACGTGGGCGCTGGCCGAGGCGCCGATCCAGAGCTGCTCGCGCCGGTGGTCGACGTCGGCGCCCGGCTCGCGGTCGTAGCGCTCGCAGTGCGCCGGGACGGCGGCCGGGTCGAAGTGCACCTGGAGCACGTACTCGCGCACCGTGGTGGCGAAGCGGCGGCTGTACTCCAGGGTCGGACCGCCCGGCGGGATCTCCACCTCGTACTCGAAGACGGTGCTGTCGCCGAGCCCGAGCGGGCGGTCCAGCATCAGCTCGGCCACGGTCAGCCCGGCCTCCGGGCGGCGGCGCACCCGGCCCAGCCGGCCGTGCCGCACCGAGGTGATCTCCGGGCAGCCGGCCGCCTCCTCGTCGGCCATGTGCACCACCAGGCAGCGGCCGACGCCGCCGACGGTGGCGCGCACCACCTGGCGCATCCGCAGCAGGTTGCCGCGCCGCTCGGCGTCCACGTAGTAGGAGTCGTGGATGCTCAGGCGCTCCAGCTCGCCGGCCGGCGGGGCGTCCAGCTCGGCGAAGATGTTGGCGATCTCCTGCTCGCCCGGCCAGACGTCCTCCAGCCCGAGGTGCAGGGTGTTGGCCGCGGCGGCCCAGCGGCCGCGCGGGCGGGGCGGGCCGAGCAGGGAGGAGAGCGCGCTGTGCGGCAGCCCGAGCAGCTCCTCCAGCAGGTGGACGGCGCGCAGCGAGCTGGCCCGCTCGGGCTGGCTGCGGCCGCGCCGCCAGTAACTCAACGTCGTGACACTGACCCTGACGCCGCGTTGGGCGAGGGCCGCGCGGATCCGGTCCAGGCTGAGGCCGCTGGCCTCGATCGCCAGGTGCAGGGTGTCCGCGAAGCCGCCGACCGGGGCGAGCCGGGCGGCGGGCGGTGCCGGTGCCGGGGCCGGTGCGGGTGCGGGAGGCCCGGGGCGCTCCGTGTGCGACCCGACCAGCCGCAGTCGCGCGGCGTCCTGAGGCTGCTGTGCGGCCATGCGGTGACCCTCCCCACCAGGTGAGTTCGGTGGCACCGGGCCGACGCCGGGGCGCGCCGCCAGCGGCTTCACCGAGCTTTGGGGAACCCTATGCACGGTCGAGAGGCTACGTCATCAGTCGTGCGTATGACAGTGGTCACGGCAGGTCGACCGAATGGTTAGCGATCTTGAAACACTCCGGAAACACCGTCCTTACCGGAGTCCCCGGTCCGGGGCGGTCCGGCGGACGCGACACCGCCGGGGCGGGCCCTCCCGGCGCCGCCCCGGCGGGGGTCTCGGTGGTGCTGTGCGGTGCTACTGCTGCTACCGGTGGTCACCGGGCGTTGCCGCCCGGTGACCGGGTGCGGTGATCGTCAGCGGTGGTCAGTTGACGTTCAGGGCGACGTCGTCGATCACGAAGCTGGTCTGCTGGGACGAGTCCTCGGTGCCGGTGAACTTGATCGTCACGGTCTGGCCGGCGAAGGAGGTCAGGTCCAGGGTGCGCTGCACGAACCCGGCGGCGGCGTTCACGTTGGAGTAGGTCGCCAGCGTGGTGCTGTTGGCCTGGACGGTCAGCTTGTCGTACGCGGTGGAGCCGGACTCCGCGGTGTCGATGTGCAGCCAGAAGGTCAGCTTCGCGGAGGTGCAGCCGGCCGGGATCGAGACGGTCTGCGACACGGTGTCGGTGTGGGTCGAGCCGTAGCCGTCCATCCAGGCCTTCCAGGAGCCCGCGTGGGCGGCCTCGGAGGAGCTGTTGTCGACGACGCCGCTGGAGGTGGTCCACGGGGCGGCGCTGCCGGTCTCGAAGCCGCCGTTGCCGACCAGCTGGGCCGCGGTGCAGCCGCCGGTGGGCGGCGGGGTGGTGCCGCCACCGCCGAGCAGGGCGGTGGTCAGGGCGTCGGCGACCGGGGAGCCCCAGCCGGTGACCTGGTCGTAGCCGGTCTTCGTGGAGAAGTCCTGGTTGGCGCCGGTGGTCACGTCGTGGAAGGTGCTGCCGTAGCTGCTGCTGTTAGCGACCGAGTACAGCCGCGGGCTCGCCTCGCCGAGGACCGGCTGCCCGGCGGCCTTGGCCTTCTGGTTGAACTGGGCCGCGTAGCCGGACCAGAGCGGCGCGGCCGCGCTGGTGCCGCCGTAGACCTGCCAGCCCCCGGCCGTGTAGATCGAGAAGCCGCTCTGCGGGTCGGCGTTGGAGGCGACGTCCGGGACGGTGCGCATGGTGCCGCTGACGCCGGTGCCGGTCTGCCAGCTCGGCTTGCCGAACACGGTGGAGACGCCGCCGCCGGCGGTGCTCCAGGCGCTCTCCGAGGAGTAGGTGTTGCCGCTGCCGACCTTCAGGTTGGTGCCGCCGACACCGGTCTGGTGCGGGCTGGAGGCCGGGAAGTCGACGGCCTTGACGGTCGAGCCGCTGGTGGAGCGGGTGCAGTCGCGCGAGCCGTCGTCACCGGAGGCGGAGAAGATCGAGATGCCCTGGGCGGCGGCCTGCTTGAAGGCGTTGTCGACGGCCGTCATCGAGGCGGGGGTGGTGTCCGGCTCGCAGGAGCCCCAGGAGATCGAGATGACCGAGGCGCGGTTGTCGGCCACGATCTTGTTGGCCATGTCGATCTCGCCCTGGTCGCTGTTCGGGGCCTCGTACAGCAGCTGGGTGGCCTTGGGCGCGGCACCGCGGATGATCTCGCTGTCCAGCTCGACCTCGCCCTGGCCCTCGCCGGGCTTGGAGTCGTAGTTGGCGCCGTCCACCGAGACCGTGGAGACGGCCGGGCCGGTCAGGCCGAACTGCGAGTCGTAGGTGGTCAGGTTGGACTTGCTGTAGCCGTCGAACTCCCACAGCGCGACCGTCACGCCGGTGCCGTCGGCGCCGGTCTTGTTCAGGTTGTACGCGCCGGTGTACTGGGCCGGGGACATTCCGGTCGGGCCCGCGGTGGCGGCGTTCGGGCTGAGCGAGCCCGGCTTGACCAGGTGGGTCTTGCGGACCGGGTGGTTGTCCAGGCCGCTGACGCCCTGGACCACGGCGGCCAGCGAGGACGGGATCGAGGCGGCGGCGTCGTTGGCGAAGAACGAGCGCTGCATCTGCGGGTCCACGTACGCGCTCTCGTGGGTGCCGAAGGCCTGCGAGACCTGTGCGGCGGTGCCACGGGCGTTGACGACCTGGCGGTTGGCGCTCACGTCCGAGACGGTCAGGCCCTGCTGGGCCAGGTAGGCCTTGACCTGCTCGACGTCGGCCTGGGTCGGGCCGAACCGGGCGGTGAACTGCTCCGGCGTCAGGTACTTGCCGAACTCAGGGGTGCCCGGAGTGGCGACCGCGGTGAGGAAGCGGTCCAGGGCGTCGGTGTCACGCAGCTTCAGGCTGACGGCCACCGAGATCTGCTGCTCGGCGGGGACGTCGCCCTTCTTCTCCGAGTGGGCCACCGCGGGGTTCACGGTGTTCGGCAGGGCGACGCGGGGGGCGGCGTTGGGGGTGGCGGCCTGCGCGGCGGAGACGCCGAGCGAGACGGCGGTCAGCGGCAGGACGGCTATCGCCGCGGCAAGGGCAAGGGTGCGGGGGCGCAACGGATCCTCCTCCGGCCGGCTGTGGGGGCCGGCAAGGGGCCAGGCGTTCCGGGGTCGAGAACGCTGGCTCGAACATGACAGAACCGGTGTGCGAAGTGGCTCATGATCAAGCAATTCGTTGCTAAAAAACAGTCAAGTGTGGAGGCCGGGAAACTCGCGGAATCCATACAGTGAATGAGCGGAATTCAGAAGTCGGTCCATACCAATTCGGGCGGCGGCACGCGGACGTAGAATCGGACGGAGCCGAGGGAGAACGATGACTGACGTGAAGGCGGACCCGAGGGACCCGCGACCGCTGATCGGCGAGCCGCTCGCGCTCGACCTGCTCAACACGCGCTGGGCCGGAACGCCCGTCAACGACCTGCTCACCGCGGTCGAGGGGTACGGGATCTGGCTCTCCTCCGCCGGGCTGAGCGCCCGCTGCGAGGCCGACGACGCCGGGCTGGCGGCGATCCGCCAGGTCCGCGATGCGATCGGGCTGGCCGCCCAGGAAGCCCACGGGCAGGGCGAGTTGAGCGCTGCGGCGCGGGAGGGACTGGACGCGGTACTGGCGCACGGGCGGATCCGGCGGACGGCCGGACCGGGCGGGGCCGAGGATCGGGTCGAGGTCGACCGGCCGCACTGGCTGGCGCCCTGGCTGGCCGCGGACGACTTCCTCACGCTGCTCGGGCAGGGGGCGCAGCGGGTGAAGCAGTGCGCGCACGAGGCGTGCATTCTGCATTTCTTCGACGCCTCGCAGAACGGGCGCCGGCGGTGGTGCCGGATGGCGGTGTGCGGGAATCGGGCGAAGGCGGCGCGGCACTACGAGAAGGCGCGGGGTTAACGGACGACCGAACGATGGGTCGGGCCGGGCGGCGGCCGCTGCACGGGGCCGGGACGGTCGTGACGGGGTTGCCGTGAGGCCGGTTCGGGCGGGCGCGGGGCGTGGCGCGCCCGCCCGAACGGGGGTCAGGCCGGCTTGCCGAGCCAGGTGGTGAGCGCGGCGCGCAGTTCGCCCTGGCCGGGGTCGACGGCGGCCCAGGCGACGTAGCCGTCCGGGCGGATCAGCAGGACGGTGTCGCGCAGCTTGCCGTGCGGGTCGGCGGGGGCGGCGGCGACCATGAGGTCGGCCCACGGTTCGGCGGCGACGAGCTCGTCGTTGCTGACGAGGACGAACCGCCCGGCGCGCAGAGCCTCGTAGAGCCGCTCGGGCGCGGCCGGGGTGCCCTCGACGGGCTTGCTGAGGGCGGTCAGCCGCAGGTCCGGGACGCGCTTGCCGACCTGCGGGTGGGCGTCCTTGGGCGCCGGGTAGGAGATGCCGATGCCGGAGACCAGCCGGGCGCCGCGCCCGGTGACCGGGTCGAGGTGGTTGCCCAGTGCGGTGAGCGCCCCGCGCAGGGCGCGGGTGGGGGCGGACTCGGCGAGGGCGAGCCGGATCAGCGCGCCGGAGGTGCGCAGCACCGTCTTCCCGACCGGGTGCCGCTCGGTCTGGTAGGTGTCCAGCAGGGCGTCGGTGGCGTGGCCGCGGACGGCGGCGGCGAGCTTCCAGGAGAGGTTGGCGGCGTCCTGGAGGCCGGTGTTCATGCCCTGGCCGCCGGCCGGGGAGTGGCAGTGGGCGGCGTCGCCGGCCAGGAAGACCCGGCCGGAGCGGTAGTTGGGGGCCTGGCGCTCGTCGCTGTGGAAGGTCGAGCTCCAGCGCACGTCGTGCAGGCCGTAGTCCTCGCCGAGGATGGCCGAGGTGAGGGCGGTGAGCTGCTCGGTGGTGGGGACGGTGCCGTCCTGGAAGCGCTCGTTGCGGTCCCAGGCGATGATCCGGAACCAGCCGTCGCCGAACGGGGCGATGAAGGCGAACCCGGTCTCGTTGGCGCCGACGGTGATCGCGTCGCTGGGCTCGCGCTCCAGCCGGACGTCGGCCAGCACCACGGAGTCGACGACCGATTCGCCGGGGAACGGGATGCCGAGCAGGTCGCGGACGGCGGAGTGGACGCCGTCGGTGCCGACTGCGTACGCGGCGCGGTGGGTGTGCCCGTCGGCGGTCTCCAGCGTCACGCCGTCGGCGTCCTGGCGCAGCCCGGTGACCTCGGCGCCGCGCAGCAGGGTCGCGCCGGCCTTCTCCGCGCGGTCCAGGAGCAGCCGTTCGACGTTGTACTGCGGGGTGATCAGGACGAACGGGAAGCGGGTCTGCAGCGCGCCGAGGTCGATGCGGAAGCGGTCGAACATCTTCAGCGAGCCGAGCGGGCGGCCGGTGGCGATCAGTTCCTCGGCCAGGCCGCGGGCGTCCAGCTGCTCCAGGCTGCGGGCGTGCACGGCGAACGCCCGGGTGAGGTTGGACTCGGCGGCCCGCTTCTCCAGCACGGTGACGCCGACGCCGGCGGCGGCGAGGTCGCCGGCCAGCAGCAGTCCGGTGGGTCCGGCGCCGACGATCAGGACGTCGGTTTCGGTCGTCGGCTTCACGGCCATGTATTCAGCTCCCGGTGTTCGGAGGGTGGTTGGACGCCGTTCCCGGCGCTCTCCCAGCCTCCATCATCGCGGGCCCGGCGGGAGCTGTGAACCGCCGGGCCCCGGCGGTCGATGACCGCCGGGGCCCGGGAGGGGTGGGGTGCCGGTACGAACGCTCAGCTGTGCCGGCGGATCTCGACCGTGCGGAACCGGTTGGCGACGAACGCGCCGTCGCAGTAGGCGGAGTTGGCGGCCGGGTTGGCGCCGGTGCCGTGCAGGTCGGAGAAGGCGGCGGTCTGGTTGGGGTAGACGCCGCCGGTCAGGTTGAGCGAGAGGGAGACGCCGGAGTCCAGCGCGGCCTCGACCAGCAGCGCCTCCACCTCGGGGGAGGTGGTGTAGCCGGAGGCCGTCATGGCGCCCTTCTCGCGGACGGTGGTGCGCAGCAGTTCGATGCCGGCGGCGGTGGATTCGACGGCGACGGCGAAGGAGACCGGGCCGAAGCACTCGCTGCGGAAGACCGAGCGGTCGTCCGGCTTGTCGGCGTTCAGCTTGACCAGGGCGGGGGTGCGGACGGTCGCGCCGGGGAAGTCGGGCGAGGTCACCGCGCGCGGGGCGAGGGCGAGTTCGCCGTACTCGCCGCCGGCCGCGGCGGCCGAGCGCTGCAGCACACCGGGGTTGACCACGGCGCCGAGGATGGCGGCGGCGCGGGCGTCGTCGGAGAGCAGGCCCTCGATCGCGCCGGCGAGGTCGGCGACCACCTCGTCGTAGGTCTTGTCGCCCTGGTCGGTGCCGATGCCGCCGCGCGGGATCAGCACGTTCTGCGGGGTGGTGCACATCTGGCCGCTGTAGAGCGAGAGCGCGAAGGCCAGGTTGGACAGCATGCCCTTGTAGTCGTCGGTGGAGTCGATGACGACCGCGTTGACGCCGGCCTTCTCGGTGTACACCTGGGCCTGCTTGGCGTTCTCCTCCAGCCAGTCGCCGAAGCTGGTGGAGCCGGTGTAGTCGATCATCTTGATCTCGGGGCGGACCGCGAGGGCCGCGGCGACGGTGCCGCCCTCGTGCTCGGCGGCCAGGCAGACCAGGTTGGGGTCGTAGCCGGCCTCGGCGAGCACCTCGCGGGCGGTCCGGACGGTCAGTGCGAGCGGCAGCACGGCCCGGGGGTGGGGCTTGACCAGCACCGGGTTGCCGGTGGCGAGGGAGGCGAACAGGCCGGGGTAGCCGTTCCAGGTCGGGAAGGTGTTGCAGCCGATCAGCAGCGCGAGGCCGCGCGGGACGACGGTGAACTCCTTGGTCATCACCAGCGGGTCGCGCTTGCCCTGCGGCTTGGTCCAGTCGGCCTGCCGCGGCAGCCGGGTCTGCTCGGCGTACGCGTAGGCGACGGCCTCCAGGCCGCGGTCCTGGGCGTGCGGGCCGCCGGCCTGGAAGGCCATGCCGTAGGCCTGGCCGGTGGTGTGCATGACGGCCTGGGCGAACTCGTGGGAGGCGGCGTTGATCCGGTGCAGGATCTCCAGGCAGACGGCGGCGCGCTCCAGCGGGGAGGCGGCGGCCCAGCCGGGGCGGGCGGCGGTGAGCGCGCCGATCAGCGCGTCCGGGCCGGCGTGCGGGTAGGTGATGCCCAGCTCGACGCCGTACGGGGAGGCCTCGCCGCCGACCTGGTCGCCGTCGGTGGGGTGGCCCGCCAGGGCGAAGGGCTTGCCGAGCAGGGCGTCGAAGGCGGCCTTGCCGTCCGCCGGGCCGCTCTCGCCGTACGCCTTGGGGAACTCGGGGTAGGGCGACCAGTAGTCGCGCTTGGCGGCGGCGGCGAGCGCGGCGTCCAGGGTGGCCTGGTGGCGCTCGACGAGCTCGCTGACGAGGGGGTGGGTGACCGCTGCGGACATCTGTGCGCTCCTCAGAGGGGAGGACGGGACACGTCACAGAGTAACCGAACGATCGGTCGGCTCAAGAGGGTGCAGGGGTGGGAATCCGCCGGAACGGACGGAGGGCGCGTCCGTGGCGGACGCGCCCTCCAGGGCTCGGGTGGACCGGCTCTACGGCACGCCCAGCTCGAACAGCACGTACCCGCCGTACCAGCCGGAGGCGATCGCACCGGTGCCCAGCACGGCGGCCAGCACCGGCCAGCTCAGCTTGCGCATGCCGAGCGCCGGCGCGATGAGCAGCGGGAACGCGGGCAGCAGGTAGCGCGAGGTGTTGCCGAAGATGCCGAGGCTGCCGAGCACCGAGACGATCGTGGCCAGGGTGTAGGCGGTCAGCACCAGCGGCGGGCGCAGCCGGATCATCAGCGTGATCAGCACCGGCAGGGTGAGCACGATCAGGGTCGCCAGGAGGTCCGGCACCGGGAAGGCGAAGGGGTAGTCGTTGCGGCCCAGCAGGACGCCGCGGACCGCGTGCCAGGTGCCCTGGCCGCCGTCGAAGTAGTGCAGCCAGGCGTCGTGCTGCAGCCGGAAGTAGCCGCCCCACTCGCCCATCCGCCAGCCCACCCAGCCGACGTAGCCGAGCAGGCCGATCGGGGCCAGCAGCATCGCGGCCAGCGGGCGCAGCACGCCGCTGTCCCGCCGGTACAGCTCGACCAGGGCGGCCAGGCCCACGGCGCCGATCAGGGCCGCCGCGGTCGGCCGGTTGAGCCCGGCGACCAGGGTGATCACCCCGGCCGCGACCCACTGCTTGGTCATCACGCAGTAGCAGGCCCAGGCGGCCAGCGCGACGAAGGTGGAGTCCGAGTAGACCGCCCACTCGGCGCCCGAACCCGGTGCGATCGCCCAGATCCCGGCCGCGATCACGCCCGCCCGGACGTCCCCGGACAGCTTCTCCACCACGGCGTAGATGCCTGCGGCGGCGAACAGCGAGGCCACCACGGAGACCAGCATCCCGGCGCCGTACAGGCCGAGGCCGGTGACGTCCGAGGTCATCCGCATCAGGCCCGGGTAGAGCGGGAAGAAGGCGGCCGAGTTCTGCTCGACGCTCATGCCCTCCGTCCCCGCGACCGGGACCAGCGCCGGGTGGTAGCCGAACTGGGCCACCTGCTGGTACCACCAGCCGTCCCAGCTGGCCAGGACGTCCCACGGATTGGCGCCGCCACCGAACCGGGCCGGCTTCTTGGCGTAGTCGCCGGCGAAGGAGAGCAGCTTCATGAACACGGTGAAGCCGACCAGCTTGAGCACCGCGTAGCACCACACGGCCGGCCCGAAGCGGACGACCAGCGCGCGGGCGCGCTCCTGCCAGGTGCGCGAGTGCTCCGGCTCCCCGCTGCGCTGCTCGGGCACGTCGGAGGCGACTGCCGGTATTGCGTTCATCAGCCGTGGACCCCAGCCTGCTCTGCACGTGGACGGATCGTCCGGAGAGTCTAGGGCCTGGGCCTCCTGGCCGGGCGGGCCCGGCCGCGCGGGTGGTGTGGACCAGCGGGACCCGATCGCGTACCGCCCGGGGCGGCCGGGGATACTCGGAGGATGGCCGATCACACCACGCGCACCGCCTACACCGTGGAGTCACTGCTCGCGGTGACCGTCGACGTCTTCAACGAGCGCGGTTACGACGGCACCTCGATGGAGGACCTGTCCCGGGCGGCCGGGATCTCCAAGTCCTCCATCTACCACCACGTGCGCGGCAAGGAGGAGTTGCTGCGGCTGGCCGTCGGGCGGGCGCTGGACGGGCTGTTCGCGATCCTGGTCGAGCCGGCGGCGGTGGAGGGCCCGGCGGTGGAGCGGCTGGAGCACGTGGTGCGGCGCACCGCGGAGGTGCTGCTGGCGGAGCTGCCGTACGTGACGCTGCTGCTGCGGGTGCGGGGCAACACGGCCACCGAGCTGTGGGCGCTGGAGCGGCGCCGGGACTTCGACCACCAGGTCGCGGAGCTGCTGCGGGCGGCGGTCGCGGACGGCGCGCTGCGGGCGGACGTGGAGCCCCGGCTGGCCACCCGGCTGCTGTTCGGGATGATCAACTCGATCGTGGAGTGGTACCGGCCGGGGCTCAAGGCCGCCGACGGGGTCGCGGACGCGGTGGTGCACCTGGCCTTCGACGGGCTGCGGGCGCGGTAGCCGGTCGTCGGCGGGGGCCTGGCAGGGGGTTGCCGGGGGGCGTCGGGGGCGTCAGGGGGTCTGCGGGTCCGGGGGGACCTGGTCGGTCTCCTCGAAGACCAGCATGGTGCGGGTGCCGAGCACCTGGGGGATGGACTGGATGCGGTTGAGCACGAGCTCCCGCAGGGTCCGGTTGTCGGCGGTGTGCACCAGCAGCAGGACGTCGAAGTCCCCGCCGACCAGCGCGATGTGCGCCACCCCGGGCAGCTCCAGCAGCTGCTCGCGGACCGTGCGCCAGGAGTTCTGGACGATCTTCAGCGTGATGTACGCGGACGCGGCCTGGCCGGCCCGTTCGTGGTCCACCCGGGCGGTGAAGCCGCGGATGATGCCGTCCTCGACCATCCTGGAGATCCGGGCGTACGCATTGGCCCGGGACACGTGCACCCGCTCGGCGACCGAGCGGATCGAGGCGCGACCGTCCTGCTGCAGCAGCCGCAGGATCGAACGGTCGACCCGGTCGAGTCTGGACATCTGTTCAGCCGACATGACCCCCCACCCTCACCGATTGGACACACTGCCACCAGTCGACCGCTCCGCAGGCCGAATGTCCACCACCTTGTCACGCTTCTGGTCAAGATGAACAGACGACCGAACAATCGGTAGGGAGCCCCCCGCCACTCCTGGAGGTGCCCCGAGATGACCGTTCTCGACCACAGACACCACTCGCTCGTGCCCGGCTGGTCGCCCGGGGCCACCGCCCCGCGCACCGACCCGGCCCCCCTACTCCCGGACCTCTCCCCCGTCCGGGTGCTCGGCACCCCCGCGCTGGAGAAGTACGACCCGGCGCTGCTGCGCGAGCTCTACCGACGCCTGGTCGTCGGCCGCCGTTACAACCAGCAGGCGACCACCCTGACCAAGCAGGGCCGCCTCGCCGTCTACCCGGCGTCCACCGGCCAGGAGGCCTGCCAGGTCGCCGCCGCGCTGGTGCTCCGCGACCGCGACTGGCTGTTCCCCAGCTACCGCGACACCCTCGCCGTGGTCTCCCGCGGTGTGGACCCGCTGGAGGCGCTGACCCTGCTGCGCGGCAACGCCCACACCGGCTACGACCCGCGCGCCACCCGCACCGCCCCGCTCTGCACCCCGCTCGCCACCCAGGCCCCGCACGCCGTCGGGCTGGCGCACGCCGCCCGGCTGAGCGGCGAGCCGGCCGTCGCGCTGGCGATGCTCGGCGACGGCGGCACCAGCGAGGGCGACTTCCACGAGGCGCTGAACTTCGCGGCCGTGCTCAACGCGCCGGTGGTCTTCCTGGTGCAGAACAACGGCTACGCGATCTCCGTCCCGCTCAGCGCGCAGTCCGCCGCGCCCAGCCTGGCCCACAAGGCCGTCGGCTACGGCATGCCGGGCCGGCTGGTGGACGGCAACGACGCCCCCGCCGTGCACTCCGTGCTGGCCGAGGCGGTCGAGCGGGCCCGCACCGGCGGCGGCCCGACCCTGGTCGAGGCGCTGACCTACCGGATCGAGGCGCACACCAACGCCGACGACGCGACCCGCTACCGCACCGAGCCCGAGGTGGACGCCTGGCGGGAGCACGACCCGATCCTGCTGATGGAGCGCGCACTGCGCGAACTCGGCGTGCTGGACGACCGGCTGGTGCAGGAGGCCGCGGACGAGGCGGAGGCGCTGGCGGCCCGGATGCGGGCCGAGTTCCACGCCGACCCGGAGCTCGACCCGATGGCACTGTTCGCCCACGTCTACGCCGAGCCGACCCCGCAGCTGCGGGAGCAGGCCGCCCAGTTGTCCGCCGAGCTGGCCGCCGAGGCCGAGGTGCAGCACTGATGAACCAGACGGCCACCCCCGTGCGCACCGCCTCCATGGCGCAGGCACTCAACTCCGCGCTGCGGGACGCCATGCGCGAGGACCCCGCGGTGCACGTCCTCGGCGAGGACGTCGGCGCGCTCGGCGGCGTCTTCCGGATCACCGACGGGCTGACCGCCGAGTTCGGCCCGGACCGCTGCCTGGACACCCCGCTGGCCGAGGCCGGCATCCTCGGCACCGCGATCGGCATGGCGATGTACGGGCTGCGCCCGGTGGTCGAGATGCAGTTCGACGCCTTCGCCTACCCGGCGCTGGAGCAGCTGTTCTCGCACGTCGCCAAGATGCGCAACCGCACGGCGGGCAAGCTGCCGCTGCCGATCACCGTCCGCGTCCCGTACGGCGGCGGCATCGGCGGCGTCGAGCACCACAGCGACGCCTCCGAGGCGTACTACACCAGCACCCCCGGCCTGCACGTGGTCACGCCCGCGACGGTCGCCGACGCGTACGGGCTGCTGCGCGCATCGATCGCCTCCGACGACCCGGTGGTGTTCCTGGAGCCCAAGCGGCTCTACTGGGGCAAGGCCGAGCTGGACCCGGCGGCGCCGGTCGAGCCGATCGGCCGGGCCGTGCTGCGGCGCACCGGGACGTCCGCCGTGCTGATCACCTACGGCCCCTCGCTGCCGGTCTGCCTGGAGGCGGCCGAGACGGCGAAGGCCGAGGGCTGGGACCTCGCGGTGCTGGACCTGCGCACCCTGGTGCCGTTCGACGACGAGACGGTCTGCCGGGTCGTGCGCTCGATCGGCCGGGCCGTGGTGGTGCACGAGGCGACCGGCTTCGGCGGCACCGGCGCGGAGATCGCCGCACGGGTCACCGAGCGCTGCTTCCACCACCTGGCCGCGCCCGTGCTGCGGGTCACCGGCTTCGACATCCCGTACCCGCCGCCGATGCTGGAGCACCACCACCTGCCCGGGGTGGACCGGATCCTGGACGCGGTCGCCCGGCTGCAGTGGGAGGACCGAGCATGATGCCCGTCGTGCGGGAGTTCCGGCTGCCCGACCTCGGTGAGGGGCTCACCGGGGCGGAGGTCGTGCGTTGGATGGTCGAGGTCGGCGAGGTGATCGTCGTCGACCAGCCGGTGGTGGAGGTGGAGACCGCCAAGGCCGTGGTGGAGGTGCCCTGCCCGTACGGCGGGGTGGTCACCGCGCGGTACGGCGAGGAGGGCGAGGAGATCGCCGTGGGCGCTCCGCTGGTGACGGTCGCGGTGGCGGCGTCGGGCGGGGCCGGCGACGAGCCGGTGGGGTCGGCCGGTTCGGCGGGTTCGGCCGGTTCGGGTGCCGGGCGCGCTCCCGCGGCCTCCGCCGAGGTCGAGCGGCCGCTGGTCGGGTACGGCGTCGCGGAGACCGGGAAGGGCGGTCGGCGGCGCCGGGTCGGCGTGGCCGCGGCCGGGGCAGCTCCGGTGGCCGCTCCGGCGGTGACGGCGCCGACGGCGGCGGTTGCGGCGGCTCCGGCTCCGGCTCCGGCCGGTCCGGTCGTGGTGCCGGTGATCTCGCCGCTGGTGCGGCGGCTGGCCCGGGAGCAGGGTGTCGACCTGGCCGCGCTCACCGGCAGCGGACCGGACGGGCTGATCATGCGGGCGGACGTCGAACGGGCGGTCGCGGCCAAGGTGGCCGCTCCGGCCGCCGCCCGGCCCGCCGCGGCCGCGGTGCCGGAGGGCGTCGTCCCGCTGCGCGGGCTGCGCAAGGCGGTGGCCGAGAAGCTCAGCCGCAGCCACCGGGAGATCCCGGCGGCGACCTGCTGGGTGGATGCCGACGCCACCGAACTGATGGCACTGCGGCGGCAGTTGAACGCGACTCCGGGCCCGAAGGTGAGCGTGTTGGCGCTGCTGGCGCGGATCTGCACGGTCGCGCTGGCGCGCTTCCCCGAGCTCAACTCCTCGGTGACCGAGGACGGTTCGGGAATCGTCCGGCACTCGGCGGTGCACCTGGGCTTCGCCGCGCAGGGCGAGCGCGGCCTGGTCGTCCCGGTGGTGCGGGACGCGCAGGCCCGCAGTACCGAGCAGCTCGGCGAGGAGCTGGGCCGGTTGACCGAGGCGGCGCGCAGCGGCGCGCTCACCCCGGCCGAGCTGACCGGCGGCACCTTCACGCTGAACAACTACGGGGTGTTCGGCGTGGACGGCTCCACCCCGATCCTCAACCACCCCGAGGCGGCGATGCTCGGGGTCGGCCGGATCGTCGCCAAACCCTGGGTGCACGGCGGGGAGTTGGCGGTGCGCGAGGTGACGCAGCTGTCGTTCACCTTCGACCACCGGGTCTGCGACGGCGGGACGGCGGGCGGCTTCCTGCGGTTCGTCGCGGACTGCGTGGAGCAGCCGGGGATGCTGCTGCGGCAGCTCTGAGGAGCGCGCCGTCGAGCGACGACGGTTGCCCTGGGTGGACGGGGGGCCACTCAGGGCAACCGCGATCGAGTGAGAGTAGCGCGTTCCCGGGCCGGGTGTCCGGGCTTCGCGTGATTTGTCGGATGAGCACTTCGGGCGTGCCACGCTGCCTAGGCGTCAACAGAGACAAGCCAGGTGGTGGCGTAGGCCGGCCGGAGGCGAAACGATTCTCTTGGGTACTCGAAACGTAGCGGTGAAGTCCCGCAGAACACTTCTGGTCCGCACCGGGCACGGCTCGGCGGGGGCCGCCTCCGTCCCGGGCCTGCCGGAGCTCCCGTCCGAGGGGACTCCGGTGCCGCAGGCGCCGTCGCCGACGCGGGCCGTCCGGCCGCCGATGCCGCTGGACCCGCCGGACCTGCCACCGGTGCTGCCGACGCCGCCGGTGCCTCCGGTGCTGACGCTGCCGCCGGTACCGCCGGCGGGCGCGCCCGCGGCGGTCCTTCCGCCGGCGCCGGACGCTCGTGGGGCGGAGCACCTCCGCCCGGTGATCCCGGCGATGCCGTCCGAGCCGCCGACCGTCCCGGCGCCGACCGCCCCCGCGCCGGGCTCGCCCGGGCCGAGCTTCCCGGCACCGGACCATCCGGCGCCGAGCTACCCGGAGGCGGTCTCGGTCACCGGCAGCTCGCCCGCCTTCCGCCCGCTGTTCTCCGACGCTCCCGGACTCAACTGGGCCGGACCCGGGGACAGTTGGAGCGACGCCTGGGCCGTGCCGACCCCCGCCGGGCAGCCTCCGGCGGCGCCCGTGGCCGCGCTGCCCGCGCCCCCCGCGGCGCCGTCCGCGCTGCCGTCCGCAAACCCCGGCGTCGGGCAGGCCCTCGTCCCCGCCGTCGAACTGCCGCTCACCGCGCGGGACATCGAGCTGATCCGGGACAGTCTCGCGGCCGTCGAGCCGGTGGCCGACCGGGCCACCGCGCACTTCTACGCGTTGCTCTTCCTGCACCACCCCGAGGTCCGCTCGCTCTTCCCCGCCGCCATGGACGTCCAGCGCGACCGGCTGTTCCGCGCCCTGCTCACCGCCGCCCGCGGCGCCGAGGACCCGGTGGCCCTGCGCGCCAGGCTGGGCGCTCTCGGCCGCGGCCACCGCCGGTACGGCACCCTGACCGGCCACTACGCCCCGGTGGGCGAGTGCCTGGTGCAGGCGCTGGCCAGGTACGCGGGCGGGCGCTGGGACACCGACACGGAGCTGGCCTGGCGGCGCGCCTACCGGCTGATCTCCTCGATCATGATCGAGGCCGCCGAGGAGGCCGCCCGCACCTCGCCGCCCTGGTGGCAGGGCGAGGTGGTCCGGCACGAGCGCCCCACCCGGGACGTCGCGGTGATCACCGTCCGCCCCGACCAGGCGTACCCGTTCCGGGCCGGGCAGTACACCAGCCTGGAGACGCCCTGGTGGCCGCGGGTCTGGCGGCACTACTCCTTCGCCGCCGCGCCCCGCCCGGACGGGCTGCTGACCTTCCACGTCAAGGCCGTCCAGGCGGGCTGGGTGAGCAACGCGCTGGTCCACCGGGCCGCGCCCGGGGACGTGCTGCGGCTGGGCCCGGCGGCCGGCGCGATGACCGTCGACCACACCGGCGGCGCGGACCTGCTCTGCCTCGGCGGCGGCACCGGCATCGCGCCGATCCGCGCACTGGTCGAGGAGATCGCCGGGCACGGTGCGCCCGGCCGCCGGGTCGAGGTGTTCTACGGCGCCCGCCGCACCGCCGAGCTGTACG
This sequence comes from Kitasatospora sp. NPDC085464, assembly GCF_044541955.1. NCBI lineage: Bacteria > Bacillati > Actinomycetota > Actinomycetes > Kitasatosporales > Streptomycetaceae > Kitasatospora > Kitasatospora sp. NPDC085464. The sequence continues at coordinate 19,823 of NZ_JBITTM010000030.1, forward strand.
CGCTGGACGGGCTGCGCGAGCTGGCCCGGGTCCACCCCTGGCTGACGGTCCACCCGGTGCTGTCGGGCAGCGGCAACGGCCCGGCCCTGGGGGCGATGACCGGCGAACTCCCCGAGGTGGTCGGCCGGTTCGGCCCGTGGGCGGGCCGCGACGCGGTGCTCAGCGGGCCGCCCGCGATGGTGCGCCGGGGCGTCGGGGTGCTGCTGCGCGCGGGAGTGCCGGCCGAGCGGATCCGGCACGACCTGGTCGGCGACCTGGCCGCCGGGTGATCACCCGAGATCGGGCGCGAGCAGCGCGCGGATGCCCTCGATGTTGGCCGCCAGGTACGCCCGCAGCCGGGGCGGGACCACGTTGACCGAGGTGACCCCCTCGCGGGTGAACGGCAGCCGGACCACCTCGTACTCGCCGTTCGGCTCCGTCACCTCCGGCCCGTGCCGTCGACTGAGGTCCATCGAGGCGAGCCGGCAGACGAAGAAGTGCTGCACCTTGACCCCGTGCGGGTGCAGGAGGGTGCCGTCGTCGTGGTGCGTGTGGCTGATGGTGTCGACGAAGGCGGGCACCACGTCCACGACCTTGCCGCCGAGCTCCTCGTCCACCTCGCGGTGCAGCGCCTCGACCACCGTCCGGTCACCGCGCTCGACCCCGCCGCCGGGCGTGATCCAGTACGGGTGCGGCGCGCCCGGCCGGACCCGCCGGATCAGCACGATCGAGGCCGGGCCGTACGGATCGTCCGGGTCCAGCTCCAGCAGGATCGCCCGCGCCGTCCGCTTCACGACCGGGCGCGGTGGCGGGGTTCGGTTGTCGGGGCCCATGGGCCACCTCCGGGGCTGGAGCGTTGTGCGGGAGTCTCCCGCGCCGGGAATGCGTCGAAACCCCGGGAATGGGGCGAAACCCCGGGAATGCGTCCGGACCCCCGGGACCGGGTCGAAGCCCGACCGGGGCAGAACGAGAGGACTGGCGCCATGCAGCACAGCAGGGTCCAGGGGCACCTGGTGATGAACCTCGTGGTCTCGCACGAGCTCTCCGTGCGCGTCCCGGTGGACGCGGTCTACGAGGCCGGTGATCCGTACGCCGTCCGGTTCGCCTTCCACCTGCCCGGTGACGCGCCGGTGACCTGGTTCTTCGCGCGGGAGCTGCTGCTCGACGGGATCACCGGCCCGGCGGGCGAGGGCGACGTGCACATCCACCCGGTCGACGAGGCGTCCACGGAGGTGCGCATCCTGCTGCGTTCCCCCGCCGGTGACGCCGTGCTGCGGGCTCCGTCCGCGCCGCTGCTCGCCTTCCTGGCCGGCACCGCCCGGCTGGTGCCGGTGGGGCAGGAGCTGATCGGGCGGGAGCTCGACGCCGAGCTCGCGGCCATCCTCCGCGGGCGGGAGAACGCGGGCTGAGGCGGCCCGCGGAGGACGCCCGCGGCGATGCCCGTCGTGCCCCGCGGCACGCGCGCGGCACGACGAAGGGGCCCGTACCCGGGTGGACCACCCGGGTACGGGCCCCTCGCGCACACCCCGCACGACGGCGGTCAGTCGTCGTCCAGGGCCAGGTGCAGGCCCCACGCCACCAGGCTGATGATCAGCGAACCGAACAGCGCGGCCCAGAAGTCGGTCACGTGGAAGTCCAGCTGCAGCTTCCCCGACGCCCACGAGGTCAGCATCAGCATCAGGGCGTTGATCACGAAGGTGATCAGGCCCAGTGTGAGGATGAACAGCGGGAACGAGAACAGCTTGACCACCGGCTTGATCAGCCAGTTGACGACGCCGAAGACGACGGCGACGCCGAGCACCGTGAGTGCCTTGTGCTGCCAGTCGGCGTTGCCCTGGGCGAGTTGGATGCCTGCGACGATCCAGGCGGCGGCCCAGATGGCCGCCGCGTTGATCAGTGTCTTGATGACGAAACCCTTCATACCGCCCAAGCCTGGCAGGCGGCACCGCCCGGGGGAACCACCACACGGCGGATTGGTGCCGAAGGCCCGCTCCCGCCCCCGGAGGACGGCCGACCGGCCGGTGGCCGGGGACCCCGCCGTCGGAGCCCCGCCGTCCGGCCCGTGGCCGGGGACCGCCGCCGGGGCGCTCGCCTAGGGTCGTCCGCATGACCCGCAGCCTCACCGAAGAACGCAGCCTCACCGAAGAACTCTGGGCGGCCATCGAACCGGTCTACGGCGAGATCCTGGCCCACCCCTTCCTCGCCGGCCTCACCGACGGCACCCTGCCGCGCGAGGCCTTCCGCCACTTCGTCGTCCAGGACTCGCACTACCTGCGCGACTACGCCCGCGCCCTCGCCGTCTGCGCCGCCAAGGCGCCCGGCGAGGAGGACGTCCGGGCCTTCGCCGACGACGCGGTCGGCGCACTGGCCGCCGAGCAGGGCATGCACGCGGAGTTCCTGACCGCCTTCGGCGGCACCGCCGAGCAGGCCGCCGCCGAACCCGTGCTGCCCACCACCCGGGCCTACACCAGCTACCTGCTGGCCACCGTCTACGGCGGCTCCTTCGCCGAGGCCGTCGGCGCGGTGCTGCCCTGCTACTGGATCTACGCCCGGGTCGGCGGGGCCCTGCTCGCCCAGGGCTCCCCCGACCCGCTCTACGCCAAGTGGATCGAGACCTACGGCGACGAGGCGTTCCAGTCGGTGGTCCGCCGGGTGCTGGCGCTCACCGACCGGATCGGCGAGGAGCTCTCCGCGGTCGAACGCCGCAAGGTGGTCGAGCACTTCGTGACCACCTCGCGCTACGAGTGGATGTTCTGGGACGCCGCCTGGCGCGGCGAGCGCTGGCCGGTCTGACCGGCGGCGGATCCCGCCGCGGATCCGGCGGCCCCCGCCGAACGGCCGCCCCGCCACCCGCCGTTCCGCCCGCCGTTCCGCCCGGCGGCGGACCGGTTCCCGGCCGTTCGGCGGGGGCCTTCCAGGGAGTGTCCCCGTAGATCCCCGGGGGTGTTCCCCGGGGGTCGGGGTCGGGGTGATCTCGGGGTTCTCTCCGGGCCGTTGGGCCTCGTTCCGGCACTCCGGCCCCCGTACGATCGAAGTATCGAAAGCAAGCGGGATCCGGCACCGGACGGCGGCCGGCCCGAGGGGAGAAGAGGAACGGACATGGCTGAGCTCTGGAAGTCGCTGCCCTCCTGGGTGCGCAACATCGTCATCCCGGTGCTGGTCCTGGTGCTGGCCTGGAACATCGTGGCCTTCGTCTTCGGGGTGATCGGGACGCTGCTGGGCTTCGCGATCAAGCTGCTGGTGGTGGTCGGCATCGCGGCCGCCGTGGTGATCCTGGTGAAGAAGGCCGCCAAGAGCTGACCTCCCTCCCGAACGCCGCCCTGAGGCCCGGTCCCCGTCACGGGGAGCCGGGCCTCGGCCGTTCCCGGCCAATGGACCCGCTCTGGACCAGCGGCGATCGGCTCGCTACCGTGTTGGGCGTCATGTGCAGGCAACACCGCCTGCGACGCGGGAGCTCGGAGCACCGGGCTGAGAGGGCGCTGACCGGGACGTCGACGGACGGACCGACGGCTGCGTCGACCGCAGGAACCTGACCGGGTAATGCCGGCGTAGGGAGTAGAGGTCAGATGACCACGTTCGACGCACAGCCGCAGTCTGTCCGGAGCGCCCCCAGCAGCGAGCGCACCGGCTACCCGACCCCGGCCTGGAGCAAGGCCTACCGCGAGGGATCCCGCCCCGACCTGCGGGTCCCCTACCGCGAGGTGCGGCTCACCAACGGCAGGTCCGTCCCGCTGTACGACACCTCCGGCCCGTACACCGACCCGGCGTACGAGCCCGACGTGCGGCGCGGCCTGCCCGCGCTGCGCGACGCCTGGATCCGCCAGCGCGGCGACGTCGAGGAGTACGACGGCCGCGAGCCGCGCCCCGAGGACGACGGGATCAAGCACACCGCGCCGCGCGGCGGGAACCTGCGCAACCTGGACGCCGTCTTCCCCGGCCGCCCGCGCCGTCCGCTGCGCGGCCGCGGCGGCGCGGCCGTCACCCAACTCGCGTACGCCAAGCGGGGCGTGGTGACCCCGGAGATGGAGTTCGTGGCCCTCCGCGAAGGCCTGGCGCCCGATTTCGTGCGCGACGAGGTGGCCCGCGGCCGGGCCGTCATCCCGGTCAACGTGAACCACCCCGAGGTGGAGCCGGCGATCATCGGCACCAACTTCCTGGTGAAGATCAACGCCAACATCGGCAACTCGGCCGTCACCTCCTCGATCGAGGAGGAGGTGGAGAAGATGACCTGGGCCACCCGCTGGGGCGCCGACACCGTCATGGACCTCTCGACCGGCCGCAACATCCACACCACCCGCGAGTGGATCCTGCGCAACTCCCCCGTGCCGATCGGCACCGTGCCGCTCTACCAGGCCCTGGAGAAGGTGGACGGCAAGGCCGAGGAGCTGAGCTGGGAGGTCTACCGGGACACCGTCGTCGAGCAGTGCGAGCAGGGCGTCGACTACATGACCGTCCACGCCGGCGTGCTGCTGCGCTACGTCCCGCTGACCGCCCGCCGCAAGACCGGCATCGTCTCGCGCGGCGGCTCGATCATGGCCGCCTGGTGCCTGGCGCACCACCAGGAGAACTTCCTCTACACCAACTTCGAGGAACTCTGCGACATCCTCGCCGCCTACGACGTGACCTTCTCGCTCGGTGACGGCCTGCGCCCCGGCTCGATCGCGGACGCCAACGACGAGGCGCAGTTCGCCGAACTGCAGACCCTCGGCGAGCTCGGCCGGATCGCCCGCGAGCGCGACGTCCAGGTGATGATCGAGGGCCCGGGCCACGTCCCGATGCACAAGATCAAGGAGAACATGGATCTCCAGAAGGAGATCTGCGACGAGGCGCCGTTCTACACCCTCGGCCCGCTCACCACCGACGTCGCCCCCGGCTACGACCACATCACCTCCGGCATCGGCGCCGCGATGATCGCCTGGTGGGGCACCGCGATGCTCTGCTACGTCACGCCCAAGGAGCACCTGGGCCTGCCCAACCGGGACGACGTCAAGACCGGCGTGATCACCTACAAGATCGCCGCCCACGCCGCCGACCTCGCCAAGGGCCACCCCGGCGCCCAGGAATGGGACGACGCGCTCTCCGACGCCCGCTTCGAGTTCCGCTGGGAGGACCAGTTCAACCTGGCCCTCGACCCGGAGACCGCCCGCGACTTCCACGACGAGACGCTGCCCGCCGAACCCGCCAAGACGGCCCACTTCTGCTCCATGTGCGGCCCGAAGTTCTGTTCGATGAAGATCTCCCAGAAGATCCGCGACGAGCACGGCGACGGCGCCACGGCCGTGGCCTCCGGCTACGACGCCGAGGCGGTGGCCGGCATGCAGGCCATGTCCGAGGAGTTCAAGGCCCAGGGCAACCGGGTCTACCTCCCGCTGGCCGACTGACCATCGGTGTGGACCGCGCTGCTCCGGGAGGCAGGAGGGGGCTTCCCGGCGCAGCGCGGGCGCACTGAGATGCATGCCATGCCGTCATGACCAGTGGACGACGTACCGGCGGCTCTCGGAAAAGTCCTCCCGATCACGGCAACCTTTGTGTGCGTGGCGGCAACCGGCAGGTAACCGTGGCCGAGACCGAGGCCCACTGCGCCAGAGGGGCACGTTGTTGCCAGATCAGAACCGCTCTCATCGCCGCCGGCCGCCGACCCGCCGCCTGATCGCCGCCGCCGCGGCGCTCGCCGCCGTGGGTGCAGCCGTACCGCTGGTCGCCCAGGCCGCGTTCACGTCGAACGCCGGCACGCCGACCACCCTCGCCGACGCAGCGGCCGTCAGCGGCCGCTACTTCGGCACGGCAGTCCCCGCGGGCAGGCTCGGCGACTCCACGTACTCCACCATTCTCGACCGGGACTTCAAGATGGTCACCCCGGAGAACGAGATGAAGTGGGACGCCACCGAACCCTCCCGCGGCACCTTCAACTTCGGAGGCGCCGACCAGATCGTCAACCACGCCGCCGCACACGGCCAGAAGGTGCGCGGCCACACCCTGGTCTGGCACTCCCAACTGCCCGACTGGGTCTCCTCGATCAAGGACGCCGGCACCCTGCGCAGCGTGATGGACAACCACATCACCCAGGAGATGACCCACTACAAGGGCAAGATCTACGCCTGGGACGTGGTCAACGAGGCGTTCGCCGACGGCGGCGGCGGCCGGCACCGCAGCTCCGTCTTCCAGGACGTCCTGGGCGACGGCTTCATCGAGGAGGCCTTCCGCACCGCCCGGACCGTCGACTCCTCGGCGAAGCTCTGCTACAACGACTACAACATCGAGAACTGGACCGACGCCAAGACCCAGGGCGTCTACGCCATGGTCAAGGACTTCAAGTCCCGCGGCGTGCCGATCGACTGCGTCGGGTTCCAGAGCCACTTCGGCGCCGGCGGCCCCCCGGCCGGCTTCCAGACCACGCTGTCCAACTTCGCCGCGCTCGGCGTGGACGTCCAGATCACCGAGCTCGACATCGCCCAGGCGTCCACCGCCGCGTACACCAACGCGGTCAACGCCTGCCTCGGCGTAGCCCGTTGCACCGGCATCACGGTGTGGGGCATCCGCGACAGCGACTCCTGGCGCACCGGTGAGAACGCGCTGCTGTTCGACAACAACGGCAACAAGAAGCCGGCCTACAACACCGTACTCACCACTCTGGGCGGCGCCGGCGGTGGTAAGCCGGGCGGCGGCATCGACTCCGGCGCCGTCTACACGCTCGCCGCGGTGGGTGCCGCCGGACGCGTCCTCGACCAGCCCGCAGGGCAGAACGGCAACGGCACCCCGCTCCAGGTGTGGGACGCCAGCGGCGCTGCCAACCAGCACTGGAAGGCCACCCGGAACGGCGACGGCTCCTACACCCTGACCAACGTCGCCAGCGGCCGGGTCCTGGACGAGCCGGGCGGCCGGACCGCCAACGGGACCAAGCTGCTGGTCTGGGACAACAACGGCGGCGCCAACCAGCACTGGAAGGCCACCCGGAACGGCGACGGCTCCTACACCCTCACCAACGTCGCCAGCGGCCGGGCCCTGGAGACCCCCGGCAACCAGACCGCCAACGGCACCGCCGTCCAGATCTGGGACTCCTGGGGCGCCGCCAACCAGCACTGGACCTTCAGGTCGTCCGGCTCGCCCACCCCGACGACGCCCGCGCCGGACGGCACGTGCGCCCTTCCGTCGACGTACCACTGGTCCTCGACCGGTGCGCTCGCGCAGCCGAAGAACGGGTGGGCCTCGGTCAAGGACTTCACCGACGTGGTCTACAACGGCAAGCACCTGGTCTACGCGTCGGACGTCAACGGCTCCTCGTACGGCTCGATGATGTTCAGCCCGTTCACCGACTGGTCCGACATGGCGTCCACTGCCCAGACCGGGATGAGCCAGTCCGCGGTGGCACCCACGCTGTTCTACTTCGCACCCAAGAACGTCTGGGTGCTCGCCTACCAGTGGGGTCAGTGGCCGTTCGTCTACCGCACGTCCAGCGACCCGACCGACCCCAACGGCTGGTCCGCGCCGCAGCCGCTGTTCACCGGCAGCATCCCGGGCTCCGGCACCGGCCCGATCGACCAGACCCTGATCGCCGACGACCAGAACATGTACCTGTTCTTCGCCGGTGACAACGGCAGCATCTACCGGGCGAGCATGCCCATCGGGAACTTCCCCGGCAACTTCGGCTCCTCCTACACCACGGTCATGAGCGACTCGGAGAAGAACCTCTTCGAGGCCCCGCAGGTCTACAAGGTCAAGGGCCAGAACCAGTACCTCATGATCGTCGAGGCCCGCGGGGCAAACGAGCAGCGCTACTTCCGCTCCTTCACCGCCTCCGGCCTGAACGGCTCGTGGACCCCGCAAGCCGCGAGCGAGAGCAACCCCTTCGCGGGCAAGGCCAACAGCGGTGCCTCCTGGACCAACGACATCAGCCACGGTGACCTGGTCCGCAACAACCCCGACCAGACCATGACCATCGACCCCTGCAACCTGCAGTTCCTCTACCAGGGCAAGTCCCCCACCGCGACCGGCCCCTACGACCGACTGCCGTACCGGCCCGGCGTCCTCACCCTCCAGCACTGACCCGCCCGATTCGAGGTGACCACGATCGGGTGCGGCCCGTCGGCACGTGGGAACGGGCCCGACTCGACCTGTTGACCGCTGCTCCAGGGGCTTCCTGGAGCAGCGCTTCGGTGTGTGGCGGGGCCCGGCATCCGCTCCGGCGCCGGTCCGGCACCGCGGCCACTGCCACTGCTGCGCGGAAAACCGCTCCGTGGCGCAGGGCCCTGCCTGGGATGATCCGTGCCATGCAGCCTTGGAACGCCTTGAGCCCGGCCGAGCAGACGCTGATGCGCTGTGGTCTGTGGCAGTCGCCCCTGGCCGGAACGGTCCAGCAGTACGGAATCGATCTCCGGTGGGCCGGGGCGGAGGATGCTCCGCCGCTACGGAGCTACAGCCGGGACGAACAGTGTGCTCTGGTACCGCAGTTGGCCCCGGTTGCCCTGGATCTGGTCGAGCGCGGTCTGCTCACCGTCCGGATACGACAGGGTATGGGTGCTGCCCCGACCGATCCCGTCGTGACCGGCTCGCAGCTGCAGCACGTGCTGACCGAGTCGGCCAACTGGGTCTGGAGCCCGAATGCGGCGGTGACCTTCGACCTGCACGCCACCGAGTCCGCGCGCGAGTGGTGGCACGCGAGCGCGCTTCCGGCCGCGACCGGCGAAGGTCTGCCCGGCTGGGACGAACTCACCCGCGAGCAACAGAAGGTGCTGGTCTGCGCCGCCGAGTTCAGCGGCATGCTCACCGGGCCGTTCGGCATCTGGGAGGATCTGCCGACCGAGCTGACCGGCACGGAGCTCTCCGAGTGGGTCGATCGCCAGCTTGCTCCCCTGCTCCCGTATGTGCGTGAGGGCTGGATCGAGGTCCGCCACTTCCCGGTGGAATCGGGCGAGGCCTTCACGGTGATCCCGCTCGACGACCTCCGAACCGCCTTCGCGGACCGCTCTCTCCGCCACGACGACGGCGACGACTGGGTCGGTCTCGGCTGCGTCTTCACGTACACGGGCCTGGCCGTCTGGCGTAGTGGTGCGAGCGCGGCCTGGGGCAGCCGGCTGACCTTCGACTGACGAGAATCGCCCGAGCCGGCTCTTCGAAGCCTGTGTGCTGGTTTCGGGCCGCCACTCCCTCTATCTGCATTTTGCAGACATCGAAGCTAGAATGCAGACATGACTGCCCTCACGATCCGGGACGTCCCGGACGACCAGATCCAGACCCTGAAGGTCCGCGCAGCCCAGGCCGGCAAGTCGCTGCAGGCCTTCATGCAGGACCTGATCGCCAGGGAGGCCTCCAAGCCCACGATGGCGGAGATGATGGAGCGGCTGAACCGGGAAGCCACTGCCGACGTCAGTGCCGCCGACGTGCTCGCTGCCATCGACGAAGGGCGAGCCGGGCGTTGATCGTCATTGACTGCTCCGCTCTCGTCCTGGTTCTCACGGCCCACGGTTCCGACGGAGAACTCATCCGCAACCGCGTGGCCGAGGCCGGGGACGTCTACGCCCCCACTCTCCTTGACTACGAGGTCCAGTCCGCCCTCCTCGGTATGCAGCGTGGCGGCAAGCTGACCGAGCAGGAGGTCGGGAGAGCGGTCGCCGCGTACCGGTTGCTCCCCATCGCCAAACGGGAGACGCTGCCGTTCTGGGACAGGGTGAGGAAGCTGCACGCCAACCTCAGCGCCTACGACGCCCAGTACGTCGCCCTGGCGGAAGCCCTGGGAGTACCGCTGATCACCAGCGATGCGAGGATCGGGCGCAGCGGGGCGGCGAAGTGTCAGATCGAGGTGTTCGCCTCGATCCGCCCCTGACTGGCGCAACCTCGGGTGCCGCCCCGGTCCACCCCCGTGGGGCCGGGGCGGCACCGTGGTCAGTGGCCGGCGTCCGCGGGGTACCAGCGGAGCTCGACGGTGTTGCCGTCGGGGTCGCGGACGTAGAGGGAGGTGGCGGTGCCGCGGGCACCGTAGCGGGGGACGGGGCCTTCGAGGACGGTGAAGGTGCCGGCGTCGATGACCTCCTGCCAGTCGAGGGGCTCGACGGTGAGGCAGATGTGGTCGACGTTGGACTCCTGCCGGGGGCGGTCGGTCAGGTCGATGATGGTGTCGGCGGTGACGCGGACGGACGGGAAGGAGACCTTCCCGGCCCGCCACTCGTCGACGCGGACGGGCTCCAGGCCCAGCTGGTCCACGTAGAAGGCCAGCGAACGCTCGACGTCCGAGACGTTGAGGACGAGGTGGTCGAAGGCGATGACGCGCATGGTGGGTCCTCCGGTGGGTGGGGGTGCCGTGGGTGGTGGTCAGGCCTGGCGGTAGTGCAGGTGGACCACGCCGGTGCGGAAGGTGGCCGCGTGGGCGAGCTGCAGCGGGATCCGGTCCTGCTCGGTGAACAGGCGGATGCCGGAGCCCAGGACGATCGGGTGGACGAGCAGGTGGAGGTCGTCGATCAGCCCGGCGCGCAGCAGGGACCGGGTGAGCATGATGCTGCCGGAGAGGCTGATGTCGCGGCCCGGCCGGCGCTTGAGGTCGGTCAGCTCGGCGACGAGGTCGCCGGAGAGGACGGTGGAGTTGTTCCACTCGGCCTTGTCGAGCGTGGTGGACACGACCAGCTTGGGGATCGCGTTGAGCGCGTCCGCCATGTCGCCGGTCTGCTGCGGCCAGGTGGCGGCGAAGGTCTCGTAGGTGCGCCGGCCGAGCAGCAGGGTGTCGGCCGCGGCGGCGAGGCCGCCGACGACGGCGCCCATCTCCTCGTTCAGGTACGGGAAGTGCCAGGTCTCGGGGGCTTCGACCACGCCGTCGAGGGACATGAAGAGGCCTGCGGTGATCCGGCGCCCGGTGCCGGCGGAGTCGGTGGCAGCGGCGGCGGCGGCGTCGGCGGTGGTGGCGGTGGTGGCGGTGGTGGTGGCGGCCGGGTCGGTGGCGCTGGTCATGGGGGGCTCCGGGCGTGGCTCGGGGGATCGCCGCGGGCTGTCCCGCGCGGTCGGTGACGTGTTCCACGATCCTCCGGAACGGACCCGCCATCAACGCATGATCGACGTACGATCGTTGAGCCGGATTCAACGATCGAGGGGCGGGGCGGGCGGATGCTGGAGCGGCTGGAGGTCGAGGTCTTCCTCGCGCTCGCGGAGGAGCTGCACTTCGGCCGGACGGCCGAGCGTCTGCACCTGACCACCGGGCGGGTCAGCCAGGTGGTGAAGAAGCTGGAGCGTCGGATCGGCGGCCCGCTGTTCGAACGTACCAGCCGGACGGTGCGACTCACCGCCGTGGGAAGCCAGTTGGCCGACGACCTGGCCCCGGTGGTGGAGGCGATGGCGGCGGCCCTGCGCCGGGCGGAGGACGCCAGCCGCGGGGTGACAGGGGAGCTGCGGGTCGCGTTCCTCGGCGAGTGGACGGCTCCGTTGCTGCTCAAGGCGGTCGCGCTGTTCGGCGAGCGGCACCCCGACTGCCGGGTCGACGTCCGCGAGGTCCAGCTCTCCAACTCCCGGGCGAGCCTGGTGGACGGCTCGGTGGACGTCCTGATCGCCTCCTACCCGTTCGACGGCATGGCCTGCGGGCCGGTGCTGCTGACCGAGCAGCGGGTCCTCGCGGTGGCTGCCGGGCACCCGCTGGCCGCGGAGCGGTCGGTGTCGATCGAGGTGCTCGCCGACCACCCGGTGGTGCAGTACCCGGCCGTCACCTCGGTGGGCTTCAAGCGGGACCGCACCCCCGACCACACGCCGTCCGGTCGGCCGGTCACCAGGGGCCCGTCCGGCGGGACGTTCTCCGAGATGCTCAGCCTGGTCGCCCTGGGCCGCGGCGTGCTGCCGGTCGGCGAGCACTCCCGCCGCTACTACCCGCGCCCGGACGTCGCCTACGTGCCCATCCACGACGCGCCGCCGATCGAACGCGGCCCGATCTGGCGGGAGGGCAACTCGACCGCGCGGGTCCTGGCGTTCGTCCGGGCGGCGGCGGACGCCGCCGGTGGGCCCGCCGCCGGGGCAGCGCCGTCGTGCGTCGCGGCGGCGGCCGGCTGACCGAGCCGGTTCGGGGACGGGCCGCTCGCCGAACCCTGCCCGCACGGGGCCGGGGCGGTCTGACCGGCGCGCCCTGCCCGCACGGGCGAACCCGCCCCCCGGGCGGGGGAGCGGGTGCCGGTCCGGTCCGCCGTCAGGGCAGCAGCAGGCCCCAGGACAGGGCCCAGGGCACGAACACCGCCGAGGCCAGCAGCAGCGCGCCGAGCCGGGCGCGGTCCAGGCCGTGGGTGGCGGCGAGGGCGGCCCGCCGCCGCAGCGCGGTGCAGGCGGCGACGCCCGCGGATCCCACCGCGACCACGGCGAGCAGCTGCACCGCCAGCCAGACCACCGGACGGCCGAGGAGCACCGGCCCGGGGACCATCGCGGCCGTGACCATCAGGAAGAACAGGTAGCCGAGCCCGCCCAGCAGCGCGGCGGTGCCGGTGGCGGCCGCCCAACGGGCGGCGCGGGGCAGGGCGGCGGAGCGCGGTCGGCGGCGGATCCGGCGGGCGGCGCCGGTCAGCGCGTAGCCGGCGAAGCCGGTCAGGCAGAGCAGGGTGGCGACGGCCTCGGCCCAGGTGCGCTGGTACCAGGGCAGCGGGGCGAGCGCGTGGCTGAGGGTGTCCTGGTGCGGGGCCGGATCGGCGGAGGCGGCGGGGAGCGCGGTGGCGAGCCGCTGGATCCAGGCGGTCTCGGCCTCGGCGTAGTCCGGCGGCAGCCGGTCGGGCCGGTCGTACCCGTCGTCGTCGGTCAGGTGCAGGTTGTGCCGGACGCCGGGGACCGTCCGCAGCGTGTAGTGGGTGTTGCCGGCGCGGTCGAGGGCCTGCCGGATGATCGCGGCGCTCTCCTCCGGGGCGGCTTCGCGGTCGAGCGTGCCCCACTCGGCGAGGACCGGCTGGTGGACCCGCTCCCACACCGGTACCGGGTCGTAGTCGGCCTCCGGGAAGAGCCCGGCGGCGGCGAGCACCCGGACCGAGCTGTCGGGCAGCGCGGTGCGCAGCGAGCCGGAGACGCCGGCGTGCCGCAGGTAGCCGTCGTACGCCCAGGCCTGCTGGCGGGCCGGGGTGAGGCCGACCGCGCCGGCCGTGACCAGGTACGCCACGTCGCCGGAGCGGGCGGCGGCGAGCGAGACCACCCAGGCGCCCTCGGAGAGGCCCCACAGGCCGACCCGGCCCGGTGCGACCTCCGGCCGGGCGCGCAACAGCCGGACGGCGGCGAGGGCGTCGTCGGCGAGCTGCCCGTAGTCGCGGTGGATCATCGAGTAGCCGTCGGTGCGCTTGTCGAAGATCAGCGTGGTGATGCCGCGTCGGGCGTACGCCTCGGCGGCCGGCCGCAGTTCGCCCAGCGGGCCCGGGCCGGCTCCGGGGACCATGACCAGCCCGGGTCCGCGGTGGCGGGCCGTGGCGGTGGGCGGGGTCAGCACCAGGCCGTGCAGGACGGTGCCGCCGGCGCCGGCGAAGTCGACCCGGGTTTCGACCGGGTCGCCCGCGGCGGCCGGGGCGACGCTCGGAGCCTTCGGCGCCGGGGTCGGGGTCGGGGTCGGGGTCGGGGGCGTCGCCCGGTTCATGGCCGCCGGGGTGGTCGCGCCCGGGGCGGTCGCGCCCGGGGCCTTCGGCGTGGTGGCACGTGCCGGCCCCGCGCCGGGGAGCAGCCCGAGCAGGGCCAGCAGCAGGGCGGTGACCAGCAGTGCCGTCGGTGCGGTGCGGGTGTGCGCGGTGTGCTGTGGTCCGGTCCGTCCGATGCTCATCATCGGCCTCCCCCGGGTCGGCGGTCTCGTGTGCTTCCAGCCTGGCGGGGAGGCGGTGCCCCGGGCGATGGTGGTCGCACCCGGATCGGGGGTGTATGAATCCCCCGGATCCGAACTCGGGTTGAGTCGCGGGGGTGGTGGTCGACGGGTCAGGTCACGTCGTCGGGGCCGGTGAAGGCCGGTGGGGTGTAGCCGGGGCCGGTGAAGTCGGGGCTGCTGAAGTCGGGCCGCTCGGCGGGGTCGTGGTCGCCGGCGGGGGAGGCAGCCGGCGGGCCGGAGGCGGTACCGGGGTCGGCGGTGCGCTCGCGCCCGGGCACCGGCGGGAGCGCGGCGTGCAGGTAGGGCAGCAGGCCGCGGTCGCGCAGCGCGGTGCGCCACCCGGTGCGGGCGTCGGTGAGTTCGGCGGCGAGCTCCGGGTCGGTGCCGGCCGGGGCGGCCGCGGCGCCGTCGCGTATGGCGGTGAGGAGGAGCCCGACGATGCCGATGGCCATCGCGGCGACTCCGGCGGCGAGTGCCACCCAGCCGGCCGTGACGAGCGAGCGGGCGAGGGCGAGGTCCGGGTCGGCGGCGCGCAGCAGGTAGCCGATCAGCAGCAGGAAGACGGCGGCGGCCCAGGCCAGGATCGGGGTGAGCACGGTGAGGACGGGGAACAGTCCGGCGCCGCCGTTCGCGGAGCGCAGTTGGGTGAGCAGGCCGGGGGCGGTGGGTTCGGCGCCGGGTGGTGGCGGGGGTGTGGTGCGCAGGCTCTCGCGCAGTCGGCTGTAGTGCGCGTACTCGGTGCCGGCGGCGGCGTTGATGCCGTCGGCGTCGCGCAGCGCGCGGATGCGCAGTTGGTCGGTGGTGAGCGCGCCGGGCGCGCGCAGGGCGGTGAGGACGGTGCGGTCGCGCAGTGCTTCGGCGAGGAGGCGCTCGAACTCCGGGCGGTCCTCGGCGAGCAGCGGCGGGGGGTTGGACATGGGGACCCCGTTCGTGCGGACCCCGGTTCGCTCCGCCCCGGGGGCGCGGGCGCCCTCAGGACGCCGAAACGGGCGCGGAGGCGGGCCGCCGGACGGGCGGCCGGGTGTGGTGTGCCTCATGGTAGGGGCGGGTGTGCCCGGGCTGACAGTCGGTTTCCGGAATTTCGCGCCCCGGGCCGCGCGTGCGCGACGGCCCGGGCGCCGGGAACAACCGTTCGACGACCGCCGTCAGTTGACGGGAAGTCGGGCGACCAGCAGCCGCCCCTCCATGGTGACGCCGCCGTCCATCGCCACCGCGAGGTCGTCCGCGTACACGTAGGGTCCGGGGATGTGCGGCGGCTGGCCGTCGTCCGCGTGCACCGCGCCGGTGAGGTACGGGATCGGGCTGTGCCCGTGCACGATCCGGCTGCCGCCGTAGGTGTCCAGCAGCTCGTGGACGGCGGTCGGTCCGGCGTCGCCGCGGAAGGCGAAGCGCTTGGTGAAGCGGCGGAAGCAGTCCCACCACTCGTCCACGCTGCCGTCGGAGAGCAGGCCGTGCACGGCGTCGTTGACGTCGGGGATGGACTCGCCGTACTCCAGGTAGGCGGTGGTGTCGGAGTGCAGCAGCAGGTGGTCGTCCTCCAGCGCGATGGCGGGGAGCCGGGACAGCCAGCTGATGTGGTGCGCCTCCAGGCGGTCCAGGTCGTTCTGCTGACCGCCGTTCAGCCGCCAGGCGGCCAGGAAGGAGGCGGTGCCGGCGGTGGACTGCACGGGCTCGTCGCCGTACTTGGCGGCGCCGAGGAAGAGCAGTTCGTGATTGCCCATCAGGGCGCGGCAGTAGCCGCCGGCCGCGGCGGCCTCCGCGGCGAGCTGCATGACCAGGTCGATGACGCCGATGCCGTCGGGGCCGCGGTCGGTGAAGTCGCCGAGGAACCAGATCCGGGCGCGGCCCGCCGACCAGTGGCCGTCGGCGTCGATCAGGCCCTGGCCGTGCAGCGCGGCGCGCAGCTCCTCCAGGTAGCCGTGCACGTCGCCGACGACGTACACCGGGCCGGGGGGCTCGCCGGGGCCGGGGGCCGGGTAGGGGTAGGTCGGAGCGGCGGGGTCCGGGAGCGGCAGCGGCGGGCCGAGTTCGATGGTCGGCGGGTCGTCGCGGCCGGCGAGCCGGAGGGCCGGCGAGGGCTGGTCGGGGAGGGTCGGCTCGTAGCCGGCGCGGTCGTCGTAGCCGCCGGTGTCCCGGTTCTCGTACGCCGCGTGCTCGGGCGCGTCGTAGGCCGCGTGGTCCTGCTGGCCGTCGTACCCGGCGCGCTCCTGGCCGTCGTACCCGGCGCGCTCCTGGCCTTCGTACGGGCCGTGGTCGCGGCCGTCGTACCCGCCGTGGTCGCGGCCGTCGTACCCGGCGTGCTCCTGGCCTTCGTAGGCCGGGCGGTCCTGGGCCTCGTACCCCGGGTGGTCCTGGTGCGAGAACGCCGTCGCCTGGTCCCGGGCGTGGCCCGCGGTGTTCCCCTGGGCGTGCACGGTGTGCCCCTGCCCGTCGGTGGTCCAGTGCTGTTCCAGGTAGCGGGCGCCGCCGTAGCCGCTGTACGTCTCGGCGTCGTACGGGGTGCCGGGGTAGGCCTGGGCGGGCTCGGGTTCGTAATAGGTGCCGTACGGCAGCACGTCGAGGTCCGGCTGGTGGCGGGGGCCCGGGTGGGGGTGCTCGGGCCCGGGGAAGCGGTCCTCGGGTGTCATTCGCCCATCATAGGAAGACCACTCTCCCGCCGTCGTCACCTGGTGGGCATCCAATCCTCCGGAGCGTCAGCCGGGCGGCCCGTGAGGGTCCGTTTTGTCCTGGCTCAGTATGGTCTCGTCAGCTCTGGCCGGGCGTCTTTCGTGCTCGCCCGGCTCCGGTCGGTGTCCGGCGGGGCCGGTCGGGGCCCCGCCGGTGCCCCGGTCCGTGCCCCGATCGGCGCCCCGGGAGGCTCCCGGCCGGTGCCCCGCCGGTGCCGGTCGGCATCGGCGGTCTAGACCTCGCCCGGGGGGCGGGGCGGGCTGACGGTGGTGCGCGGGCTCCGGCGTTGGGAGGACGCGCGGACGATCAGTTCGGTCGGCATCAGGGTGCCCGGCGGCGGGCCGTTGCCGGCGGTGCGGAACCGGGGCGGGAAGAGCCGCGCGATGTCGACGCCCGTCCCGGAGTCCACGCCCTCGATCGCGTCGATGAGCAGGTTGACCACGGTGGTGCCGATCTTGCGCGGCTTGAGCGAGAGCGTGGTGATCGGCGGTTCGGTGGCCGCGTAGACGTCGCTCTCGCTGCAGCAGACCAGCAGCAGGTCGTCCGGCACCCGCAGGCCGTACCGGCGGGCGGCGGCGAGCAGGTCCGTGCCGTTGGGGTCGAACAGTCCGTAGACGGCGTCCGGCCGGTCGGGGCGGGCGAGCAGCCGGTCGGCGGCGACCGCGCCGGCCGCCGGGTCGTGCGCCGGGTAGGCCTCGTACACCGGTTCCTGCCCGACCTTGGTGCACCAGCCGAGGTAGGCCTCGGTGGAGAGCCTGGTGTAGGTGTCGGTGCTGGTGCCGGTGAGCAGGCCGATCCGGCGGGCGCCGGCTTCGGAGAGGTGGTCGAGGATGCCGAGGACGGCGGCCTCGTGGTCGTTGTCGACCCAGGCGGTGACCGGGCAGTTGCCCGGCTTGCCGTCGCTGACGACCGGGACGCCCGACCGGTACAGCTCGCTGACCAGCGGGTCCTGGTCGGGCGGGTCGATCACCACGGTGCCGTCCAGGGCGATGTTGCCCCAGACGTCGTGGCGCGAGGAGGCGGGCAGCACCACCAGCGCGTAGCCGCGGCCGAGGGCGGCGCTGGTGGCGGCCCGGGCCATCTCGGCGAAGTAGGCGAACTCGGTGAAGGTGAAGGGCTCTTCGCCGTAGGTCGTGACGGTCAGCCCGATCAGGCCGGACCGCCCGGTGCGCAGGGTTCGGGCTGCCGCCGAGGGGCGGTAGCCGAGGCGCTCGGCGACTTCGCGCACCCGGCTGCGGGTCTCGTCGGGCAGGCGGCCCTTACCGTTCAGCGCGTCGGAGACGGTGGTGATCGACACTCCGGCGGCTGCCGCCACATCCCGGATGCCGGCCCGCTCCAGACGCCGTGAGGTGGTGGGTCGCCGACCGCTCTGGTTGGCTGCTGCTGTCATGGCGGACCGATCGTATGGCTCCTGACAAGGGTCTGTGACCGGCGCATCGGGAGCCTTCGGAGATACGTTTCTCCAAGAGTGAGCCGTAGTGCGCTCCTTCGATGCCCGCCCGAAACCAGGCTTCTTACCTCTGACATGTGCCAAAGGAACCGGGCAGAATGGCTGATCTGCACCTGTAACCCGACCGGGCATCTCACTCCTACGGGTGAGGGCGGTCGGTATGGTGCAAGGCACCCGACCGGGGTGGTCCGGGCGCGTCAGGAGATCCCGGGCACGGGGGCGAACCCGTCCGTGGCGGGCGAGCGCACCGGACAGTTGTGCAACTTCTGGAAACGGAGTACGACCGTGAGCAGTGGTACGTCAGCGCAGGGCCCGCGCCTGCGGCCGACCCTGGACGGCATCCCCACCTACAAGCCCGGCAAGCCGGCCGGCGCCGACGCCTACAAGCTGTCCTCGAACGAGAACCCGTACGCCCCGCTGCCCGGCGTGCTGGAAGCGGCGGTCCAGGCCGCCGGCTCGCTCAACCGCTACCCCGACATGGGCGTCGGCGAGCTGACCGCGGTGCTGGCCGAGCGCTTCGGCGTGCCCGCCGAGCACATCGCCACCGGCACCGGCTCGGTCGGCGTCGCCCAGTCGCTGATCCTCGCCACGGCCGGCCCGGGCGACGAGGTGATCTTCGCCTGGCGCTCCTTCGAGGCCTACCCGATCATCACCCAGATCGCCGGCGCCACGCCCGTCCCGGTGCCGATCACCGAGGCCGGCGACCACGACCTGGACGCGATGCTCGCCGCGATCACCCCGAACACCCGGCTGATCTTCGTCTGCAACCCCAACAACCCCACCGGCAACGTGATCCGCCGCGCCGAGCTGGAGCGCTTCCTGGACGCCGTCCCCGGCGACGTCCTGGTGGTCGTCGACGAGGCCTACATCGAGTTCATCCGCGACGCCGAGGTGCCCAACGGCATCGACCTCTACCGCGACCGCCCCAACGTCTGCGTGCTGCGCACCTTCTCCAAGGCGTACGGCCTGGCGGGCATGCGGGTCGGCTTCGCGATCGCGCACGAGCCGGTGGCGGCCGCGCTGCGCAAGACCGCCGTCCCCTTCGGCGTGACCCAGCTCGCCCAGAACGCCGCCGTCGCCTCGCTGCGCGCCGAGGAGGCGCTGCTGGAGCGGGTGGACGCGCTGGTCGAGGAGCGCAACCGGGTGGTGGCCGGGCTGCGCGCCCAGGGCTGGGAGATCCCGGACTCGCAGGCCAACTTCGTCTGGCTCGGGCTCGGCGAGCGCTCGGCGGAGTTCGCCGCGGCCTGCACCGAGGCGGGCGTGATCGTGCGGCCGTTCCCGGAGGGCGTGCGGGTGTCGATCGGGGAGGCCGAGGGCAACTCGATCTTCCTGTCGGTGGCCGAGGCCTTCCGCAAGTCGCTCTGACCCCAGCTCCGACCCTCCGGGGCCGCAGGGGCCGGCAGGACCCGTAGGACCCGCAGGGGTGCGCCTCCACCGGCGCGCCCCTGCGGCGTTCCTGCGCGCGGCCGTTCCGCAGCGGTTCCGGAGCCGCCCCGGAGTTGTCCCGGTTCCGTCCCGGATCGCTCCCGGAAGGCTGTGGATCGCTGGGAGCCGGCTGGGAGTTCGGCCAACGGTCGCCCACGGAGCGGCCAAGCAGGTCGCGCGGGGCGGGCAATCCGTCCGGAATGCCCGGATCCGACCGTTCAGTCTTCTCCCAGCCTGCGCTCAGGGCTCCGCAAGAGCGCCCCGCGAAGCTGTCCGCCATGAAGGTGCTCCCACGGCGGCGCGGTGCCGTCCTCGTCAACTCCGCGCTCGGCGTGGCCCTGCTGGGCGGCGCGGCCCTGGTGTACGCCACGGTCAGCGGCAGCTCCGGTCCGGCCTCGGCCAAGCCCACGACCCGCACGGCGACGGTCGGCAAGGGAACGGTCCTGGCCACCGTGTCCGGAACCGGCACCTTGATCTCGCCCACCGACGCGGCCCAGGACTTCACCACCGGTGGCAAGCTCACCGCGGTCAAGGTCGCGGTCGGGGACGCCGTGAAGAAGGGTCAGGTGCTCGCCACCGTCGACACCACGGCGGCCCAGCAGCAGGTGGACGCGGCCCGGGTGGCCCTCACCACGGCCAACGCCAACCTCACCAAGGCGCAGGCCGGGGTCACCACCACGACCACCGAGCCGCTGCCGGCCCCGTCCTCCGGGGGGTCCGGGGGCGGGTCCGGCACCGCCGGTGGCGGACGCGGGGCGGGCGGGAGCAGTACGCCCGCCCCGCAGACCACCACCATCACCACCACCAAGGTCGACGACGCGGCCGTGGCCCAGGCCGAGCAGCAGGTCGCGACCGCGCAGACCAGCCTCTCCAACGCCCAGGCGGCGCTGGCCGGGACGACGCTGACGGCCTCGACGGACGGCACCGTCGCCTCGATCTCCAACAAGGTCGGCGACACGGTCGGCGCGACCGCCTCCGGGTCCACCGGCAGCGGCTCCACCAAGTCGACCGGCACCAGCACGGGTTCGAGCTCCCCCAGCGGCTTCATCGTGCTCACCAACCCGACCGGCATGCAGGTCACCGCGAACTTCTCCGAGCTCGACTCGCTCAAGCTGAAGAAGGGCGAGGCGGCCACCGTCACGCTGAACGCGCAGTCCGACACCAAGCTCAACGCGACCGTCCTGTCGGTCAGTTCGCTGCCCAGCGGCAGCGGCTCCGGCGGCGCCGCAGGCTCCTCCGCCGTCCAGTACGCGGCGACCCTCCAGCTGAGCGGCGACACCAGCACCCTGCGCACCGGTCTCAGCGCCACCGTCCAGGTGATCACCGGCGAGGCCGACAACGCGCTCTCGCTGCCCACCTCCGCCCTGTCGGGCACCGGCACCTCCCGCACCGCGACCGTGGTGCACGAGAACGGCGCCACCGAGCGGGTCACCGTCGGGGTCGGCGTCGAGGGCGACAGCACGGTCCAGGTGGTGTCCGGACTGAAGGAGGGCGACAAGGTCGAACTCCCCACCACCAGCGGCAGCAACGGCTTCCCGAACGGCTCCTTCCCGGGCGCCGGCGGCAACCGCGGCGGGGCCGGCGGCGGCGCCGGGGTCTTCCCGGGCGGCGGTGCGGGCGGTGCCGGCGGCGGTGGCCGGGGCGGTCGGGGCTGAGCATGCGTCACGTCATCGACAAGCGCGTCCCCGCGACGCCCGTGCCGGTGATCCGGATCCGCCGGCTCACCAAGTCGTACGGGCACGGTGACGCCACCGTGCACGCGCTGCGCGGGCCCGACGACCCGGAGACCGGCACGCCGCAGGGCGTCAGCCTGGACATCGAGCAGGGCGACTTCGTCGCCGTGATGGGCAGCTCGGGCTCCGGCAAGTCCACCCTGATGAACATCCTCGGCTGCCTCGACGTCCCGACGTCCGGCCGCTACCTGCTGGACGGCGTCGACGTCGGTCACCTGGACGAGCAGCAGCTCTCGCTGGTGCGCAACCGCAAGATCGGCTTCGTCTTCCAGTCCTTCAACCTGATCCCGCGCACCACCGCCCTCGCCCAGGTCGAGCTGCCGCTCGCCTACGCGGGCGTCCGGGCCGCCGAGCGGCGCCGCCGGGCCCTGGCCGCGCTCTCCCTGGTCGGACTCGGCGAGCGCTCCGGGCACAAGCCCAACCAGCTCTCCGGCGGCCAGCAGCAGCGCGTGGCGGTGGCCCGGGCGCTGGTCACGGCCCCCGCGATGCTGCTCGCCGACGAGCCGACCGGAAACCTGGACAGCCGCTCCACGGAGGAGGTGCTGGCCCTGATCGACGGGCTCAACGCCACCGGCCGCACGGTCGTCCTGATCACTCACGAGGACGAGGTCGCCCGGCACGCCAAGCGGGTGCTGCGACTGGTCGACGGACAGATCGTGAGCGACGTCCGGCAGGCTCCGGTGGAGGGGCCGCCACCCGCCCTTCGTGACCTTGGAGTGCCCGCGTGATCCTCTGGCAGACACTCCGCTTCGCGGTCGGCGGCCTGGCCGCCAACAAGGTGCGCTCGGCGCTCACCATGCTCGGCGTGCTGATCGGCGTCGCCTCGGTGATCCTGCTGCTGGCGGTCGGCAACGGCTCGTCGGTCGCGGTCAAGGACTCGATCACCTCGCTCGGCACCAACTCGCTGACCGTCAGCTCCGGTTCGGCGGCGGGCGGCGCCCGGGCCGCGTCCTCGGTCAAGAAGCTCACCGTCGCCGACGCCAAGGCGCTGGCGAACGACGCCGACCCCGGGGCGATCAAGTCGGTGGCCCCGGTCGTCACGACCACCGGCACGGCGCTGTACGGGAACATCTCGTACAGCCCCGGCTCGATCGTCGGCACCTACCCGGCGTACTTCGAGACCTCCAACCAGAAGGTCGCGAAGGGCGAGTACTTCACCGACGACGACGTGCTCGGCTCGCGCAAGGTCGCCGTGCTCGGCGCCACCACGGCGAAGCAGCTGTTCGACGCCGAGGACCCGGTCGGCAAGCAGATCGTCCTCGGCGGCACGCCGTTCACCGTGGTCGGCGTGCTGCAGGCCAAGGGCGGCAGCGGCTTCACCGACCCGGACGACGTGGTCATCGCCCCGCTGCCGACGGTGCAGAACGCCTTCACCGGCTTCGGTGCGGTGAACCAGATCCTGGTGCAGGCCGCCTCCGCGGACTCGACCACGGCGGCCCAGTCGGAGATCACCCGGGTGCTGCTCGCGTCGCACGCGATCGCCGACCCGAGCAAGGCCGACTTCCGGATCACCAACCAGGCCTCGCTGCTCACGGCGCGCGAGAGCACCACCAAGACCTTCACCGTGCTGCTCGGCGCGGTGGCGGCGATCTCGCTGCTCGTCGGCGGGATCGGGATCACCAACATCATGCTGGTGACGGTCACCGAGCGGACGCGTGAGATCGGCATCCGCAAGGCGCTCGGTGCGCCGCGCGCGGTCATCCTCGGGCAGTTCCTGACCGAGTCGACGCTGCTGTCGGTGATCGGCGCGGGGTTGGGCGTGGCGGCCGGCATGGTCGGCTCGCACTTCAGCATCGTCGGCATCAAGCCGGTGGTGATCCCCGAATCGGTGCTCGGCGCGTTCGGCATCGCCGTCGCCATCGGGCTGTTCTTCGGCAGCTACCCCGCCAACCGGGCCGCCTCCCTGCGGCCGATCGACGCCCTCCGGCACGAGTAGGACTCCAACCCATGAGCAAAGAGATCGCCACGGTCAGCAGTACCCCGGCCGAGCAGGTCGCCCTGCTCTCCACCCCGCCGGACGCCCGTGATGTGAGCGCCGAGCTGGCCGCGCCGCCCCGGCGGAAGCTGCCCTGGCTCAGCCTGGTGCTGGCCGGCGGCGTGATCGCCACCGGCGCGTTCGCGGGCGGGGTCTGGTACGAGCAGAGCAACGGTTCCTCCGCCGGCAAGTCCGCCCGGCCCGCGGCGGCGGCCGCCGGTGCCCAGCGCCCCGCAGGGGGCGGCGGGTACGGCGGTCAGGGCCAGGGCGGCCAGGGCGGGTACGGGCAGGGCGGTGGGCAGAACGGTTCCCGCCGCGGGGCCGGCCAGGGCGGCCAGGGCGGCCAGGGTGGTCAGGGCGGCGGGCAGGCCGGTCTCACCCGGGGCACGGTCAAGGCCGTCGACGGCACCACGGTCTACCTGACCGACGCCAACGGAAACACCGTCAAGATCACCACCGGCGACGCGACGAAGGTCCAGCTCAACAAGGAGGGCAAGGTCGCCGACCTGCAGCCCGGCCAGAGCGTGACCGTCGTCGGCACCCCCGACGCCAACGGTGGTTACACCGCCAGCCAGCTCGTCGAAGGCAGCGCGGCCGCCGGAGGCTTCGGCGGCGGTGGCTTCGGCGGTGGCGGTGCCGGTGCCGGTGGCGGCGCCCCCAGGAACCCGTCCGGCGGCTGACCCGGAACCCGCCCGACGCGCGCGAGGCCCTCGTCCCTTCCCTGGTCGAGGGCCTCCGCGCGTGCTCGGCGCGGTGCCGGTCCGACCGCCTCCCCCCTGGCGCCCGCAGGGTCGGCCCAGGAGTGTGGCCGGCCCCACCCGCCGGTGGGGCCAGACCCGTACCGGGGCCCGACTCCACTCCGTAGCGTCGTTCCCACAACGACACGGAGGGAACAGCACCATGGCGACCACCACCACCCAGGACAGCTTCACCGTGGTGAAGAAGTGCATCACGCTCTTCGGCGCCGTCAGCGCCGTCATCCTCGCCACGGTCGCCGTGATGGCGTTCACCGGGCACGAGGCGACCTCGTTCATGTGGTTCCGCGGCGTGATCCTCCTCGCGGTCACCCCGCTCCTCCTGCGGCTCGCCGGCCGGGCCGCCGAGGGCTCCTACCGGGACTTCGACCGGCTCCGCACCGTCTCGACGATCATGCCGGTGGCGCTCGTCGGCGTCGACCTGATCCCCGGCCTCTGCCCGCCCTGGTACGCCGTCCTCCAGGGCCTCTCCGCCCTCGCCCTGGTCGCGGTCGCGGTCCTCACCCGCACCTCCGCGTTCCCCCGGCAGAGCTGAACGGTCCGGCGGCCCCGCGCTCCTCGCGAGGGGCCGCCGGCGGTTTCACAGGCCGGGTACGTGGTCCCCGTCGAGGTACCAGAGCGCCGCGCTGTACCAGAGCAGGGCGATCAGGACGACGAGCGCGCCACCTGCGACGGGCAGGGCCCAGCCGGGCGCGCGGCGGTGGCGGACCACGATGACCTTGGCGACGAACGCGCCGTAGAGGAAGCACCCGGCGAACGAGTGCAGGGCGATCCGACTGTCCGTCAGCTGCACGCCGTAGGCGGTGATGCAGTGGTAGGCGATCGGGAGGGAGAGCAGGAACGCCCCCAGGCCGACCACCCGGTGCCCGGTCCGGACCGGGCGGGGCGCGGCGCCCGCGCCCGGCAGCCGGCCGTACATCCACAGCGCCAGCAGGAGCTGGACCACCGCCAGGCCCAGCAGGGCGGTGCCGAGCTGGGCCTTGAGCTGGTTGGCGTCGTCGTAGCGGCGGCCGAAGAGGCTGCTCGTGTAGTCGGGGGTGTGCGCCCGGCCGTACCAGAAGAGCCCGGCCGTCACCGCCACCGGCAGGAGCGCCCACAGGAGGCCGGGGGCCCGCCGCCGGGGACGGGACGGCCGTTCGGCGTCAGCCATCCGCTCAGTCGCCCTCGACCTTGTTGCCCGAGACGTTGACCACGTACCACTTGGCACCGAAGGCGCTGGACTCCTGGCCGTTGGCGTCGCCCTTCGCCGTGTCGCCCTCGAAGTAGTAGAGCGGGTGGCCGTTGTAGACGACCTGGGAGGTGCCGTCCTTGCGGGCGGTGGTGGTGATCTTGGCCTGGTCGGCGCCGCCGGTGGCGGTGGGGGTGCCGGTGGTCAGCAGGGGCGGCCAGGCGGTGGCGCAGGCGTCGTAGCAGGTCGAGGTGGGCGAGGTGTCCGCCTCGAACAGGTAGAGCGTCCTGCCCTGGGAGTCGACCAGGACGTTCTGGAACTTGCCGACGGTGGCGGCCCCGACCACGGCCGCGCCGGTGGCTCCGGCGGTGGGGCTCGGGCTCTCCGTCGAGGTCGACGTGGCGGTCGGGCTGCCGGTGGCGCCCGCCGTGGACGTCGCCGTGGGGCTCGCCGCGGGTGAGGTGGTCGCCGTGGTCGTCGTCTTGGTGCTGCTGGAGCAGCCGCCGCACACCACGGTGATCAGGGCGACGGCGGCGGCCGTGGCGGTCACCGTGCGGGAAATCTTCATGGGGTTCTCTCCGGGCGGGTGGGAATGGTGCCACCACTTCAGCCCGAACGGGCTCAACCACTTCACGAGGCACGCCAGCGGGTGGGCAAGGCGGGGTCGTCCTTGACCCTGATGGCCGACAGCGGCGGAGTCCGGGAACCCGCTGTGCCGGATGATCTTCATGCTGTAGATCTGACGATCATGACAAAGGATCAGGTCAGCAGACTCATCGGTGGTGGCTTCGGCCTCGCCTTCGTCCAGATGAACGCGGGGGCCCTGCCGACCGCCCTCGGCGCTCCGCTGCGGGTGCTCGCCATCCTCGCGTTCGTCCGGATCGTGTTCGCCGGCCGTGCCGCCGTGCCTCCTGCCGCCGCCACCGCCGTCACCACCGACGCCGCGACCGTCGGCGACGGCGGACCGCCGAGCGGCACGGGCTTCGGGCGGCGCTACTGGTACGTGGTGGCGGCCGAGGGGCTGGCCCTCGCGGTCGGACTGTTCGTGATCTCCAACGTGCTGCACACCCCCCGTGCGAGCGTCGCGTGGATCGCCTTCGTGGTCGGTGTGCACTTCTTCGGCCTCGCGGCTGTCTGGCGCAGGCCCGCACTGCACGTCTTCGCCGCGGGGATGGCGGCCTGCGGTGTCGTCGGCCTGGTGCTGGCCGCCTGCGACGCCCCCGTCGCCGTGATCGCGGTCGTCGCCGGGATCGCGCCCGGCGCGATGCTGCTCGGCTCGGTGCTGTGGTCCGGCCGGCCGCGGGCGATCGGCATGCCGGCGCAGTCCTGAGGAAGCCGCCTGCGGCGTGGGAAGTCGGCCCGGACGTCCGGCACATCGGCTGCACCGCCCCGGACGGCACCGTCCTCGACTGGACCCTCTGACCCGCGCCCCGTGGAGCCGTCCGCCCCCGCGGCCCCTTGCGCCCACCCGCGCGAGGGGCCGCCCCCACCCCCGCGCAGCCGCGACCGCGGTGCGCATCCGACCGTCGGGCCACCGGTGCGGTGAGCCGCGGCACCCGGGCGTTCCGGTGCGAGGATCGCGCCATGAAGTTCATGGTGCTGATGTACGCCGATCCGGCGGCGACCGCGGCGATGACCACCGAGCAGCGGGCGGAGGTGTTCCGGCGGCACGAGGCGCTCCACCGGGACCTGGAGGGCTCGGGCGAGATGCTGAACGGCGCGGGGCTGGCGTATCCGACGGACACGACCACGCTCCGCCGGACCGGCGGCGGTCCGGACGGGTCGGACGGGTCGGACGGGTCGCAGGCACCGGACGGGGCGACCGCCACGGCCGGGCCCTTCGCGGCGGCGGCCGAGCACCTGACCGCCTACTACGTGATCGACTGCGCGAGCCCGGAGCGGGCGCGGGAGATCGCCGCGCGGGTCCTCGACTTCCACGTCGTGGCGGTGGAGGTGCGCCCGGTCCACGACTCGTTCGGCATGGGCTGAGCAGGCCGTGCCGTCCCGAGCCGCCGGGACGGGTACCGCCGGAAAACCGGGCGACTTCCGCGATCTTGACCGTCTATGGTGGGCGCGTCCCCCCCCGAGCGGCCGTTTACCGCTCGTCGTCGGCGCGACCAACGCGCCCGCAACCCAGGGAGTTGCCGCCATGACGCGCACCCTCGTCGCTGACCTCCACGCGCGCATCGAGGAGACGGTCACCGTCTACGGCTGGGTGAACACGCTGCGGCTGCAGCGGCGGATCCAGTTCGTCCTGGTCCGCGACCACACCGGCCTCGTCCAGGTCACCCACCCGCGCGGTGGCGACGGCGACGTCATCGAGGCCGCGTTCGAGCAGGTGACGCCGGAGTCCGCGGTGAAGATCACCGGCAGGGTGGTCGCGAACCCTCAGGTCAAGCTCGGCGGTCTGGAGATCGTCCCGTCCCGCGTGGAGATCGTCTCGCTCGCCGAGCCGAAGCTGCCGATCGACGAGAAGACCGGCATCGACCAGCGCCTGGACTGGCGGTTCCTCGACATCCGGCGCCCCGCCCAGCACCTGGTGTTCGACGTCCAGACCACCGTCGAGCGGGCGATGCGCGAGGTGACCGCCGAGGAGGGGTTCACCGAGCTGCACACGCCGAAGCTGATGGGCACGGCCTCCGAGTCCGGCGCCGAGGTGTTCGAGGTCGGCTACTTCGGCCGGACGGCCTACCTCGCCCAGTCGCCGCAGTTCTACAAGCAAATGGCGATCGCCGGCGGCATCGACAGGGTCTTCGAGATCGGGCCGGTGTTCCGGGCCGAGCCGTCCTTCACCTCCCGGCACGCCACCGAGTTCACCGGCGTCGACGTCGAGATCGCCTGGATCGACGGCGTCGAGGACGTGATGGCCTTCGAGGAGCGGATGCTGCACCGTGTCCTCGCCGCCGTGGCCGAGCGCCACGGCGGGGCGATCGCCGAGCACTTCGGCACGGAGGTCGTCGTACCGGAACTGCCGTTCCCGCGGATCACGATGGCCGACGCGCTGGCCCGGCTCCGCGCCACCGGCTGGGACCCGGAGGGCGTCAAGGACGACCTCGACCCCGAGGGCGAGCGGACGCTGTGCGCCCTGATCGCCGAGGAGACCGGGCACCAGTTCGTCTTCGTCACCCGGTTCCCGGCCTCCGTGCGGCCGTTCTACCACCTGCGACCGGAGGACGACCCGACCGTCACCGAGTCCTTCGACCTGCTGTGGAAGGGCGTGGAGATCACCACCGGCGCCCAGCGCGAGCACCGGTACGACCGGCTGGTCGCGCAGGCCCACGAGAAGGGCATGGACACCGGGCCGCTCTCCGGCTACCTGGACTGCTTCCGCTACGGCACCCCGCCGCACGGCGGCCTCGGTCTCGGCCTCGGCCGGCTGCTGATGCTCGCCCTCGGCCTGCCGTCGATCCGCGAGGCGACCTTCCTCTTCCGGGGGCCGCACCGGCTGGAGCCGTAGGGCCCGTCCGGCGCGGGAAGTCGGTCCGGCCGACTTCCTGCGCCGGTGCGGTACTCGGGAGACGGAACCCGGCGTACAGGCCGACTGCTGCGGGGCCCGCTCAGTAGCCGACGGCCTCGCGCAGCAGCAGGACGGTGCCCGGGGTCATCCGGGCCGGCGCGTTGAGGACCAGGAGCTGGCTGACGGCGCTGGGGCACCCGTACGCGGCCTCGGCCCGGGCGGACTCCAGCGGCAGGGCGTGCTCCTCGACCCGGCGCAGGGCGGTCGGCAGGTCGGGGACCACCTTCTGCGCGCCGACGACCCAGATCGCCCGGCCGGCGCCGCCCGTGTAGGCGGGCAGCTGGCTGCCGGTGCCGGAGGCGACGACGAGCGAGCCGGTCTCGGTGACGGCGGCGACGCTGCCCAGCACGACGTCGGGCGTGGCGACCGCCCGCCGGATGCCGTCGCCCTCGGTGGCCCGGTCCATGGCCGTCACCCGCGGCTTGACCGCCCGGTAGCGGATGCCGGCGTTGACGTCCTCGTCGATGCCGGCGAGCCGGAGGGTCTCGCTGGCGCCGGTGAAGACGCCCGCGCCCTCCGGGATCAGCTCGTCGACCCGGGCGCGCGCGGCGGCGAGGCCGTCCAGGACCTCGACGGTGAAGCCGTTGGCCGTCAGGGCGGCCGCCGCCCGCTCCAGCCGCTCGGCCGGGGCCGGGTCGGTGAACGACACCCGGGGCGACTCCGGCGCCGAGCCGGTCAGCGGGGTGGTGTCGAGGTACCGCACCTCGTAGACCCGCTCGGTGATCCGCCAGCCGTCCTCGGTGCGCCGGTAACGGTCGTGGTAGACGGCGTGGTTGAGCCCCTGGAAGCCGTTCTTCAGACGGGCGAGCTCGAACAGGTAGGCGCGGCCGGTCGCGGTGTCGCCGTCGATCCGGATCGCGCCGGGGTGGGTGTTCTGGACGAAGAAGTCCCACTGCTCCTGCAGCTTCTCGCCCCCGACGCGGATCTGCTCGCGGCCGACCAGCTCGACCGGGACGTTCGGCATCCGCAGCGCGCCGTCGGGGGTGAACAGCCGCGAGAGCCGGGCGCGGTCGCGCATCATCACGGCATCGGTGAACTCGGCCTGCAGCGCCTGGATCTCGACCAGGTCGGCGGTCGCTCGGAAATCGTCCATCGGGTTCCTCCGTCTCGGTTGTTCGCCTTCGAGCGGTACGACAGGACAGCGGTCCGGGATGTGAGGTGACGGCAAAGGCGTCACATTCCGCTGCGCGGTCCTGTCAGATGGGTGAGGAGTCCGACGACGAGGCGAAGGGGCGGGGACCGGTGCGGGACGAGGGTCCGGGCGCGATCATGGGCGAGCGGCGGCGGTTGATCAATCTTGCGTACCGGCTGCTCGGCTCGCTGGCCGACGCCGAGGACGTGGTGCAGGAGACCTACGCCCGCTGGTACGCGATGCCCCGGCGGGAGCGGGAGGCGATCGGCTCCCCCGGCGGCTGGCTGACGACGGTCGCCAGCCGGATCTGCCTCAACGTCCTCGGCTCGGCCAGAGTGCGGCGGGAGCGCTACGTGGGCGAGTGGATCCCCGAGCCGCTGCCGGAGGGCCGGGAGTGGACGTCCGCCGCGACGACCGCGCCGGCGGACCCGGCGGACCGGATCACCCTGGACGAGTCGGTCGGCATGGCCTTCCTCGTCGTGCTGGAGTCCATGACGCCGGCCGAACGCGTCGCCTTCGTCCTGCACGACGTCTTCCGGTACCCGTTCGCCGAGGTGGCCGCGATCGTCGGCCGCTCGCCGGCCGCCTGTCGCCAACTGGCCACCTCGGCCCGCCGCCGGATCCGCGTCGCGCAGGCCCCGGCGGTGCCGACGGGCGCGCAGGCGGCCGTGGTGCGGGAGTTCAAACGGGCCTGGGAGGCGAAGGACCTGAGGTCGCTGATGGGCGTGCTCGATCCCGGCGCCACCGTGATCGCCGACAGCGGCGGCCTGGTCGGCGCCCTGCCGCACCCGCTGTCGGGGAACGAACGGATCGCCCGCGCCTACCTGGAGATCGCCCGCCTGGCGCCGGCGACGACGCTGCTGGAGTGCACCGTCAACGGCCTGCCCGGCCTGGTCGCCCGGCAGGGTGGCGTCACGGTCACGGTGATCGCCTTCCGGATCGCCGACGACCGGATCACCCACATCTGGGCGGTGCGCAACCCGGAGAAGCTCCGTCCGTGGGCCGACCTGCACCCGCCGGTCGGCGCTCCGGGCGCGGGGGAGTGAGCCAGGTCATACCGGCGACGGGGCAGGGGCGGGCACTGTTGTCCGGGGGCGCACCGGGCGTGTTCACGCCCGTCCGCACACCACCGAGCGCCCCGCTATGGCCTTGTCGTCGTAAAACCGACCGATAAGGTGTTAATCCAACATTCATCCATGCCGCGTAGCCTCCGAGAGCTAGCCTCATGCTGAACGTCATCGTCCGACCGGGAGGCCGAAGCCCCGTGCAAGGCACTGTCACCACACCAGGCGGCTCCACGGTGGCCGGGGGCCAGGGCGAGGCGTTCCTGCTCGTCGTGGACGACGAGCCCAACATCCGCGAACTGCTCTCCGCCTCGCTGCGCTTCTCCGGCTTCCGGGTCGCCTCCGCCGCCAGCGGCACCGAGGCGCTCGAACTGATCGCGGCCGAGCGCCCCGACCTGGTCGTGCTCGACGTGATGCTCCCCGACCTCGACGGCTTCACCGTCGTCGAGAAGCTGCGCGAGCGCACCAGCCGCGGCCAGATAGCCGGGCCGGCGCACGGACACCCCGGCGACCACCTGCCGGTGCTCTTCCTCACCGCCAAGGACGGCGTCGGCGACAAGGTCCAGGGCCTCGCCGCGGGCGCGGACGACTACGTCACCAAGCCGTTCAGCCTCGAAGAGCTGATCGCCCGGATCCGCGCCATCCTGCGCCGGGCCGGCGGGCCCGCCGAGGACGGCCGCCTGGTCGTCGCCGACCTCAGCCTCGACCCGGTCGCCCACGAGGTCACCCGCAGCGGCACCCCGGTCTCGCTCTCCCCGACCGAGTTCAAGCTCCTGCACTACCTGATGGCCAACGTCGGCCGGGTGGTCTCCAAGGCGCAGATCCTCGACCACGTGTGGGCCTACGACTTCGGCGGCGACCTCTCCATCGTCGAGTCGTACATCTCCTACCTGCGCCGCAAGCTCGACTCCGGCCCGGCGCACGGCCCCAAGCTGATCCACACCGTGCGCGGCATCGGCTACGCCCTGCGCCGCCCCCCGCAGGGCTGACCGGTACCGCCGCACGTGTTCGCCCGGTTCACCTCACGGCTGTCGCTGCGCGCCCGGCTGCTGGTGCTCGCACTGGCGCTGGTCACCACCGGCCTCGCGGTCAGCGACGGCTTCGTCGTCGGCACCGTCCGGAGCCAGCTGGTCGAGCAGCTCGACGAGCAGCTCCAGCGGTACGGGCTGCCGCTGTCCCGCAAGCCCCCGGCCCAGGTGTCCACCCCCAACCCCGGCCGGCCCGCCGTCACCGGCCGGCGGATCATGCTGCCCAGCCAGTACCTGGTGCAGTACCTCTCCGCGGACGGCAAGGTCCAGGCGGTGATGCGCCAGCCCGTCGCGGACACCGACCCGGCGCCGCAGCTGGCCGGCCTGGACCCGGCGCGGACCGCCCCCGACGTCCCCTTCGACCTGCCCGACCAGCGCGGCGAGCACCGCTGGCGGGTGCTGGTGCTGCCGCTCCAGGCCCCCCGCGGTCCGGCCGTCGGCGCCAGCGCGTACGCCTCCCCGACGGCCACCCCGACCCACGTCATGGTCGCCGTCTCCCGCGAGGACATCGACGCCACCCTCCGCAAGCTGCGCACCTCCTTCCTGGCCATCGGCGGCGCCGTCCTGCTGCTGATCGCCGCCCTCGGCTTCTTCGCGGTACGGGCCGGGCTGCGGCCGTTGCGGCGGATCGAGGAGGGCGCCGAGCGGATCGCGGCCGGCGAGCTGTCGCACCGGATGCCCGAACTCTCCCCGGGCACGGAGGTCGGACGGCTGTCGGTCGCGCTGAACGGGATGCTCACCCAGATCGAGGCGGCCTTCGCGGCCCGCGCCGAGTCCGAGGCCCGGATGCGGCGCTTCGTCGCCGACGCCTCGCACGAGCTGCGCACCCCGCTGGCCGGGATCCGCGGCTTCGCCGAGCTGTACCGGATGGGCGCGCTGCCCACCGAGGCGGACGTCAAGCGCACCATGACCCGGATCGAGAGCGAGGCCGACCGGATGGGAGCCCTGGTCGAGGACCTGCTGGTGCTCGCCCGGCTGGACGAGGAACGCCCGCTCGACCTCGCCCCGATGGACCTGCGCACCCTCGCCGCCGACGCCCTGCACGACCTCACCGCGCTCGACCCCAGCCGGCCCGTCGCGCTCACCGGCCCCTCCGGCACGGGCGCGCCCGGCGCGGCGCCCGTCCTCGGCGACGAGGCGCGGCTGCGGCAGGTGGTGACCAACCTGGTCGGCAACGCGGTCAAGCACACCCCGGCCGGCACCCCGGTGCGGATCGGGGTGGGCGCCGGGCCCGGCGGCGTCTGCCTGCTGGAGGTCGCCGACACCGGCCCGGGCCTCACCGAGGAGCAGGCCCAGCGGGTCTTCGACCGCTTCTTCCGGGTGGACGCCTCGCGCAGCCGCGACAACGGCGGCGGCGCCGGACTCGGCCTCGCCATCGCCACCGCCCTCACCCGCGCGCACGGCGGGACCCTCAGCCTGGACACCGCGCCCGGCGAGGGCGCGACGTTCCGGGTCGAACTGCCCAACAACGCCGATCGGCCCCTCTGAGCGCCGGCGCCGGAGAGATGTCGGCCCGTCAATTCCCTTGCTGACCCGGCATTCCGAGCCCCAAACGCCCCGATCGAGTGAACCGATCGTCGATCACCCGACCGGCCCCCCGGTCGTGTGCGACCGTGCTGCCGTTGCTTGTGCGGACTCGCACGGGCTGACCACACCGGACGGGAAAGAGATGTCTCAATGAGCGCGCGCGTTGCCGAGGGGACCGTCGTGAGCCTGGACCAGGTGCTGTGGGAGATGTGGAAGTCCTCGGACCTTCCCGAGGGCTACCGCGTGGAGATCATCGAGGAGAACCTCACGGTGTCACCCACTGGCGGCAGCCGCCACTTCACCGTCAATCGGGCCGTACTCGGGGAAGGCCCCGCCAAGGGTTTCGTGATCGGTCCCGGGATCACCGGGGAGCGCCGTGGCTGAGCGCGCGGTGTCGTTCAAGCAGGACCTCTCCGAGTGGCGGATCGCCCTGGTCGCGTGGCGGCTGCTGGTGCTGCAGGCGGCGGATCCGGTGGTCGGGGCCGGCATGGCGGAGCACTCGACGTACCGGGCGCACCCGTGGCGGCGGGTGGAGCACACGCTGGGGAGCGGGCGGCGGCTGTTCTACCAGGACGCGGAGACGCTGCGGCGGGAGATCGCGCGGCTGGACCGGGCGCACAAGCGGATCCGGGGGACGGGGCCGGACGGGCGGCCGTACGACGCCCGGGACGCCGGGACCAGGGCGTGGGTGCTGCTGACGCTCTTCGAGTGCGTGGTCGCGATGCGGCGGCTGGGCGGCGACGGCTACGACGCGGCCCAACTGGAGCAGGCGTACGGCGAGTTCAAGCAGGCGGTGGCCGCCTTCGACCTGCCTGAGGGTGAACTGCCGCCCACAGCAAAGGACTTGCCCGCCTACTTCGCCCGGTACGCCCGCGAGAAGCTGGAGTTCACCGAGGCGGCGCGCTACCTGATGGGCGACCTGCTGCGCGAGGCGCCCCGGCCGCGGCGGCTGTGGTTCCTCGGGGACGCCGGCTGGCGGGTGGTCCGGGGCGTCGTCGCCCGGGTGATCACCGAGCTGACGGTGGCCGACCTGCCACCGGTGGTCCGGGAGCGGTTCGGGCTGGCCGCGACCCGGCGCGGCGCGCTGCTGTCCCTGGTGCTGCACCGCGGCGCCGGGGCGCTGGTCGCCCGCCTCCCGGACCGCGCGCGCTACCGCTCCGCGGAACAGGCCGATCCGGGCGGGCGCCGCTACCGCCCGCAGCGCGACACCCGCGGGCCCCGGCTGGACCGGTTCTTCCGCGAGGTGCTGGACCAGACCGGCGACGGCTTCGTCACCGTGCACGACCTGCGGGCGATGGCGCACAACGTCTGCTGGCAGCTGGAGCTGGACGAGGCCGGTGAGGCCCGGGTGCACGAGGCCTTCGAGGGCTGGTGGGAGCAGCTGCGCGCGGCGATGGACGCGAACGGCGACGGGAAGGTCAGCCGGGAGGAGTTCGTGGCGGCCACCGTGGCCGGCTGCGACCGGGACGGGACCTACCTGGAGCAGGGGCTGCTGCCCGCGCTGCGGGCGGTGTTCACCGCCGCCGACACCGACGGCAGCGGCTTCCTGGAGTTCGACGAGTACCGCGCGGTGTTCGGCGGCCCGCGGGTGCACCCGGTCGAGCTGTCACACGGTTTCCGCCAGTTGGACACGGACGGGGACGGCCGGATCACCCGGGAGGAGTTCCTGCACGGCTTCACCGAGTTCTTCACCGCCCGCGCCGACTCCACCTCGGGCACCCAGCTCCTCGGCCGCGCCTGACCGGACCTGCCTGACCGGACCTGCCGGGCCGGACCTGCCGGGACGGACCCGCCGGGACGGACCCGCCGGGTCGGACCCGGCGGGTCCGACCTGCTGGGTCTAGCTCGCTTCGCTCGCGGTGCAAGCGGGGCGTCGGCCTGTCAAGCGCCGGTTCGGCCAAGAGCCCGTCCGCATCCGCCCGGTCGTTCGTTGCCCCGGCCGGGGCTGGGTCCGCAGACTGTGCGCACCGCGCGGCAAACCGTGACGCATCGCACAGGTCCGTCAACCCCACCCCACCTGCAGTTCCCCCGTAAGGATGGTGGATACTGGCCCTTGTGAACGTGTTCACGTTCACAAGCGGACAAGCTTGCACGGCTTGGCGACGGTCTACGGCTACACAAGAAGTTTGTCCGGAATGCGCCCGTCGAACGTGCGGGCCGGTTGGGAGAGAGGGCGACGTGGAACTGGCAATCGCTCACGAGACCATTGCGCGATGGCAATTCGGCATCACCACCGTCTACCACTTCCTCTTCGTTCCGCTCACGATCAGCCTGGCCGCGGTCGTGGCCGGTCTGGAGACCGCCTGGGTGCGGACGAACAAGGAGAAGTACTTCCACGCGACCAAGTTCTGGGGAAAGCTCTTCCTCATCAACATCGCGATGGGCGTCGTCACCGGAATCGTCCAGGAGTTCCAGTTCGGCATGAACTGGTCCGACTACTCCCGCTTCGTCGGTGACGTCTTCGGCGCCCCGCTCGCGATGGAGGCGCTGATCGCCTTCTTCTTCGAGTCCACCTTCATCGGCCTGTGGATCTTCGGCTGGGACAAGCTGCCGAGGAAGATCCACTGCGCCTGCATCTGGATGGTCGCGCTGGGCACCGTGCTCTCCGCCTACTTCATCCTGGCCGCCAACTCCTGGATGCAGCACCCCGTCGGGTACGCGATAGACCCGGCCACCGGCAAGGCGCAGCTGACCGACATCACCAAGGTGCTGTTCCAGAACACCACCCTCACCGTCGTCGCCCACACCCTGACCGCCGCCTTCCTCACCGGCGCCGCCTTCATGGTCGGCATCTCCTCCTTCCACCTCTGGAAGGCCAAGCGCAGGCCGGAGACCGCCGACGCGAGGAAGACCGCCTCTATGCGCACCTCGCTGCGGCTCGGCCTGGTGCTCGCCGTGGTCTTCGGCGCCGGCACCGCGCTCAGCGGCGACGAGCTGGGCAAGGTCATGTTCGAGCAGCAGCCGATGAAGATGGCCGCCGCCGAGGCCCTGTGGGACACCCAGGCGCCCGCGCCGTTCTCCGTCTTCGCGGTCGGCGACGTCGGCAAGGGCCACAACTCGGTCGCCCTGGAGGTCCCCGGGGTGCTGTCCTTCCTCGCCCACAGCGACTTCAGCTCCTCCGTCCCCGGCATCAACGACACCGCGGCCGCCGAGGCCGCGCTGCACGGCGGCGACCCCAAGGACTACATCCCGAGCATCTTCGTCACCTACTGGGGCTTCCGCCTCATGATCGGCTTCGGGATGACCTCCTTCGTGGCCGGCCTGATCGGGCTCTGGACCACCCGGAAGAAGCTCTTCCTGCGCCCCGCGTTCCGCACCGGCGACACCGAGGTGCCCCGGCTGATGCTCACCCCCGGACGGGAACTCAGCCCGCTGCTGACCACGTGGAGCTGGCGGATCGGCATCCTGACCATGGGCTTCCCGCTGATCGCCAACAGCTTCGGCTGGATCTTCACCGAGATGGGCCGCCAGCCCTGGGCCGTCTTCGGCCTGATGACCACCTCCAGCGCGGTCTCCCCCAACGTCGGCGTCGGCACCCAGATCGGGGCGCTGGCCACCTTCACCACGCTGTACGCGATCCTCGCGGTCGTCGAGGTCCGACTGCTGGTCAAGTACGCCAAGGCCGGCCCGGTGGTGACCGAGCAGCCGCCCACCGAGGTCCCCTCGCTGCGCGGACCGTCCCCGGACGAGGACGCCGACAAGCCGCTCGCCTTCGCCTACTGAGGCACCGGGACACGGGGCACTGAGGACCACTGCGGAACTGAGGATCTGACATGCAACTCCACGACGTCTGGTTCGTGCTGATCGCGGTCCTGTGGATCGGCTACTTCTTCCTGGAGGGCTTCGACTTCGGGATCGGCATCCTGACCAAGGGCCTGGCCCGCGACACCGCCGAGAGACGGGTCCTGATCAACACCATCGGCCCGGTCTGGGACGGCAACGAGGTCTGGCTGCTGACCGCCGGCGGCGCCACCTTCGCCGCCTTCCCGGACTGGTACGCGACGCTCTTCAGCGGCTTCTACGTCCCGCTGCTGGTGATCCTGGTCTGCCTGATCGTGCGCGGCGTGGCCTTCGAGTACCGGGCCAAGCGCGACGGCGCCCGCTGGCAGCGGAACTGGGAGGAGGCCATCTTCTGGACCTCCCTCCTGCCGGCCTTCCTCTGGGGCGTGGCCTTCGCCGACATCGTGCGCGGCGTGGACATCGACGCGCAGAAGAACTACGTCGGCACCCTCGGGGACCTGCTGAACCCGTACGCGCTGCTCGGCGGCCTGGTGACGCTCGCCCTGTTCACCTTCCACGGCGCGGTGTTCGCCGCGCTCAAGACGGTCGGCGAGATCCGCGAGCGGGCCCGCCGGGCCGCCCTGCAGGCCGGACTGGCCACCGCCGTGCTGGCGCTGGTCTTCCTGGTCTGGACCCAGGCGGACAGCGGCAACGGCCGCAGCCTCGCCGCCCTGGTGATCGCCGTCCTGGCCCTGGCCGGCGCCCTGGTCGCCAACCAGCTCGGCCGCGAGGGCTGGGCGTTCGTCCTCTCCGGGGCGACGATCGTGGCCGCCGTGGCGATGCTCTTCCTGGCGCTCTTCCCGAACGTCATGCCGTCCACCCTGAACGCCGGCTGGAGCCTGACCGTCTCCAACGCCGCCTCCTCGCCGTACACGCTGAAGCTGATGACCGTCGTGGCGGCGGTGTTCACCCCGCTGGTGCTGCTCTACCAGGGCTGGACGTACTGGGTGTTCCGCAAGCGGATCGGCGTCCAGCACATCCCCGGGCACGCCCCGGCCGCCCCGCTCGACCGGGTCTGACGCGATGAAGCCGGTCGACCCCCGACTCCTCGGGTACGCCCGCACCACCCGGGCCTTCCTCGCCGGATCCGTGCTCCTCGGCGCGGCGGGCGCGGCCCTGGTGGTCGCCCAGGCGAGTCTGATCGCCGAGATCGTCGTCCGCGCCTTCCAGCGGGGGGCGACGCTCGGCGAACTGACCACGCCGCTGCTGCTGCTCGCCCTGACGGCCGTCGGGCGCGGGCTGGTCGGCTGGCTCACCGAGCTCACCGCGCACCGGTCCGTCGCCCGGGTGAAGTCCACCCTGCGGCGCCGGCTGCTCGACCACGCCACCGCGCTCGGCCCGTCCTACCTGGCGGGCCGGCGCACCGGCGAACTCACCACCCTCGCCACCCGCGGCATCGACGCGCTGGACGACTACTTCGCCCGGTACCTGCCGCAGCTGGCGCTGGCCGTGGTCGTCCCGGTGATCGTGCTGCTGCGGATCGTCGGCGCCGACTTCACCTCGGCCGCGATCATCGCCGGGACGCTGCCGCTGATCCCGCTGTTCATGGTGCTGATCGGGATGGCCACCCAGTCCCGGATGGACCGGCAGTGGGACACCCTGGCCCGGCTCTCGCACCACTTCCTGGACGTCGTCGCGGGGCTGCCCACCCTCAAGGTGTTCAACCGGGCCCGCACCCAGGCCGCCACCATCGCCCGGATCACCGCCGACTACCGCCGGGCCACCCTGCGGACCCTGCGGATCGCCTTCGTCTCCTCCTTCACCCTGGAGCTGCTCTCCACCCTGTCCGTCGCGCTGGTCGCGGTCACCGTCGGCTTCCGGCTGGTGGACGGCACGCTCGACCTGGAAACCGGCCTGCTGATCCTGGTCCTCGCCCCCGAGGTGTACGTCCCGATCCGCCAGGTCGGCGCGCTCTACCACTCCAGCGTCGAGGGGCTGACCGCCGCCGACGAGCTGTTCCGGGTGCTGGAGACCCCGCTGCCCGCCGCCGGCACGGTGCCCGCGCCCGCCCTCGCCGGGGCCGTGATCGGCGCCGAGGGCCTGGTCGTGCGCCACCCCGGACGGACCGAGCCCGCGCTGGACGGTGCCGGGCTGACCCTGCGTCCGGGCACCACCACCGCCCTGACCGGCCCGAGCGGCGCCGGCAAGTCCACCCTGCTGGCCGTCCTGCTCGGCCTCACCGCCCCCGAGGCCGGCACCGTCCGGATCACCGCCGCCGACGGCCGCTCGTACGACCTGGCCGAGCTGGAGCCGCGCAGCTGGCAGCGGCAGATCGCCTGGGTGCCGCAGCACCCGCACCTGTTCGCCGGGACGGTCGCCGACAACCTGCGGCTCCACCGGCCCGACGCCACCGACGAGCAGCTGTGGACGGCGCTGGAGGCCGCCCACGCGCTCGACTTCGTGACCGACCTGGCCGCCGGGCTCGGCGAGGACGGCGCCGGGCTCTCCGCCGGCCAGCGCCAGCGCCTCGCGCTCGCCCGGGTGCTGCTCGCCGACGACCGGCCGCTGGTCCTGCTGGACGAGCCGACCGCCAACCTGGACGGCGCCTCCGAGGCCGCCGTCGTGGACGCCGTCCGGACCCTCGCCGAGGACCCGGCGCGCACCGTGCTGATCGTCGCGCACCGGCCCGCGCTGCTGGCCGTCGCGGACGAGCGGGTCCGGCTGGCCGGGCCGGCCGCCGTCGTGGCCGGTGCCCCGGTCACCCCGCTCGCCCACAGCGGGAGGCCGACGCCCGCCCCCGCCGTCCCCGAGGAGCCGGGGGCCGACAGCGGCAGCACGCCCCGGCTGGCGCTGTCCGTCCTGCTCGGCGCGCTCGCGCTCGGCTGCGCCGTCGCCCTGATGGCCACCTCCGGCTACCTCATCTCCCGCGCCTCCGAGATGCCGCCGGTCCTCTACCTGATGATGGCCGTCACCTCGGTGCGCGCCTTCGGCATCGGCCGGAGCGTCTTCCGCTACGCCGAGCGGCTGGTCTCGCACGACGCGGTGCTGCGCACCCTCGGCACCCTGCGGGCCGAGGTCCACCGCCGGCTGAGCGCGCTCGCCCCGGCCGGACTGCCCGCCTTCCGGCGCGGCGACCTGCTCTCCCGGCTGGTCGCCGACGTGGACGCGGTCCAGGACCACTACCTGCGCTGGCGGCTGCCGGCCGCCGTGGGCGTCGTCGTCGCGCTGGGCTCGACGCTGGCGCTGGCCGCCTTCCTGCCCGCGGCCGGGGCGGTGCTCGGCCTCGGGCTGCTGCTCGCGGGCGTGGTGGTGCCCGCGCTGGCCGCCCGCTGGTCGGCCGGCGCCGAGCGGCGGCAGGCCCCGGCGCGCGGGCACCTGGCCACCGCCGTGGTGGACGCCCTCACCGGCACCGCCGAACTCACCGTGGCCGGCGCGCTGCCCGGCCGGCTGGCCGCCGTCCGCGCCGCCGACACCGCGCTGACCCGGCTGGCCGCCCGCTCGGCCGCCACCACGGCGCTCGGCACCGGGCTGATCGCGCTGCTCACCGGGCTGACCGTGACCGCCGCGGCGGCCGTCGGCGTCCAGGGGGTACGGGCCGGGGTGCTGGCGCCGGTCTGCCTGGCGGTGGTGGTGCTGACCCCGCTGGCCGCCTTCGAGGCCGTCACCGGGATGCCGCTCGCCGTGCAGGCCCGCCAGCGCAGCCGCGCCGCGCGGGCCCGGCTGGACGAGGTGCTGACCGCCCCGGTGCCGGTCGCCGAGCCCGCCGACCCCCGCGCCCTGCCCGAGCAGCCGCTGCCGGTCGCGGTGCGCGGGCTGACCGTACGGCACCCGGGGCAGGCGGTGGACGCGCTCGCCGGGGTGGACCTGGACCTGGCCGCCGGGCGCCGGATCGCCGTGGTCGGCCCGTCCGGCTCCGGCAAGACCACCCTCGCCCAGGCGCTGCTGCGCTTCCTGGAGCCGGGCGCCGGCACCGTCACCTTCGCCGCCGGTCGTCCACAGGCTGTGGACAGCCGCGCGCTCGCGGGCGAGGACGTCCACCGGGTGATCGGGCTCTGCGCGCAGGACGCGCACGTCTTCGACAGCTCGCTGCGGGAGAACCTGCGGCTGGCCCGGCCCGGCGCGGGGGAGGACGAGCTGCGCGCCGCGCTGGCCGCGGCCCGGCTGCTGGACTGGACGCAGGGGCTGCCGGACGGCCTGGACACCATGGTCGGGG
The DNA here is from genome assembly GCF_044541955.1 of Kitasatospora sp. NPDC085464. NCBI lineage: Bacteria > Bacillati > Actinomycetota > Actinomycetes > Kitasatosporales > Streptomycetaceae > Kitasatospora > Kitasatospora sp. NPDC085464. The sequence continues at coordinate 60,959 of NZ_JBITTM010000030.1, forward strand.
AGCACGGCGCCCGCCTCTCCGGCGGCCAGCGCCAGCGGCTCGCCCTCGCCCGGGCCCTGCTCGCGGACTTCCCCGTGCTCGTCCTGGACGAGCCCGCCGAGCACCTCGACCTGCCCACCGCCGACGCGCTCACCGCGGACCTGCTGGCCGCCACCGAGGGGCGCACCACCGTGCTGATCACCCACCGGCTGGCCGGGCTGGACGACACCACGGTGGACGAGGTGCTGGTGCTGGACGGCGGCCGGGTGGCCGAGCGGGGTCGCTGGTCGGAGCTGGTCGCCGACCGGGACGGGCGGCTGCACGCGATGTGGCGGCGGGAGCGGGAGGCGGACGGGCTGCTGGAGGCGGACGAGCTGCCGGCGCCGGTGGGCCTGCCGGAGCGGGTGGGCCTGCCGGAGCGGGTGGGCCTGCCGGAGCCGGTGGGGGAGGCCCGCTAGCCGTGGCGGCGCCGGTCCCGGCACCCGCCGTCTGAAAACCGTACAAACTAGTCTTTCTTCATGGACCCCATGCCGGACCCCGCGCCGGACACCAGGCCGGACCCCTCCGAGGCCGCCCCCGAGCCGACACCCCATCGGGTGCCCGAGATCGCCTCGCTCGGCCTGGACACCCTGGTCACGGAGGTCGCCGAGCGCCTGCAGTCGGCCGCCGCCGTCACCGACCGGATGCAGCGGCTGCTGGAGGCGGTGGTCTCCATCGGCGCCGGGCTGGACCTGCACGCCACCCTGCAGCGGATCGCCACCGGGGCCGCCGAGCTGGTCGACGCCCGCTACGCGGCGCTCGGTGTGATCGCCCCCGGCGGCACCGGACTGGCCGACTTCATCCACGTCGGCGTGGACGACGGGACCGCCGCCGGGATCGGCGAACTGCCCGCCGGGCGCGGCATCCTCGGCGTGCTCATCGACCGCCCCGAACCGCTGCGGCTGGCCGACCTCGGCGCCGACCCGCGCTCCTCCGGGTTCCCGTCCCGGCACCCGCAGATGAAGACCTTCCTGGGCGTGCCGATCCGGGTCCGCGAGGAGGTGTTCGGCAACCTCTACCTCACCGAGAAGAAGGGCGGCGGCGCCTTCACCCCCGAGGACGAGCAGGTGGTGCACGCCCTCGCCGCCGCGGCCGGCGTCGCCATCGAGAACTCCCGGCTGTACGAGGAGGGCCGCCGCCGCGAGCGCTGGATCGCCGGCGCCGCCGCCGTCACCACCGCCCTGCTCTCCGCCGAGCAGGCCGAGGCGGCCCTGACCGTCGCGGCCGAGCAGGTACGGGAGTTGGCGGACGCCGCGCTCGGCATGATCCTGCTGCCGACCGGCCCGGAGGGCGAGGGGGACGGGCAGATGCGGGTCGCCCACGCCTCCGGCGAGGTGGCCGAGTTCGTCCGCGGCGAGCTGCTGCCCAAGGAGAGCTTCGCGGCCCGGCTGCTGGCGGGGGAGAGCGTCTACCTGGACGACATGTCCCGCGACCCGACCGTGGTGATGCGGCTCGCCCGCCGCTTCGGCCCGTCGATGGCGGTGCCGATGGTCGCCGCCGGGCGGGTGCTCGGCGGGCTCTGCGTCTGGCGCCCGTGCGGTGCGCTGCCCTTCACCGAGAGCGAGAAGCAGCTCGCCGAGACCTTCGCCTCGCAGGCCGCGCTCGCCCTGCGGCTCGCCGAGGGCCAGCGCGACCAGCAGCGCCTCGCCGTCTTCCAGGACCGTGACCGGATCGCCCGCGACCTGCACGACCTGGTGATCCAGCGGCTCTTCGCCACCGGGATGATGCTGGAGAGCGCGGCCCGCCGGGCGGTCGTCCCCGAGGTGCGGACCGGTATCGGCAAGGCGGTGGACGAGCTGGACGCCACCATCCAGGAGGTCCGCACCACCATCTACGCCCTGCAGCACGACAACCACGGCGACGCGCCGGACACCCTGCGCACCCGGGTGCTGCGCGAGGCCAGCCAGGCCGCGGCGGCGCTCGGCTTCAAGCCCTCGGTGAGCTTCGTCGGGCCGGTGGAGAGCCTGGTCGGCGACAGGACCGGACGTCAACTGCTCGCCGCACTGAGGGAGATGCTCTCCAACACGGCGCGGCACGCGCGGGCCTCGCGGGTCGGCGTGGAGATCGACGCGACCGTCCACCTGGGCGACGACGGGCGGCCGGTGGGCGGCGACCCGGAGTCGCTGGACCGGGGCGGCCGGCCGGGCGTGCTGCTGTCCGTGACCGACGACGGCGTGGGCATCCCGGAGGGCGGCCGGCGCAGCGGACTGCTCAACCTCACCCGGCGCGCCGAGGCGCTCGGCGGCGACGCCTGGCACGAGAGCGGGCCCTACCGGAAGGGCACCACGGTGCGCTGGACGGCCCGGCTCTGAGGGTGTCCATCGGCTGGAACCGGGCCCTCCGGTAAAGACAAGTGAAAGTTAAACGAGAGAGAACTTCCCGACCAACGGCGCAAGTTGTGAACGTTCTGGGCTTTCGGCGGCTCTGTGTGCACACATAGCTTTGCTCCGTCTCGGAGGGGAAACCGGAAGGTAACCGGACGGAGGGGGCAGTGGACGCTTCCGGCCGCGGTCACACCGCAGCAGGGGCAAGTCGAGGGGGATTCCGCGCCGAACGAGCCGCGGACGGGCGCTACCGCTGGCAACTGAAGGCGCCCAACGGCCGGGTCGTCGCGATCACCCCGGCCGCGTTCGAGACGGCCGGCGAGGCCGAGCGGGGCTTCGACGGCCTGCGGGCCGGGGCGGACGGGCTGACCGCCCGCATCACCCACGTCCGGGACGGCATCGGCTGGGTCTGGGTCGTCCCGGGCTCGCGCAACCTCCCCGAGGTGCGCTCCAGCCGCGCGTACGAGCGGTACGCGACCTGCCAGAACGCCTTCCGCCGCTTCGTGGTGCTGCTCGCCAAGCAGCCGCCGCGCGAACTGCCGGAGCGCGCAGTGCCGTTGAGACGCACCGATGGTCGCTGAGCGGCGCGGTCCGCGGCTGCTGGTCGTGCCGGCGGCCGACCGCTGCGTCGGCTGGGCGCTGCGGGCGGCCAACGGCAGGCCGCTCGGCGTCGGCGCGCGGACCTACCGGAGTGAGGATGAACTCGCCGACGCTGTACGGGAGTTGCTGATCGAACGAACCGCGCTGCGATGTTCGATCGGGCAGTCCGAGGGGCGCCAGTGGGTCTGGGCCGCCTACCTGCCGGTGCGCAGCACCCGGCCGGGGGCGGCCTCCGTCGTTCCGGTCGCCCGCAGCGCGCGCGGGTACCTGCGGCGCGACCAGTGCCAGGCGGGGATCGAGGGCTTCCTGTCCGGACTGCAGTGGGTGGGCCAGGAGTTGCGCCGTTCCGGGCGCGACGGCCGCCCACCGCTGTAGTCCGCCGCCGCATCCCCCGCCGCGCCCCGTCCGCCCCGGATCGTTCGCGGCCTTCCGTTCGTGCGCTTTCGGTGAAGTCCAGGTTTCCGGCAACACCCCGAGCAGCTTCCTGGAGAAGAACGTCGACGCCGTTCGGAGGCCCGGTCGCGACCCTGTCGCGTCCACGCTGACCAGTACCTAAACCTCGCCGAACCGATGAGTCGACATTCCCCGGCCGGGCTCGACCTCCCTTCCGGCGGAACCTGCCCGCCGGACAGGATCTGCACTGCCGGACGGGCCGCAGCGGACGCGGTCACCGGCCCCGGACTCCCGAACGGAGTGCGGGTCACGCGATGGACGTCTCTCCCACCGGAGGAAGAGAAACATGCGTAAGACCGCTGCCAACCTGCTTGCCGCCGCCGCACTGGCGACCTCGGTCGCCACCGTCTTCGCCGGCACCGCCGTCGCCGACCCGGCCGGCCTGCCGCACTCCCAGGACATCGTGGGCGTCGGCTCGGACACCACCCAGGCCGTGCTGAACCAGATCGCCGCCGACTACAACGCGACGCTGGTCAACCCGAGCGACCCGCACCTGTACAGCTGGGACGCGATTCCGGCCGGCACCATCACCACCAAGTCGGGCGCCACCCCGATCACCCGCCCGAACGGCTCCGGCGCCGGCATCTCCGCGCTGAACGCCAACACCAGCGCCACCGTGGACTTCGCCCGCTCCTCGCGCTCCCCGCAGCCGACCGACCCGACCACCGACGACTTCGTCGCGATGGCCAAGGACGCCGTCGCCTGGGCCGCGCCGTCCGCCGGCAACGCCCCGGCGAACCTGACCACGGCGAACCTGAAGGACATCTACACCTGCGCCGTCACCAACTGGACGCAGATCAACCCGTCGCTGCCGAACGCCACCATCAAGCCCTTCCTGCCGCAGACCGGTTCCGGCACCCGCTCGTTCTTCCTCACCACCATCGGCGGCGGCACCGCGGTCACCCCGGGCGCCTGCGTGGACAGCAGCGTCCAGGAGAACCAGGGCAGCGACCCCAAGCTGGCCGACGTCAACGCCCTGGCCCCCTACTCCGTGGCCCACTACATCGGCCAGGTCTACTTCGGCAAGGGCAGTGGCGCCGACGTCCAGGGCCCGCTGACCATCCGCTCCGTCGACGGCGTCGCGCCGGTCGACACCGTGAACAAGACCATCAGCTCCGCGTTCGCGGCCACCGCGTACTCCCGCGTGGTCTACAACGTCTTCCGTGACGCCGAGTGGACCGCCACCGACGCGCACGGCAACGCGCTGCGCGCCATCTTCAGCCGGACCGGCTGGATCTGCAAGAACGGTGCCACCGACCTGAAGAGCTTCGGCTTCCTGCCGCTGTCCTCCTTCGCCTGCGGCAGCGTCACCCACTCCTGAGCCACCCCGCACCACCCCGGCGGCCGCAGGGGCCTCGCCCCTGCGGCCGCCGGCCCGACCGCACGGCCGGAAACCACCTCTCCCCTCCCTCTCCCAAGGAGTTCGGCATGTCCCGCATCAGCGCGCGCCTGGCCTCGACCGGTGCCGCCGTCGTCCTCGCTCTGACCGCCGTGAGCGGTGCGGCTGTCGCCGACACCACCCCGGCCACGCCGGCCGCGGGCCAGGCCGTGATCACCACCGACGTGAACTTCCTGACGAGCGCCGCGCTCAAGGGCATCGTGGTCATTCCGCTCCAGCCCGCCAACCCGACGTTCGACCCGAACGCCGGCCTCACCGTGACGCTCCCGGTGAGCGGTGGCGAGGCGAACATCCCCGGTTTCTACGGCGACGTGCAGTTCGGCGGCGGGCTGCTCTTCCTGAACCTCGCCACCGGCAAGAGCGTGACCTTCAAGCAGTTCGACTTCTCCGTCGCCAACGGCTACTTCACCGCCGTGCCGAACGGCTCGACGGCGCCCGTGCCGCTGCTGGACCCGGCCGGCGACAACGTGATCAACCGCAACGGCCTCACCCAGAGCCTGAGCTCCTCCAGCTTCCAGGTGGACGCCGAGGGCGCGAAGTTCCTCGACACCAAGCTCGGCACCACCTTCTTCACCGCCGGCCAGCAGATCGGCTCGCTCGCGCTGTCCTACACCCCGGCGCACTGACCGCGCCGCACCTGACCGCAGACCGGCGGGTCCGTGCCTCGGCGCGGGCCCGCCGCTTGCGGATTTCCCAACTCCGGTACGGAGTCGCCGCGTTGTGGTCTCGTACACCTGGCCGACCGGATCCCGCCATGTCCGGCTGGCCGAATAGTACGCACGGAACCGTCCGTCCCCAGCGCGCTCGACGCCCGCGTGCCGCCTCCCTCGGCGGCCCCGCACCTCCCGGAGGCCCCGCCATGAGAAACCGCGTACCCGACCCGAGAGGCAGCGGGCGGTGGCGTCGCCGACTACCGGCCCTGGCGCTCGTCAAGGCCGTGGTGGCGTCGCTCGCCGTCGTCCCGATCGGGCTGGGCGCGGCGCCGCCGGCGCACGCCGACTCGGCCGTGACGGTGAAGGGTCCGAAGGTCTGGATCCCGGCCACCAAGCAGTACGGTCCCGAGGGCAGCGTGACCGTCTCCCAGACGGCGAACCTCACCAACCAGGTCCTCCAGGTCTCCTGGACCGGCTTCACCCCGACCGTCTCGCTGTACGCCAAGACTCCCGTCCCGGTGGCGGTGAAGGAGTCGAACAGCATCCTCTACGCGGTCCGGATCTACCAGTGCCGCGGGACCGACCCGGCGGTGACGGACTGCTACGGCAGCACGCTCTACGGCGGCGACGGGTCGAAGGGCTTCGAACAGCCGCCCCGCCCCACCCGCATGGAGACGCCGGAGTGGCCCTCCAACCAGGTGATCGCCGCGACCGGCCCGGACGGCTCGGGCACCGCCTCGATCGAGGTGTGGAGCGCCAAGGAGAGCGCCACGCTCGGCTGCGACTCGACCCACCCCTGCTCGCTGGTGGTCGAGCCCAACTACGGCGGTGACCCGCTGGACCTCTTCCAGGTCCAGGACGGCGGGGCCGACTGCGAGTTCCACGACCTGGACGACGATCCGGACGGCTACACCGCCGCCGACGGGATCATGAAGCCCGGTCCCGCCTTCCAGAACTGGAAGACCGGCAACCGGACCAGCGAGCAGTGCGCCTGGAAGCACCGGACGGTGGTCCCGCTCGGCTTCGCCCCCACGCCGGACTCCTGCGCCGCGAGCGACCAGGCCTTCGGCGCCGCCGGGCTGGAGATGGCCAACCGGGCCATGCAGCAGTGGCGGGCCGGCCTGTGCCTGGGCGACTCGCCGATGACCGTGGGCTACGTCCCGGCCGGCGGCGAGCCGCAGGCCCGCGCCGCGTTCCTGGCCGGCAGCAGCACCACGGACGTGGCGCTGACCGCGCGGGCGGACCCGTCACCGCCCCCGCGCCCGTACGTCTACGCGCCGCTCGCCACGACCGGCATCTCGGTGGCGTACCTGATCGACGATCCCACGACCGGCCGGCAGATCCGGGACATGAAGCTGAACGCCCGGCTGCTGGCCAAGCTGCTGACCCAGTCCTACGCGTCGCCGGGCGCGTCGATCCCCTCCGTGGCCGGCAACCCGATCTGCCTGTTCACCGACCCCGAGTTCAAGCAGCTGAACCCGGAGAACGCGGCCAACGGGATCCACTGGCCGACCAGTTGCGGCGCGGTCCTGACGATCTACCCCGGCGTCCCGGGCGGCACCACCGACTTCACCTACCTGCTGACCTCGTGGGTGGCCGCCGACCCGGACGCGGCCCGCTTCCTCGACGGCGAGCCGGACCCGTGGGGCATGCGCGTCGACAGCTTCTACCTGAAGCCCAAGTTCGCCGGCTACCCCGCGGAGGCCTTCCAGACCCAGGACTTCACCGGGCTCGACAAGGACAGCACGACCGCGGACCTCCGGCACTGGAAGCAGTACGAGTGGAACCCGTCCCTGGACGGCCTCGGGCGGGTCGCCCGCAACCTGATGCAGAGCCAGCCGAACTGCCAGGACCCGAACATCGACCCCGTCACCAACGGCCACAAGCCCTGCGCCGCGCAGGCCGTCGGCCAGCGCGCGATGCTCGCCGTCATGGACACCGCCCAGGCCAAGGCGTTCTCGCTGCCCGAGGCCGCGCTGCTCAACCCGGCGGGCTCCTACGTGTCGCCCGGCACGGCCGGCTTCCAGGCCGCCGTCGCCGACATGCCCACCGACGCGACCACCGGGGTGCAGCAGCTGCCCTACGGCACGCCCGACACCGCGTTCTCGCGCGACCAGCGGGCGTACCCGCTGAGCTACGTGCAGTACGCGATGGTGCCCACCGGCGGGGCCGCCGCCCCGAAGGCCGCCGCGATCGCGCGCTTCCTCAGGACGGTGACCACCGACGGGCAGACCTACGGCATCTCGCCTGGCCGGCTCGCCCCGGGCTACCTCGCCCTGACCGGCGCCCAGCGGCAGCAGGCCCAGGACGCCGTGCAGCACGTGGAGGCGCAGGACGGCAGACTGCCCGGCAACCAGACCGCGCCGACCACCCCGGGCACCGACCCGGGCACTCCGCAGAGCGGCAACGGCGGCACGACCGGCGCTACGGCGGGCGGCACCACCGGCGGCACCGAGGGCGGGACGAGCCCGGTGAGCAGCGCGGGCAACGCCGCCACCACCGCGGACGGCAACTCCGGCGGCAGCGGCGCCGGCTCCTCCGACGGCCTGTCCGGCACCGGTTCCGGCGGTTCCGGCAGCTCGACCGGCTCCACCGGGGCGGTCGCGGCCGGCGCCGCGGCACCCGGCCCCCAGGCGGCCGCCGCCAAGCCCGGCGCCACCGCGGCCCCCTCCGCCGCCCCGTCCGGGAGCCCGCTCGCCGCGGCCCCGGTCGGCACCCCGGTGCCCGACCGGCCCGGCACCGCCCGGCTGCTGCTGCCCGTCGCGCTGATCGCCGGCCTGGTGCTGCTGGTCGGCGGACCGGCCGCGCTGTTCCTCGGCGGCACCCCGGCCGGCGCGACGGTGCTGGCCGGCGCCCGCGCCCAGTGGTCGCGGCTGCGCCGCAGGTAGGAAGCCCGCGCTCGGCGGGGCCGCCGGCACGGCCCCGCCGAGCGCCTCCCGCCCGCCGAGCGCCTCCCGCCCGCCGAGGCAACGCCCCGGACCCTCACCGAGCACGCCCGTTCCCGAGCACGGAGAGCACACCATGACATCCGCCGCCGAGCCCGCGGCACCGTACGCCGGGGTGCCACGCCAACCCGACCACGGGCCCGACCAGGACGTGCCGCGCGCCATCACCGCCCCCGCGACCCCGGGCGACCGGGTGTTCCGCGGCGTGCTGCGGCTGGCCGGCTTCTCGGTCTTCGCGATCATGGGACTGATCGCCTTCTTCCTGATCCTGCGCGGCACCGACGCGCTGCGCACGGTCGGCTGGTCCTTCCTGACCGAGCAGAAGTGGCAGACCGCCGCGCACAACTTCGGCATCGCCGCCGTCCTGCCCAACGGCCTGCTGATCGCGGTGATCGCGCTGGTCATCGCCGTCCCGGTGGCGATCGGCACCGCGATCTTCATCTCCGAGTACGCCCCGGTGCGACTGCGCGCCGCGCTGGTCTCGCTCATCGACCTGATGGCGGCCATCCCCAGCATCGTCTACGGCCTGTGGGGCCTGTTCTTCCTGCAGCCGCGGATCATCGGCTTCGTCCGCTGGATGGCCAACCACCTGGGCGACACCATCCCCTTCCTCAAGGTGCGGATCGGCGACATCAACACCTCGTACACCTCCTCGACGTTCATCGCCGGCGTGGTGGTCTCCCTGATGATCATCCCGATCATCACCTCGCTCAGCCGGGAGGTCTTCTCCCAGGCCCCGCAGGGCGAGCGGGAGGGCGCGTACGCGCTGGGCTCCACCCGCTGGGGGATGGTCCGCGCGGTCGTCCTGCCGTTCGGCAAGGGCGGCGTGATCGGCGCCGTGATGCTGGGCTTCGGGCGGGCGATGGGCGAGACCATCGCCGTCGCGCTGATCATCTCGCCGAACTTCGAGGCCATCACGCACATCCTGGAGAACGGCGCCAACTCGATCTCCGCGCTGATCGCGCTGCGCTTCGGCGAGTCGGACTCGCTGTCGCTCTCCGCGCTGATGGCCGCCGGTCTGGTGCTGTTCGCGCTCACCCTGCTGGTCAACGTGCTGGCCGGGATCGTCATCAACCGTTCGCGCTCCGGCGCCGCGACGGCGGACTGACCATGACGAACCGCCGGCACCCCTGCCGGGCAGGCCGCCGCCCGAACCGTGAAGGGACCCTCCGATGACCACGCTCGACCTGCCGCCGGTCGCGCCGCCCGGGCCCGCCGGGGCCCCCGCGTCCGCGGAGCCCGACACGACCGACGCGACCGACGCGACCGGCGCCCCGCGCCCCGAGAAGAAGCTCCGGATCGGCGGCGTCACCCGCGACGACGTCCTCACCGTGGCGGGCGCGGCGGCCGGCTCGCTCGCGCTGGACTGGGTGCTGTACGAGCGGGTGCTGCCGTTCAGCGGCGCCTTCGGCTTCCTGATCTGCTGGTACCTGTTCTTCCTGGCCGGCTACTCCGTCCTCGGCCGGATCCAGTGGAACCCGATGATGGTGCGGGACCGGCTGGTCGCCGTGGTCGCCTGGAGCTCCGGGCTGCTGGTGGTCGCGCTGATCGCCGACCAGATCGGCTACGTCGCCGGCCGGGGCTGGGAGGCCGCCCAGCACCTCAACTTCTTCACCGAGTCCATGGAGCACACCGGCCCGCTCGACCGGCTGACCTCGGGCGGCGCGCTCAACGCCATCGTCGGCTCCCTCGAACAGCTCGGCCTGGCCACGCTGTTCGCCGTCCCGCTGGGCATCGCGGCGGCCGTCTTCATGTCCGAGGTAGGCGGCCGGGCGGCCCGGCCGGTGCGCACCCTGGTCGAGGCGATGACGGCGCTGCCGTCCATCGTGGCCGGCCTGTTCATCCTCGGCGTCGTGATCATCACCTTCGGCTTCGAGAAGAGCGGCTTCGCGGCCTCGCTCGCGCTCACCGTGATGATGATGCCGATCGTCACCCGGGCCGCCGAGGTGGTCATCCGCCTGGTGCCCGGCACCCTGCGAGAGGCCTCGTACGCGCTCGGCGGCAGCCAGTGGCGCACGGTGTGGAACGTGGTGCTGCCGACCGCCCGGCCCGGTCTGGTGACCGCGGTGGTGCTCGGCATGGCGCGCGGCGTCGGCGAGACCTCGCCGGTGCTGCTCACCTCCGGCTTCACCTCGCAGTTCAACGGCAACCCGTTCGACGGGCACCAGGTCTCGCTGCCGCTGTACATCTGGAACTACGTCAAGCAGCCGTACGACGGGATGATCGCGCGCGGCTTCGCGGCCGGCCTGACCCTGATGGGCGTGGTGCTCGTCCTCTTCGTCACCGCGCGCGTGATCGGCGGCCGCCGGCCCGGACAGCTGACCCGGGCCCAGCGGCGCCGGATCGACCGGGAGGCCCGCCGCCTGGAGGCGGCCGCCGTCGGTGCGCCCGCCCGCCCGTACCCCCTCCGGCCGCAGGGGCAGCCGTGATGTCCCGTCCAACCACCTTCCGTCCCAGAGGAGTTCACATGTTCCGGGAGGCCGCAAGGCGCTCCATGGCCCGGCTGATCGCGGGGGTGATGTCCCTGTCGCTCGCCACGGCCTCCCTGCTGCTCGGGCAGACCCCGGCCCACGCGGCCTCCGTCTCGCTGAGCGCGGACGGTTCCAGCTGGGCCGGCCCCGCCATCGACCAGTGGCGCCAGGACGTGTCGCCGCAGGGCATCCAGATCAACTTCAACCCGGTCGGCTCGGCGGCCGGCCGCACCCAGTGGGCGATCGGGCAGGACGACTTCACCGCCTCCGACGTGCCCTTCCGCTCCGGGCAGGACACCGGCCTCGGCCAGGGCGGTCAGGCCGCCGGCGGCGGCGGCAAGGAGAACCCGACCTACAGCTTCTCCTACGTCCCGATCACCGCGGGCGGCACCACCTTCATGTACAACCTGGTCGTCGGCGGCAAGCGGGTCACCGACCTGCGGCTCTCCCCGCAGACCATCGTGGACGTCTTCACCAACAAGATCACCAACTGGAACGACCCGAAGATCACCGCCGACTACGGCAAGGCCCTGCCCAACCTGCCGATCACCCCGGTGATCCGCTCCGACGGATCCGGTGCCACCGCGCAGTTCACCCGCTGGATGGAGCACACCCACAAGGACCAGTGGGACGCCTACTGCACCGCCGTCAACGGCGTGAGCTGCGGCGACTACACCGAGTTCTTCCCGAAGTCCGGCCGGATGACCGCCCAGAACGGCTCCGACGTGGTGGCCGGCTACATCAAGTCCCCGGGCAACCAGGGCACCATCGGCTACGACGAGTACGCCTTCGCCAAGCGCAGCAACTGGCCGGTCGTCAAGGTGCTCAACTCGGCGGGCTACTACGCGCTGCCGACCGCCTCCAACGTCGCCGTCGCGCTCACCGCCGCCAGGATCCGCGGCGTGGACGACAGCACCCCGCCGAACGACCCGAACTACCTGCAGCAGAACCTCGACGGCGTCTACACCATGAACGACCCGCGCGCCTACCCGATCTCCAGCTACAGCTACCTGATCGTGCCGCGCGCCGGGGCGGCGCTGCCCCCGCCGCCGCGCTTCAACAACGACAAGGGCTCCGCGCTCAGCCGCTTCCTCTCCTACGTGCTGTGCGAGGGCCAGGGCAAGGCCGACGACCTCGGGTACTCGCCGATCCCGCGCGGCCTGGTCCGCGGTGGTCTGCTGCAGACCAAGTCCATCCCCGGCAACGCCAGCCCGGTGAACCCGGACACCCTCGCCAACTGCGCCAACCCGACCTTCAACTCCGCCGGTGAGCTGACCGTCCTCAAGAACGCCCCGATGCCGAGCGAGTGCGACAAGCAGGGCGCGCCGCTCAACTGCGTGGTGCAGGGCGGCAAGGCGGTGTCGACCGGTTCCGCCGGCGTCTCCGGCACCGGCGGCGCGGGCGGTTCCGGCGGCGCGGCCGGCGGAGCGGGCGGTACCGGCGGCACCGGCGGCACCGGCGGGTCCGGGGGCGGCGGCGCCGACGGCAGCGGGACGGGCGGTGCGGGCGGCGCCGGTACGGGCGGTGGCGCCGGCGGCGCGGCGGGCGGCGACCCGAACGCGCCCGTCGGTGCGGCCGCCGGCGACCCGAACGCACCCGGCGCCGACGACGGCACCGGCGACGTGATCGACCCGCAGACCGGCCAGGTCGTCGCCCGCGGCCGCGGCGGTGCGAGCCAGGTGGCGGCCGACGTGGTCGAGGTCAGCGGCAAGCCCGAGGACTGGACGCTGTCCACCCTCACCGCGGTGGAACTGCTCGCCGTGGTCCTCGTCCCGCCGCTGCTCGGCCGCCGTCTGCTGCGCCGCCGCAACGGCTCGGACGGCACCTCGTGACCGCGCCGGTGCTGGAGAAGCCCGCCGCGCAGCCGGCCCCGGCCGGTGCGCCGCGGCCGGCCGCCGGCGGGGCCGCCCCCGACCGGCCCGCCGCGCCGCCCGCACGGCGGCGGTTCCTCCAGGGCGCCTGGGCGGCCTGCCTGGCGGCCGCCCTGGTGCTGGGCTTCGTCGGCTACCTGTTCACGCTCTCGCACCTCCAGGAGAAGCACTACCAGTCCACCGCGTACAAGACCTTCCGCGACCAGCTGGCCCGGGCCGTCGCCCCGACCGGCTCGGCCGCCGACGGCGACCCGGTGGCGCTGCTGGACATCCCGGCGATCGGCCTGCACCAGGCGGTCGTGGTCGAGGGCACCACCGGCCGGGACCTGATGCGCGGCCCCGGCCACCGCCGGGACACCGCGCTGCCCGGCCAGAGCGGCGTCTCGGTGGTCTTCGGCCGGGGCGCCACCTTCGGCGCGCCGTTCGCCGAGCTGTCCGGGCTGCGGGTCGGCGACAAGATCGAAGCCACCACCGGGCAGGGCAAGTTCACCTACACCGTCACCACGTACGGCGACGGCGACCACCCGATCGGCGACCCCGCCCGCGACCGCCTGGTCCTGGTCACCGGCGACTCCGACTGGATCCCCGGCTCGACCGTGCTGATCGGCGCCCGGCTGGAGGGCGCCCCCGCGCAGAACCCCGGCGGCCGGCCCGCGACCGTCCCGTACGACAAGGCGCTGGCCGCGGACAAGGGCGCGCTGGCCACGCTGCAGCTGTGGTCGCTCGGCCTGCTCGGCGCGGTGTTCGGCGCGCTGGTGCTGGCCCGGTACTGGCGGCGCTCGGCCGCGTACCTGAGCCTCGCGCCGGTGGTCGGCGCGCTGCTCTGGGCGGTCTACGAGAACGCCGCCGCCCTGCTGCCCAACCTCTACTGACGCGCGCCCGGAGGACCGTACCGATGACCGACGCACCACTGACCGACGTGCCACTGGCCGACGTGCCACTGGCCGACGCCCCCGCGACCGACCCGGTGGCCGACACCCTCTCCCTCCCCCCGGTCCCCGCCGCCCCGTACGCCGACCCGCGGCACCCCGGCGGCCACCCCGGCGGCGAACCGCTGGCCGGGCTGGAGACCCGCGACGTGTCCGCCTGGTTCGGCAGCCGCAAGGTGCTGGAGCGGGTCTCGCTGGCGATGCCGGCCGGCGGGGTCACCGCGCTGATCGGCCCGTCCGGCTGCGGCAAGTCCACCTACCTGCGGATCCTCAACCGGATGCACGAGATGGTGCGCGGCGCCGCCCTCTCCGGCGAGGTGCTGCTCGACGGGGACGACGTCTACCGGCCCGGACGCCGGCCCGCCGAGGTGCGGCGCCGGATCGGCATGGTGTTCCAGCGGCCCAACCCCTTCCCGGCGATGTCCATCCAGGACAACGTCTCCAGCGGGCTCAAGCTGGCCGGGATCAAGGTGTCCAAGGAGCAGCGCCGGCACCTGGTGGAGACCAGCCTGCGCCGGGCCGGCCTCTGGGACGAGGTGGCCGCCCGGCTGCACACCCCGGGCGGCGCGCTCTCCGGCGGGCAGCAGCAACGCCTGTGCATCGCACGGTCGTTGGCCGTCTCGCCGGACATCCTGCTGATGGACGAGCCGTGCTCCGCGCTGGACCCGACCTCCACCCGCCGGGTCGAGGAGACCATCGCCGAGCTGCAGGGGAGGCTCACCATCGTGATCGTCACCCACAACATGCAGCAGGCCCAGCGGGTCTCGCAGACCTGCGCGTTCTTCCTGGCCACCCACGACACCCCGGGCCGGATCGTCGAGGCCGGGCCGACCGAGCAGATCTTCGGCAGCCCGCGCGACCAGCGGACCTCGGACTACGTCAACGGGCGCTTCGGCTGAGCGGATCAGCAGCGGGGGCTGCTCGGCCGGTCGAGGCCGAGCAGCCCCTCCAGCACCGCCGCGACGCCGTCCTGCTCGTTGCTCACCGTGTGCAGCGGCACCGCCGCCAGCACCTGCGGGTGCGCGTTGGCGACGGCGTACGCGGTGCCGGCCCAGGCCAGCATCTCCAGGTCGTTCGGCATGTCGCCGAAGGCCACCACCTCGCTGCGGTCGATCCCGTGCCCGGCGCACCAGCGGGCCAGCGTGCTGGCCTTGGTGACGCCGGGCGCGCTGATCTCCAGCAGCGCGATCGGCGCCGAGCGGGTGATCTCGGCCAGGTGCCCGGCCGCCGAGCGGGCCTCGGCGAGGAAGGCGTCCGGGTCCAGCTCCGGGTGCTTGGCCAGCAGCTTGAACAGGCCCCGGACCGGCCCGCCGGCGCCCAGCAGTTCCTCCGCCGAGCCGACCGCGTGCTCCAGTTCGTCGCCCCACATCGGCACCGCGTACCCGTCCTCGCGGGCCCAGCCGCCCGGGTACTCGAAGGCGAACGCGGTGCCGGGCAGCTTGGCCCGCAGCACCTCGACCACCGCCAGCGTGGTCTCCGTCGGCAGCGGGAAGGACTCCAGCAGCTCGCCGCGCCGCACGTCCACCACCGCGCCGCCGTTCGAGCAGATCGCCACCCCGTGACCGCCGATGTGCGGGCTCACCTGCTGCATCCAGCGCGGCGGCCGCCCGGTCACGAACACCACCTGCACCCCGGCCGTCTCGGCCGCCGCCAGCGCCGCGGCCGTGCGGTCGGTGACGGTGCCGCCGGAGCAGAGCAGGGTGCCGTCCAGATCGGTGGCGACGAGGCGGGGAGCGGTACGGGGTTCGGTCACCGGTCCATCTTCGCCCATCGGCGTGGCGCGGTCACCGGCCCGGTCATCGGTACGGCCATCGGCGGGGCCATCGGCGCGGTCACCTGCCGGGGCGGGGCCGTGCGCGGCCCGATCCGGCCCTTCGTGCGCCGTTTCCGGCCGATCCGCCCCCGCCCCGGGTGTCCGGGCCCGGTACGGCGGGCAGGACTGCCCACGGCCACCCCGTCGGCAGGAAGAGCCATGCCCACTCGCCAGCTCCGTGACCAGCCGTCCCCGACCGTCCGCCCCGACTCCGCCGGCCCGGACCCGAGCGACTCCTCGCGCGACCCGGTCCTGCTCGGTGACGTCCTCTTCCACACCCTCGCGGACATCGCCCGCCGCACCGAGGCTCCGGCCCTCCCGGCCCAGCGCACCCGCCCGCACCCGTAGCGGCCCCGGCGTCCCCGCGCTGCCCGGAAACGCCGGGGGCCTCCCGGCAGCTCGCGGTGCGAACTGCCGGGAGGCCCCTTTCACGGGTTCCTGCGGCGTCCTTAGTGGAGCGCCAGCGACAGGGCCGTCGTGCCCGAGCTCGGAACGGGCAGCGCGCCCTCGAACCAGTAGCCGTCGGCGCTGTGCACCTCGTGCAGCTGGCCGTCCACGATAGCCTCGATCACGCGGTCGTTGTGCGGATTGATCTTGCCCGACAGTGCGGTGATGTTGCCGCCGATACCGGGGATCACGCCGTCGTGCCAGCCGTCGGAGCCGCTGTACACCTCGTGCAGCTGGTTGTTCTTGACGGCCGAGATCACGCGGACACCGGCGGAGTTGTAGTTGAAGCTCAGCGCGGTGATGCCGGACAGACCCGGGATCACGCCGTCGTGCCAGCCGTCGGAGGCGCTGTAGATCTCGTGCAGCTCGCCGCCCTTGATGGCCTCGATGACACGGGCGCCCGAGGCGCTGTAGCTGAAGCTCATGGCGGTGATGCCGGACAGACCCGGGATCACGCCGTCGTGCCATCCGTCGGAGGCGCTGTAGATCTCGTGCAGCTCACCGTCCTTGATGGCCTCGATGACACGGGCGCCCGAGGGGCTGTAGCTGAAGCTCAGCGCGGTGATGCCGGACAGACCCGGGATCAGGCCGTCGTGCCAGCCGGTGGCGTCGGTGTAGATCTCGTGCAGCTCACCGTTCTCGATGGCCTCGATCACCCGGTTGCCGTTGGCGTTGTAGGTGAAGCTCAGCGCCGAGACGCCGGTGACGCCCGGGACGGTGCCGTCGTGCCAGCCGGTGGTGTCGGTGTACACCTCGTGCAGCTGACCGTTCTCCACGGCCTCGATCGTCCGGTCCATGCCGGCGTCCGGGTTGCAGACCAGCTTCATGACGTTGTCGGCGTTCGGGGTGCCCAGGCCGGTGGCCATGTCGTAGCCCGACCCGGCCCAGTACAGCCCGCCCTGGATGCCGATGTCGTTGTTGCCGGAGGTGACGTCGCGCAGCGCGCCGAGACCGTGCTTGTTGGCCCAGTAGAACGCCGGGGCGATGAAGCCCACGCGGCCGGAGCAGCCCGGGTTGTTCTGGTGCGCCGTGATGGCGGCCCAGAGCGGAGCGGCGCCGCTGGTGCCGCCGACGATCATCCAGGAGCCGGCGCCGGTGGAGACCACGTAGCCGGTCGTCGGGTCGGCGTTGGCCGCCACGTCGGGCACCTGGCGGCAGGTCGTACCGGCCGCGCCCTGGCACTGGTTGGTGTAGCCGGGGCCGTAGAAACCGGCCTGGTAGGAGGTGCCGTTGAGGGACCAGCGGGAGACGCCGCCGCCGCTCGCACCGCCGTTGCGGTTCCAGACCGACTCGGAGACGACGCCGCCGTTGCTGCTCAGCGTGGTGCCTCCGACACCGGTGACGAGCGGCTGGCTCGCCGGGTCGGAGGTGCTCAGCAGGTTGGTGATGTTCGCCGGAGCGCCCATGTTCTTCAGGTAGTTGCAGCCGCTGGAGCCGTCGTCACCGGAAGCCGCCACCACGGTCTGGCCCTGCAGCGCGGCCTGCAGGAAGATGTCCCGCTCGGCATTGAGGTCGCTGGTCGCCATGACCTGGTCGCAGACGCCCCAGCTGGTGGTGACCACCTGGGCGCGGTTGTCCGAGACGATCTGGCGGTAGGTGTTCTGGATGTCCGCCTGGGTGGCGCGCGAGGCGTCCGGACCCTGGTAGACCAGCACGTTCGCGCGGGGCGCGAGACCGATGACGGTGTCGAGGTCCAGGGCGGTCTCGACGCCGACGCCGTTGTTGGTCGGCGGAGCCTGGTAACCGCTGTTGACCCGGACCCGCTGCACCGAGGCGTTGGTGCCGAAGCAGGACTGGAAGGTGCTCAGACCGGCGTCCGAGTAGTCCTCCAGGGCGAAGACGGCGACGGTCGTGCCGAAGCCGCCGTCGGTCATGCCGTTCAGGCCGTAGGCCGAGGCGAGCGCGGAGGGGCTGAAGTAGTCCTTGCTGTCCGACTTGCCGGGGAACGCCGAGGCGGCGCCGGCGCACATCGCCGGGTAGGCACCGGCGGCGGCGGTCGCGGCCGGGTGCGCGAGGCCGGTGCCGGCCTGGCCGGTGGCCCCGACCACGTGGCTGCTGTGCGCCTGGGCCAGGGTGTTCAGGCCGACGACGCCGGTGATCGCGCCGGCCACGTCGGAACGCACCGCGGGGGCGGCGGTGTTCAGGAAGCCGGTCCGGCCGTCGGGCGTCGTGTAGCCGGCCAGGTCCACGTCGAAGGACTTCTTGGCCTGGGCGACGGTGGTGGAGACCGGGATGGTCAGGCCGTCGGCGTCGAGCTCGCCGGGCTTCAGGCCCTGCGCGGTGAGGGCCTGCTTGACCTTGGCGACGGTGGCCTGGTCGGCGCCGAAGCGCTTCGCGAACTCACCGGTCTTCAGGAAGCGGTGGTACTGCGGCGACGTCTTGTCGCTCACCGCGGCGGCCAGCGCGTTGGCGCCGGCCTCGTCACGCGACTTCAGGTGCACGCTCAGCTGCACCGGGGTGTCGTCGGCCGGGGCGGCGGTCTTGGTCGCGTCGGCCGGGATCGCGGTCGGCACGCTGCCGACGCGCTGCGTGGTCGGCGCGTCGGCGTGGGCGGCCGGCAGGCCGGCGTAGGTGACCACGGCCGCGGTGGCTATGGCCAGGGTGGCCGCGCGCGACAGCGGATTCGCGCGCTGCGGCCGGGCGTGTGGCGTCGGATGGGACATCCGCGCTCCCCCCAATTTGATGATCCGATGGACTCTCGAACGAGAGTCCGACGGGAGTTCTATCAGGTCGGGCCGACACCTCCGCAAGGGAATACCCGGTTGAGCGCGCAGGGGGGCCGCCGGAGCGTCACCCCAGGGCCGTCGGCATGCGACCGAGCACGGCCCCGGACCAGCGCCGACGGCGCCGGAAGCCGGTCCGGCGGCCCGGGGCCGACGGCGGTGTGAGATCGTCATCACGCCGCCCCGGCACCCGAGTTCGCACTCCCCGAGCGGACCGGACGCCCGGCGCTACGGGGCCGCGATCGCGAACCCCAGCATCACCGCGGCCGAGACCACCACGGCGCCCGGCGCGAGGTCCGCCTCCGAGGCGCTGTCCGCGGAGCCGTGGCCCCGGTAGCGGCCCCCATCGATGCTCTCGGGATCGACGTCCTCGATGTGGACCACGGCGCCCAGCTTCACGCCCGCCGCCGCCGCGTACAGCTCGGCCTTGGACCTGGCCGCCCGTACGGCGCTCTCGCGGGCCCTCGCCCGCAGCTCCGGCTTGTTCCGCACGTCGAAGTCGACGCCGTCCAGCTCGTTCGCCCCGGCGTCCACCGCCGCGATCAGGAACGGTTCGAGGGAGTCCAGGTCGTGGTACTCGATGGCGAACGCGGCGTGGCAGCGGTAGCCGGTGAACTTCCGGTCCGCGCCGTAGCCGCTCCACGCGGTCTGCAGGTCCAGCCGCGACGCCGACACCTGCGCGTCCTGCACGCCGTGGGCCCGCATCGCTTCGCGCAGGCCGGCTATCGCCGTCCGAGCGGCCGCGAAGGCCTCCTGCGGCGTCGGTTCGGTCCGCTCCACGCCGAGCCGGATCCGGGCGAGGTCCGGCGCCGCCTGCACACTTGCCGCACCGTAGCCGGTGACTCCCCACGGGGACTTGATCGTTGTCTGCATGGCGCGCAGTCAACCACGAAGCCTCGTGCCGGGCAGGCGAGTTGTTCCTGGGCGGGGACGGGCGGCCTCCCGCTCCTCCCGCTCCGCCCGCCGGCGCGGGCGGAGCGGGGCCGCCGTTCAGGAGTGGAGGCGGTTCAGCGCGGCGGTGACGATGCCTTCGAGCTGGGCCGGGGCGTCGGTGGGCCGGCCGGTGAGCTCGACGATGCCGACCCGGGTGCCGCTGCGCAGGACCGCGACGCCGCCGGTGGCGGTGCCGTCGCCGTTGTAGGCCGGGTACCAGCGGGCGGTGCCGCCGGTGACGGTCAGGGTGTGGGCCGCGCCGTAGTACCAGTGGCCGGCGGGCTCGTCCTGGCAGTCCTGGACGAGCGAGACGAGCTGCTTCTCCCAGGTGTCGGCCGTGGTCCCGGTGGGGGCGCTCGCGGCCGACTCGGTCAGCATGCCCTCGGTGTCGAAGGTCCAGGTCACGGACGCGTACGCGGTGGCCTTGTCCTTGGTCAGGTCGCGCATCGTCTCCTCGCCGGAGCACGCGGACAGCGCCTGGCGTCCGGTCAGCGCAACGGTCGCGCCGACCGGGTTCAGGCCCTGCCGGAAGTCCTCGCTCTGGACGAGGTCGGCGGAGCCGAGGCCGGGCGCGGTGACCGCGGCCGGGCGGGCGGCGTTGTGCGCGGCCCCGTCGGCGACGGCCGACTGGGCGCCGACGACGCCGACCGTGATCAGTGCGGCGGCGACGCAGGCCGCGGCGGCGAACCGGTTGCGGCGAACGGACTTCTGCTGGACGGCCTGGTTCTCGGTCATCTGGTCCCCCTGCTGGTCGGGACGCCTGCTGCGTCCTCGTACAACCGGGGAGATGCCGGCGGAGGAAGGAAAGTCGGAGCCCCGACCCGCTGTTTCACAGCTGTGACAGAGCGGCCCTGACGACGCGGTCCATCGCGGCCGTGCCCAGGCAGGCGTCGACCTCCAGCACCCCGTAGTGGGTGCCGCTGCGCAGCACGGCGATGCCGCCGCAGGGCTCCGTGTCCTCGGGCGCCGTGCCGGTGGTGTTGAGGTCCCCCCGATAGGAGCCCATCCAGTTCCCGACGACGTCCGGAGCGAGCCGCACCGTCGTGGTCTTTCCGTAGACCCAGTGCCCTGGCACCTCCTCCTGGCAGGGCACCTCCTCCAGCAGCAGGCGGTCGGCGAAGTTCTGCGCCAGGGAAGGGGTCCGGGCGTCGGCGGCGACCTCGCGGGCGACCTGGTCGCCGTGGCCGGTGGCGGCCAGCGTGGTGTCGTCCGGGTTGGTGCGGGGGGTGGTCATCAGCCCGCGGAAGTGGGCACCGGGCCCACCCAGGGTCTGGGTGAGGGTCTTCTCGCCGGAGCAGGCCGCGTTGGCGTAGGCCCCGTCGCCGTACCGGTCGGAGACGTGGATCCGCCCGCTGCCGACGTCCGGGTCGAACGCCGCCGGGTCCAGGAGGTTCGCGGTCGTCACCGGCCCGGTCGCACCGGTCACACCGGTCGGCGTGGCGGAGCCGGAGCCGGAGGCCGAGGCCGGGGACCCGGGCGTCGGGACGGACCCGTCGGGCGTCGCGGGATCGGACGCGCCCTGGGACGCCCCGCCGACCGCCGCACTCGACCGTGCGGCCGGGTGCGCGGTGGCGCCGGGGGGCGGTGGCAGCACGAACCGGCCGGCCGCCAGCCCGAGCGCGGCGGCCGCCACCACGGCGGCGACGGCGGACCGGCGCCGGACGACGGTGCGGCCGCCGCCCGCCGCGGGACCGCCGTTCACGGACCGGTGACCAGGCGCGCGCGCATGAAGTGGCGGGCCCGGTCGATACGGTCCTTGACCGTGCTCAACGGGGCGTCCAGCTCCTCGGCCACCTGGACGTAGGTCAGGTCGCCCAGGTCGCGCAGCACGAACGCCTCGACCAGGGCGGGGTGCTGCTCCTCCAGCGCGGTCAGCGCCTCCATCACGTCGAGCCGGGTCCCGGCGATGACGCTGGTGGTGCGCGGGTCGACGGACTCGGGGAGGTCGGCGTGACTGTCCTCGGCGCGCCGGCGCATCGAGCGGTAGGTGGACCGGGCGGCGTTCGAGGCGATCACCGTCACCCAGCCCTGGAAGGAGCCGTGGCCGCCGTACCGGCCCAGGTGCGTGCTGATGGACAGCAGCGCGTCCTGCGCGGCCTCCTCCGCGTCGGCGTGGTGGGGCAGGAAGCGCGAGCAGCGGCGCAGGACCACCGGTCGCAGCCTGGCCAGCAGGTGTTCCAGCGCCTCCGGGTCACCCGCCTGAGCGGCCGTCACGAGCCCCTCCAGCTCACCGTCCTCGTACACCCGGATCCCCCCGTTTCGTCCCGCCTGCAGCCCGCCCGTCGGGCGGGAGTTCCGCACGCCCCCCGACTCCGGCAGAATGCTGCCACATGCGCAAGCTCGGCCGTTACCTCCTCGTGGAGCGGCTCGGAGCCGGCTCCTTCGCGACGGTCTGGAAGGCCTACGATCCGGAGCTCGACACCGAGGTCGCGGTGAAGGTGCTGGCCGAGAACTGGGCCGCCAACGCGGATGTGCGCGAGCGGTTCCTGGCGGAGGCGAGGCTGCTGCGCCGGATCGCCAGCCCGCGGGTGGTCCGGGTGCACGATGTCGGGGTGCAGGAGGACCGGCCCTACTTCGTCATGGACTACGTACGCGGCGGCACCCTGGCGGACCGGGTCGGGCAGTGTGACCCGCAGGAGGCGCTGCGGCTGGCCGCGGAGGCGGGCTACGCGGTCCAGGTCCTGCACGAGGCGGGCGTGGTGCACCGCGACGTCAAGCCGTCCAACCTGCTGCTCGCCGCCGGCCCCGCGCCCGCCGCGGTGCTGGTGGCGGATCTGGGCAGCGCCAAGCAACTGGCGGACGCATCCGGGCTCACCGTGACCACGGGCACGCCCGCCTACATGGCACCGGAACAGGCCTTCCAGACCGGCGGGTTCGACGGGAGGGCCGACGTGTACGCGTTGGCCGTGGTGGCCTACGAGCTGCTGACCGGGCAGAAGCCGTTCGGCCCGGGCGGGCGCGCCACAGCCCTGATGACCGACTGGCCGGCCGCCTCGACGCTGCCGGCGCTCCCGGCCGGAGCGGAGCTCCCACCGAACGTCGCCCTGCTGCTGCGGACCGCGATGTCCGTCGAGCCGGCGGACCGACCGCCGACCGCCCAGGCGTTCGCGGACGCGCTGCTGGCTCCGGCCCCGCAGTCCCGGCCCCCGGAAGGCCCCGGGTGGCTGACCCCGCGCGCGGTCTGTCTGGCGTCGGGCACGGTGTTCACGGCGACGACCCTGCTGGGCTGGCTCGTGCGTTGAACCCGCGTCGACGCGGCTTCGTCCCGGGCCGGAAGGAGGTCGTCACGTCACGGGGCGCCGGCCGCTGACGGCTACCGTAGGGTCGAGCACATGCGACTGAGCACGGTGATCCTCCCCATCCACCGGTGGAGCGAGGGGCAGAAGATCTGGCGGCGGGCCGAGGACCTCGGCTTCCACGCTGCGTACACGTACGACCACCTGTCCTGGCGGAGCTTCCGGGACGAGCCGTGGTTCGGCTCGGTGCCGACCCTGACCGCGGCCGCGACGGCGACCGAGCGGCTGCGGCTGGGCACGCTGGTCACCTCGCCGAACTTCCGGCACCCGGTGACGCTGGCGAAGGACCTGATCACGCTGGACGACGTGTCCGGCGGCCGGGTCACGCTGGGGATCGGGGCCGGCGGGACGGGCTACGACGCGACGGCGATGGGGCAGGAGGCGTGGTCGCCGAAGGAGCGGGCGGACCGGTTCGGCGAGTTCCTCCCGCTGCTGGACGAGTTGCTGCGCACCGACGCCACGACGCGTGAGGGCACCTACTACTCGGCGGTCGAGGCGCGGAACATCCCCGGCTGCGTGCAGACGCCGCGGGTGCCGTTCTACGTCGCCGCGACCGGCCCGCGCGGGCTGAAGCTGGCGGCCGAGTACGGGCAGGGCTGGGTGACGTACGGGGACCCGAAGGGCCCGGCGGACGTGCCGGTCGAGCAGGCGCCCGGGGTGATCGCGAAGCAGATCGAGAAGCTGGCGGCGGCCTGCGAGGCGAAGGGCCGGGACGTGGCCACGCTGGAGAAGATGCTGCTCCAGGGCTCGACCGCGGAGAAGCCGCTGCAGTCGCTGGACGCCTTCGTCGACTGGGCCGGCACGTACCGGGAGCTGGGTGTCACCGAGCTGGTGGTCCACTGGCCGGTCCCGGACTCGATCTTCGAGAACGACCTCGCCGTCTTCGAGCGGATCGCCACCGAGGGCCTGGCGCAGCTCGGTTGATCCCGCTCCGCCGGGGCGCCGTGCCGCCGGGCGCCCCGGCGGCCGGTGCGGTGATCCCCGGGGTCGGCGTCGGGGCGAGGCGCTAGTCTGTCCGCCGCACCGTCAATCTGATCATGTGTTACTACGGGGGTTCCTTCGCCATGTCCGTTTCCAGGAGACTGCTCGCCACCGCTCTGGTCGCCACCGCCGCGTTCGGCCTCGCGGCCTGTGGACCGGACGACTCGTCGGACCAGGGCGCGGGTGGCGGGTCGACCGCCGCGACGGCCGCCCCGACCGGCGCGGCCCCGGCCCCGGCGTCGCCCACCGCCGCCCCGGGCGGCACCGGGAAGCCCGCCGCGCCGACCGGCACCCCCGGCGCCTCCGGCGAGCCCGAGGGCTTCTGCACCCACGGCCCGCTGCCGGTTGGCCAGAAGTGGATCTACCCGGCGAAGGGCACCACCACGACGACCCTGGTCTACAAGGAGACCAAGGACGCCTGCGGTGTCAACGACGTCGTCTTCGAGCCGGTGGGCGCCGACAAGACCGCCGCGTTCGCGCCGACCGCCAAGGGCCACCTGAGCTCGGTGCTGACCGCGCCGAAGGACGTCAACCTGGCCGACCTGGTGAAGCACGTCAACGAGTGCATCGCCAACCCGGACAACCAGAAGGGCTCGTACCCCTGCTCGGGCGGCGACTACAAGGTGGCGATCGACGCCTCCGGCAAGGTCACCGAGCTGTGGGAGCGCGCGCACTCCTGAGCCGGGTCGGACACGGCGCCGGGCCCGCTCACCTCAGGTCGAGCCGCCCGGCGCCGTTCGCGCACCCGAGCGGTTTCCCGGCGGCGGGCGCGGTGGTGGGCGCGGTGGTGGGCGGCCTCCGGTTTCCGCCGACCCCTAGGGGAGAGAGGCCCCGGCGTCATACCGCAGCAGCAGAGGGGGTCGTCATTCCAGCTCATGACCCGTACCGCGCACGGCCGTTACGTTGATGGGCGTGTCCACAGCTGTCATCAAGACGGACGGCCTCACCAAGAGGTTCCCCCGGGTCACCGCCCTCGACCAGCTCACCGTCGAGGTGCGGCCCGGGGTGGTCGGGCTGGTCGGGTCCAACGGTGCGGGCAAGTCCACACTGATCAAGATCCTGCTCGGGCTCGCCCCGGCGACGTCCGGCCGCGGCGAGGTCCTCGGCCTGGACATCGCCACCCGGGGCTCCGAGATCCGGGAGCGGGTCGGCTACATGCCCGAGCACGACTGCCTGCCGCCGGACGTCTCCGCCACCGAGTTCGTCGTCCACATGGCCCGGATGGCGGGCCTGCCGGCCACCGCCGCGCGTGAGCGCACCGCGGACACCCTGCGGCACGTCGGCCTCTACGAGGAGCGGTACCGGCCGATGGGCGGGTACTCGACGGGCATGAAGCAGCGGGTCAAGCTCGCCCAGGCGCTGGTGCACGACCCCAAGCTGGTGCTGCTGGACGAGCCGACCAACGGCCTCGACCCGGCCGGCCGGGACGAGATGCTGGGCCTGATCCGCCGCGTGCACAGCGACTTCGGCATCTCGGTGCTGGTCACCACCCACCTGCTCGGCGAGCTGGAGCGCACCTGCGACCACCTGGTCGTCATCGACGGCGGCAAGCTGCTGCGCTCCTCCTCCACCGCCTCCTTCACCGAGGCGACGGCCGTGCTCGCGGTCGAGGTCACCGACCACCCGGAGGACCACGCGGTCGAGCCCGCCGCGGTGGTGCGCGAACGCCTCGCCGCGGCCGGCATCGACGTCCAGTCCGAGGGCTCGCACCTGGTGCTGGTCCGGCTGGCCGACGAATCGACGTACGACACCATCCGCGACACCGTCGCCGAACTCGGCCTCGGCCTGGTCCGGCTGGAACAGCGCCGGCACCGGGTCGCCGAACTCTTCACCGAGAACCGTGACGACCGTGACGACCCGGCCGGCCGGAACGCCCAGGACAGCAGGGGAGGTTCGGACGATGTCGCTGCCTCCTGAGACCAGGCCCGCCGACACCGGCGTCATCCATGACATCGGCTACCGCGGCTACACCGGCCCCCGGCTCGGCCGCGGCTACGCCACCCGCGCGCTCTTCACCCAGAGCCTGCGCGCCGCGTACGGCCTCGGCCGATCCGGCAAGTCCAAGGTGCTGCCGATGCTGGTGCTGGGCGCGGTCACCGTGCCCGCCGTGATCTTCGTGGCGATCGCGATCACCCTGAAGCGCGACGAACTGCCCGTCGAGTACGCGGGCTACCTCGCCAGCCTCAACCTGGTGATCTCGGTCTTCCTCGCCTCCCAGGCGCCGGTGCTGCTCTCGCGGGACCTGCGGTACCAGACCGTGCCGCTCTACTTCTCCCGCCCGATCACCCGCACCGACTACGTCCGGGCCAAGTTCGCGGCCATGGTCTGCGCCCAACTGCTCCTGATGACGGCCCCGTTGCTGGTGCTGTACGCCGGTGCGCTGCTCGGCGGGATGGACTTCTCGTACAACACCGGGCACTTCCTCTACGGTCTGTTCGCGGCCGTGCTGTACGCCCTGGTGCCGACCTCGGTGGCGCTGGTGATCGCGGCCGCCACCCCGCGCCGGGGCTTCGGGGTCGCCGCCATCATGGGCTACCTGGCGATCAGCGCCGCGGTGGCCGGCATCGCGGTCGGCATCAGCGACCCGGGCACCACCGGCTCCGACGGCGCGCAGTGGACGTCGCTGATCTCGCCCACCAACCTGGTGGAGTCCCTGGTCAACGAGCTGTTCGACCTCGGCACCGGCCTCGACCGCCGGCACGCCCCCGGCGGGCTCGGCCTGACGGTGTTCGCACTGGTGGCCGCGGCCCTGGTGGTCGGCTCGTACCGGCTGCTGCTGAGCCGCTACAAGAAGGTTTGAGAGAGGGCGGCATGGCCACCATCAGCATCGACAAGGTGTCCCGCTGGTTCGGGAACGTGGTCGCGGTCAACGACATCACGATGGCCGTCGGCCCCGGCATCACCGGCCTGCTCGGCCCCAACGGCGCGGGCAAGTCCACCCTCATCCACATGATGAGCGGCTTCCTCTCCCCGTCCAGTGGCTCGGTCACCCTGGACGGCGCACCGATCTGGCGCAACCAGCAGGTGTACCGGCAGATCGGCCTGGTCCCCGAACGGGAGTCGATGTACGACTACCTGACCGGCTGGGAGTTCGTCCTCGCCAACGCCGAACTCCACGGCCTGCCCCAGCCGGGCGCCGCCGCCCGCCGGGCCCTGGACCTGGTGGAGATGGCCCACGCCAAGGACCGCCGCACCGGCACCTACTCCAAGGGCATGAAGCAGCGGGTCAAGATGGCCTCCGCGCTGGTCCACGACCCGTCCGTGCTGCTGCTGGACGAGCCCTTCAACGGCATGGACCCCCGCCAGCGGCTCCAGCTGATGGAGCTGCTGCGCCGCTTCGGCGCGGACGGCCGCACCGTGCTGTTCTCCTCGCACATCCTGGAGGAGGTCGAGCAACTCGCCCGGCACATCGAGGTCGTGGTGGCCGGGCGGCACGCGGCCTCGGGCGACTTCCGCAGGATCCGCCGACTGATGACCGACCGCCCCCACCGCTACCTGGTCCGCTCCAGCGACGACCGCCGGCTCGCCGCCGCGCTGATCGCCGACGGCTCCACCACCGGCATCGAGGTGGACGAGCGCGAGCGGGCGCTGCGGATCGAGGCGGTCAACTTCCAGGGCTTCACCACCCTGCTCCCCAAGGTCGCCCGGGAAGCCGGCATCCGGCTGTACACCGTCTCCCCGGCCGACGAGTCGCTGGAGAGCGTCTTCTCGTACCTGGTCTCCGCATGACCGCCGCCGTGACCGTTGCTGCCCAGGAAGGGGCCGACCGACCATGAACCCCACCGTCGCCAGGCTCACCCTGCGCGGGCTGCTGGGCCGCCGCCGCGGCCTCCTGCTGCTGGTGGTCCCCGCGCTGCTGCTGCTCGTCTCCGCCGTCGCGAGCGGGTCGACCGCCGACGCGCACGGCCTGACCGTCAAGATCCTCGGCCAGCTCGGCCTCGGCACCCTGGTCCCGATCCTCGGCCTGGTGGTCGGCACCGGCGCCATCGCCACCGAGATCGACGACGGCTCGATCGTCTACCTGCTCGCCAAGCCGATCCCGCGCTGGCGGATCATCACCACCAAGCTGGCCGTCGCGATCGGCGTCACCTGGCTGTTCTCGGTCGTCCCGACGATGCTGTCCGGGCTGATCCTGTACGGCAACCGGGACAACACGGTGCTCGGCTACACCGTGGCGGTCATGGTCGCCGGGGCCGCGTACAGCGCGCTGTTCCTGCTGCTCGGCGTGATCACCCGGCACGCCGTGGTGGCCGGGCTCGGCTACGCCCTGATCTGGGAGTCGGTGGTCGGCAACTTCGTCGAGGGCGCCCGGACGCTGAGCGTCCAGCAGTGGGGCCGGGCGGTGGCCGAGGCCGTCGCCGGGGACACCGCGATCGGCGCCGACGTCTCGCTCGGGGCGGCCGTCCCGCTGCTGCTGGCGGTCACCGTCGGGGCGACGGTGCTGGCCTCGGTGAAGCTGGCCGGGCTGACCCTGGCCGGCGAGGACTGAGCCGCGCGCCGACGGAGCCGCGCGCCTACTGAGCCGCGCCCCGACGGAGCGTTCGGCAGGAAGCCGAACGGCGCTCCGGCCCGCTGGACTGCGGGCCGGAGCGCCGTCGAAGCGCCGTACGGAGATCCCGGGGGCTCAGAGCGTACGGTTGCGGCCCGCGCCCCAGCCGGCCGCGCCGACCACCACGACCAGCGCCAGCATCAGCACCAGGGTGGTCTCCCAGCCGCCGGTGAGCTGGTGCAGCGCACCGGCGCCGACCGGGCCGGCCGCCGCGACCAGGTAACCGATCGCCTGCGACATCCCGCCCAGCTGGGCGGCCCCGGCCGCGCTGCCGGTGCGCAGCACGATGAACGCCAGGCCCAGGCCCAGCGAGCCGCCCTGGGCCACGCCGAGGACGGTCGCCGACACCCACGCCGCGGACACCGGCGCGACCAGCAGCATCGCGATGCCCAGCCCGTTCAGGGCCGCCATCGTCACCGCCAGGGCGCGCTGGCTGGTCATCCGGCCGGCCATCAGCGGCACCAGGAAGGCGCCGGCCACCTGCACCAGGTTGGAGAAGGCGAAGACCAGGCCGGCCTGGCCGCGGTCCATGCCGTGGTCGGCCAGGATGGTCGGCATCCAGGCCACCAGGGTGTAGACCAGCAGCGAGGAGATGCCCATGAAGAGGCTGATCTGCCAGGCCAGCGGGGACTTCCAGATGCCCTCGACCGGCTTGCTCGGCGCCGCCGGCGCAGCCGCCGCGCCCCGCTCCTGACGGCTGCGCAGCACCTGCGGCAGCCACGCCACCGCCGCGACCAGCGCGAGCAGCGACCACGCGCCGAGCGAGGCCCGCCAGCCGCCGCCGAGCGCGTGCTCCAGCGGGACGGAGGTGCCGGCGGCGAGAGTCGCCCCGACCAGCATGGTGGTCGAGTAGACGCCGGTCATGGTGGCCGCGCGGTCCGGGAACTCCCGCTTGACCAGGCCCGGCATCGACACGTTCAGCACCGCGATGGCCACGCCGATCACCACGCAGCCCGCGTACAGCGCCGCCACCGACGGCAGCACCCGCAGCAGCACGCCCGCGCCCAGCACCAGCACCGCGCCCAGCACCACCCGTTCGGCACCGAACCGGCGGGTCAGCCGGGGGGTGAGCGGGGCACCGACGCCCTGGAACAGCACCGGCACGGTCGTGATCAGGCCGCTCGCGGTCGCGGAGAGACCGAGGGTCCGCTGGATCTCGTTGACCATCGGGGAGATCGCGGCCAGGCAGGCGCGCATGTTCAGCGCGACCAGCACGATGCCGGTCAGCAGCAGGACCGGATGGGCCAGCCGGGAGCGGACGGGGAGCGGGGCAGGGGTGGTGACAACCGGCTGCCGGGCACGGGTGACGGCCATGGGTGTGCTGTTCTTTCCTGAATGTGCGTGGATGCGGGCGGGAAGGCGGAGGCTCGCGCCGTCCTACTTCCGGGCCGCGATGGCCGCGAGCAGCTGCTCGACGGCCGCGGTCGGGCCGGCGAGCAGCGAACGACACGCCGCCTCGGCCCGGTCCGGGTCACCGCTCTCGATCGCGTCGACCAGCGCCTCGTGGGTGGCCACGACCGCTTCGGGCATGTCGTGGTCGCCGAAGGCGGAGGTCATCGCCTCACGGACGGAGGCGCCGAAGTAGCGGTAGACCTCGGCCAGCGCGGGGTTGTGCGCGGCCTCGACGACCGCGGTGTGGAACTCCAGGTCGTGCTCGACGGTGGCCTCGCGGCTCGCCCGCTCGGGGTGCGCCGCGAACACCTCGGCCTCGCGGGCCAGCGCGGCCCGCATCCGCCGGACGTCCTCGGGGGTGTGCCGCAGCGCGGCCAGCCGGGC
Organism: Kitasatospora sp. NPDC085464; assembly: GCF_044541955.1. Taxonomy (NCBI): domain Bacteria; kingdom Bacillati; phylum Actinomycetota; class Actinomycetes; order Kitasatosporales; family Streptomycetaceae; genus Kitasatospora; species Kitasatospora sp. NPDC085464. The sequence continues at coordinate 91,140 of NZ_JBITTM010000030.1, forward strand.
ACCCTCGGTCTCCAGCGCCGCGCGGACCTCCAGGACGTCCCGGATGCCCGAACGCTGGACGCCCCGCAGGACGGAGGCCGGGTCGCTGGTCGAGCGGACGAACGTCCCCTCGCCCTGGCGGGAGACCAGCATCCCGGCGTGCACCAGCACCCGGATCGCCTCCCGCACGGTGTTCCGCCCGACCTGCATCTGCTCGGCCAGCTCGTGCTCGGTGGGGATCCGCGACCCCACCGGCCAGACCCCGCCGGCCAACTGCTCCCGCAGCTGGTCGATCGCGGTGTCCACCAGGGATCGCCGCCCGGCCGCCTGCAGGCCGTTGCCCTCGCCGCTCATTCCGGACTCCCTCCCTCGCACACGTCCACACCAGTCGTAGGTCATCCTACAACCACTTGCCCGGTCATCCTACAACTACGGAAGAACACTCCGTAAACGCCCGACCACCGACACGCTGCGGCCTGCCCCACCCCGGGGCTGCGCCGCTACTGCCCCGGGCCCGACCCTCACACTGCGCTCGCCCGGACGAACTGAGACCGCCCCCGGGCCCACCGCCCGCCCGACCCCACCCGCTGCGACCAACCCGAGTTCCCCGCCCCGAAAGGGGCGCGGGGGAACTGCGCGCGGCGGAAGACCACCGACGTGAACGTGCCTCACGCCCCGGTTCCTCACCCCGGTTCCCCGCCCCCGGAATCCCCGGGCCGCCAGGCCCGGTCAGCGGGGCGGGTAGAGGCGCTCCAGAACGACCGCGACGCCGTCCTCGTCGTTGCCGGCGGTCACGGTGTCGGCGACGGCGAGGAGTTCCTCGTGGGCGTTGGCCATGGCGACGCCGTGGGCGGCCCAGCCGAACATCGGGACGTCGTTGGGCATGTCGCCGAAGGCGATGGTGTCGGCGGCGCGCAGGCCGAGGCGGCGGGCGGCGACGGCCAGCCCGGTGGCCTTGGAGAGGCCGAGCGGGAGCAGTTCGACGACTCCGGGCCCGGCCATCACGACGCCGACGAGGTCTCCGGCGGCGCGGCGCGCGGCTTCGGCGAGGGCGTCGTCGGTCAGCGCGTGGTGCTGGATGTAGAGCTTGCTGACGGGGGAGGCGAGGAGTCCGCCGCGGTCGACCCGGACGACGGGCAGGTCGGAGCCGATGAGCAGTTCGTAGCCGGGGCCGGCCAGGACCTGGCCGTCGAGGCCGTCCTGGTTGGCGGCGACGGCGAGCGGGCCGGTCTCGGCCTCGATCTTCTCGACGGCGAGCGCGGCGAGCCGGCGGTCCAGGGTGAGCGAGGTGAGCAGCTTGTGCGCGCCGGCGTCGTAGACCTGGGCGCCCTGGCCGCAGACGGCTATCCCGGTGTAGCCGATCTCGTCGAAGACCGGGCGGGCCCAGACGGCCGAGCGGCCGGTGACGATGATGTGCAGCGCGCCCGCGCCGGTGGCCGTGGCCAGGGCGGCGCGGGTGCGCTCGGAGACGGTCTCCTCGCTGGTCAGCAGGGTGCCGTCGAGGTCGGTGGCGACCAGCCGGTAGGGCAGGTCGCCACCGTCGCGGGTGCCCTCCGGGGAGACGGGGCTGGGGCTGGTGGTGCTCATGGGCCGGTCGTCTCCCGGGAGTTGCGGGTGGAGCGGGTGGTGCGGGTGGTGCGGCGGCTCCCCGCGAGGGGAGCCCGGGGGCCGGGCCTACTTGACCGGCTGGAGGACGGTCCGTCCGCCGAGGAACGGGCGCAGTGCCTCGGGGACGACGACGGAGCCGTCGGCCTGCTGGTGGTTCTCCAGGATCGCCACGATGGTGCGCGGGATCGCGACCAGGGTGCCGTTCAGGGTGGCGAGCGGGCGGGTCTTGCCCTCCTCGCGCATCCGGATCGACAGGCGGCGGGCCTGGTACTCGGTGGTGTTGGAGGTCGAGGTGACCTCGCGGTACTTGCCCTGGGTGGGGATCCAGGCCTCGATGTCGAACTTGCGCGCGGCCGAGGCACCGAGGTCGCCGGAGGCGACGTCGATGACCCGGTACGGCAGCTCCAGCGCGTTGAGGAAGTCCTTCTCCCACTGGAGGAGGCGGCGGTGCTCGTTCTCGGCGTCCTCGGGCGTGGTGTAGACGAACATCTCCACCTTCTCGAACTGGTGGACGCGGATGATGCCGCGGGTGTCCTTGCCGTAGGTGCCGGCTTCGCGGCGGAAGCAGGACGAGTAGCCGGCGTAACGCAGCGGCAGCTTGTCGGCGTCGAGGATCTCGTCCATGTGGTACGCCGCGAGCGGGACCTCGCTGGTGCCGACCAGGTACCGGTCGTCCTCGGCGAGGTGGTACACGTTCTCGGCGGCCTGGCCGAGGAACCCGGTGCCGTCCATGGCGGCCGGGCGGACCAGGGTCGGGGTGATCATCGGGGTGAAGCCGGCCGCGGTGGCCTGGGCGATCGCCATGTTGACCAGGGCGAGCTCCAGCAGCGCGCCGACGCCGGTCAGGTAGTAGGAGCGGGCACCGGCGACCTTGGCGCCGCGCTCGGTGTCGATCGCGCCGAGGATCTGGCCGAGCTCGACGTGGTCGCGCGGCTCGAAGCCCTCGGCGGCGAAGTCGCGCGGGGTGCCGATCTCTTCGAGGGTGACGAAGTCCTCCTCGCCGCCGACCGGGGCGGCCGGGTCGATGAGGTTCGCCAGCGAGCGGAGCAGGCGGTCGGCCTCCTCCTTGGCGGCGCCCTGTTCGGCGTCGGCGGCCTTGACCTCGGCGGCCAGGTCCTTGGTGCGCTGGAGCAGGGCGGCCTTCTCGTCGCCCTTGGCCTGGGCGACCTGCTTGCCGAGCACCCGCTGCTCGCTGCGCAGTTCGTCGAAGCGGCTGCCCGAGGACCGGCGCCGTTCGTCGGCGGAGAGGAGGGCGTCGACCAGGTCGACGTCCTCGCCACGGACGCGCTGCGAGGCGCGCACTCGGTCAGGGTCCTCACGGAGCAGGCGAAGGTCAATCACAGGCCCAAGCGTACCGGGCGGGCGTTCCTCCACCGGTACCGGTTTTCCCCTGGGGATAACCGCCCCGAACCTGTGGATAACTTCTGTGGGGAACTCTCCGGGGGCGGGTTATCCACAGGCTGGGGGCGGGGGCTGTGGATCGAAGGGGAGGGTCACCCTCCGCGCGATCGAACCAGCGAATTGAGGTTTCAAACCTCATTGGACCTTCCCGAGTGAGGGAATTGAAGCACTCAGACGGGTGATTTGCTGGCAACCGGGTGACTCTGGTCCGATTAGTCATCTCTGCGACGCAAACCGATGGTCCGACCGGTTCTGGGTAATGGCTATACCGGTTTGTCGACTCGTCCCCAGACCTGTGGATAACTTCCGGCTGTGGACAGCGGGGAGGCCTGTGGACAGCGGCCGCCGTTGTCGGACCGGCCTGTGGATGACGGGTGCGGTCGTCCGCCCCGCCTGATCGGACCGATCCAAAACGGTCGGAAAAGGTCAGAAAGACGGAAGGTGTCGCTCGGGTGACTCAGATGTCCCCGCGCCCGTCGAGCGCGCGGGAGAGCCAGTCCGCCGCCGAGCTGAAATCCTCGTCCGAGGTCCCCGGCCGCCGGTGGGTGGACACCTGCCGGTCGGCGCGCGGATAGGAGCCCAGGTACCGCACCTGGGGGCAGATCCGCTTGAGGCCCATCATCGCCTCGGCCACCCGGCGTTCCGAGAGGTGGCCCTCGCAGTCGATCAGGAAGCAGTAGTTGCCCAGGCCCTCACCCGTCGGCCGGGACTCGATCCGCATCAGGTTGACCCCGCGCACCGCGAACTCCTGCAGCAGCTCCAGCAGCGCGCCCGGGTGGTCGTCCGGCAGCCAGACCACCATCGAGGTCTTGTCCGCACCGGTCGGCGAGGAGACCCGGCCCGGGCGCCCGACCAGGACGAACCGGGTGGCGGCGCTCTTGGCGTCCGCGATGTCCTTGACCAGCGGGTCCAGCCCGTAGATCGGCGCCGCGAACTCGCCCGCGAACGCCCCGTCGTAGCGGCCCTCGGCGACCAGCCGGGCGCCGTCCGCGTTGGAGGCCGCCGACTCCCAGGTCGCCTCCGGCAGGTTGGCCGCCAGCCAGCGGCGCACCTGCGGCTGGGCCACCGGGTGGCTGGTCACCGTCTTGATCCCGGACAGCTCGGTGCCCGGCCGGACCAGCAGCGCGAAGGCGATCGGCAGCAGCACCTCCCGGTAGATCATCAGCGGTGCGCCGGACGCCAGTTCGTCGTTGGTCGCGGTGACCGCGCCCTCCACCGAGTTCTCGATCGGCACGAACGCCCCGGCGGCGTCTCCGCCGCGCACCGCGTCCAGCGCCAGCGCCACCGAGGACAGCGGCACCAGCTCGCGGGTCGCCGCCTCGGGCAGGGTGTGCAGGGCCGCCTCGGTGAAGGTGCCGGCCGGGCCGAGGTAGGTGTAGCGGGTGGCCGACATGACGCCTCCGTGGGAACTCGGTGCTGCCTGGACGGGTGGTGCCGAAACAATCACCCTAACGATTCCGCGGCCCCGGCAGGAAAGCGTTCCACAGGCCGGGACCACCTGTGGTAACGGCCGCGGGGCCGCCGGGCGCTACCCGTCCAGCAGCTGCTGGCCGAGGTGGCCGCCGACCGGCGCGGCCGGGGGCACCGCGTACACGCCGCTCGCCTCGTGCCGCAGGAAGCGGGAGAGGCCGTCGCCCCGGGAGAGCTTGCGCTGCACCGGGGTGAAGCCCTTGCGCGGATCGGCCTGGAAGGCCACGAAGAGCAGCCCGGCGTCCGGCGAGCCGTCCGGCAGCAGCCCGTCGTGGTACGAGAAGCCGCGCCGCAGCATGGCCGCCCCGCCGTTGGCCGCCGGCGCGGCGACCCGGATGTGGGCGTCGGAGGGGATCGCCAACGCGCCGTCCGGGCCCTGCGCGGACAGGTCGACCGGTGCGTGCTCGCCGGCCCCGGCGGGCGTGCCGAGCGGGGCGCCGTCCGCCTTGCGGCGTCCGATCACCCGCTCCTGCCGGTCCACCGGGAGCGCCTCCCAGTGGTCCAGCAGCATCCGGATCCGCCGGAACACCAGGTACGAGCCGCCGGCCAGCCAGCCCGGCTGGTCGCCGCCGGCGGCGCAGAACACCTTGGCGACGAAGCCGTCCTCGCCGGGCTTCGGGTTGTTGGTGCCGTCGACCTGGCCCATCAGGTTGCGGCCGGTCACCGGCTGCGCGGCGGCCCCGGGGGTTCGGGCGAAGCCGGCAGACTGCCAGCGCAGCGCCGCCGTCCCGGCCGCCAGCCGCTGCAGCACCCGCAGGGCGTGCACCGCCACCAGCGCGTCGTCGGCGCCGATCTGGACGAACAGGTCGCCGTCGCCGCGGGCCGGGTCGAGTGCGTCGCCGGGGAAGGCGGGCAGCGGTTCGAGCCCGGGCGGGCGGCGGTCGGCCAGTCCGGCCTTGTCGAAGAGCCCGGCGCCGAAGCCGACCGTGAGGGTGAGCGAGCAGGGGCCGGCGTCCAGCGCGACCTGGTTGTCGAACTCCTCGGCCGGCTCCCCGGCGGTCAGCCGCTCGGCGGCCTTCGTCCAGCGCTGCAGCAGGGCGCGCAGCCCGTCCCGGCCCGCCCCCTCGACCAGGTCGAAGGCGGCCAACTGGACCCGGGCCTGCTGCGGTTCGAGGATCCCGGCCTGGTGCTCGCCGCGGAACGGCACCCGGGCGGCGCCGAGCGCGCCGCCCGGGGCCGCCGCGCCGGTGGTGCGGTCGGCCCGGTCCAGGGCGACCGCCCCGGCGACGCCCGCCCCCGCGCCGACCAGCAGCCCGGCGCCGGCGGTGCCGAGCAGGGCGCGCCGGGTGAAGCCCGCCCGGTCCGCCGGGGCCTGCTCGGCCGGGGCCTGCCCGGCCGCCGTCCGCCCGGCCGCCGTCCGCCCGCCCGGGGCCTCCCCGGCCGCGGCCGGTTCCGTCGTCGTCACGTCGTCCACCGCCGTCAGCCGATCTTGAACTGCTGGGTCGGGGTGGTCTGGTCGATCTCCGAGGAGCGGACCTGCACCGACACCACCCAGGTGCCCGCCAGCGGCAGCTGCGCGGTGCCGCTCCAGCGGCCGGTGCCCTCCGGGGTGAGCGCCACCGGCAGCGGACCGAGGTCGCGGTCCGGCAGGGTGAAGGCCAGCTGCACCTCGGGGACGTCCACCGGCTGCCCGTCCGCGCCGTCCAGCGCGAGCTTCACCTCGTTCGGTCCGGTCCGGGCCGGGTTGAGGGTGACGGTCGCGGTGCCCTTGGCGTTCGGCGTCCGGCCCTTGGTGTCGTACGGGAGCTTGAGCTCGACGGTGCGGCCCGGCTCGGTCTGCGGCGCGGCCGCGGCCCCGCCGGCGGCCGGAGCGGCGGCCGGAGCGGCGGCCCCGGCCGTGATCTCGCCCGCCACCCGGCCGGGCGGGGAGTTGGTCAGCATCGTGGTGACCACCAGCACCGCCACCGCGACCAGGGCCTCGACCAGCACCGAGCGGCGCAGCCCGGCCCGGTTCGGGGTCAGCCCGCGCTCGCGCCCGGCGCTCTCCCGGGCGGCACGCTGGCGGTCCAGCTGCGCCCGGCGGACCGGGTCCTCGCTGTGCGCCGCGACGCCGACCGGTTCCGGCACCTCGGCCTGCTCGACCTCCGCCGCCTCGGCCGGGGCCGACCGCAGCCGGGCCAGCCGGCTGCGCGAGATCCATGCGACGCCGAGCATCACGACCACGCAGCCGCTCTTCACCAGCAGCAGCCGCCCGTACTCGGTGCCGGTCAGCGCGCCCCAGCTGCCCAGGCCCCGCCAGGACTGGTAGATCCCGGTCACGGCCAGCACGGCCACCGAGCCGAAGGCGACCTTCGAGAAGCGGTCCACCACGTCGGCGCCCACGCCCTCGCGCAGCGCGGCCAGGAGTGCGGCCAGCCCGCCCAGCCAGAGCGCCATCGCGATCAGGTGCAGGATGCCGAGCGGCAGCGCCAGCCAGACCTGGATGCCCACCGAGGCGTGGTCGGCGCCGACCCAGGTCGCCGCGAGGGCGACCGCCAGCACCAGCCCGGCCACCCCGAGGCCGAGCCGGGCCTCCCGCTGCGGCCGCTCGGCGGCGCGCTGCTCCAGCTCGCGCAGCTCGGCGGCCTCGGCGTCCTCGCCCCTGCCCTCGGCGCCCTCGCCGTCGGCGCGCCGGTCCTCGGCGGGCTCGGCAGGGAGCGGCCGCGGCGGCTGCCCCAGCTGGCCGACCAGCAGGGACAGGAACACCCCGCCCGCCGCGAGCAGCAGCAGCCGGGCGGCCAGCGCGGTGCCGATCCGCTCGTCCAGGGTGGCGCGCACCAGCGACAGGTCGAAGGCCTGCCCGATCCCAGAGCCGCGCTCGTACGGCCCGCGCAGCATCAGCACCGCGACGGTGGAGACCAGCAGCGCCGTCCAGCCGGTCATCAGCAGCCGCTGCACCGGGCGCCGGGCGGTGCCGGCCGGCCAGCAGATCAGCACGAAGGCGGCGACGCCGGCCAGCAGCGCGAACGCCGCGTAGGCGACGGTGCGGCCGGTGCCGTACAGGGCGGCGACCAGGCCGTCGGCCTTGGCGCCCTGCAGCGCGGCGGCCGACACCGAGGTGTCCGAGGGCGCGCCGATGGAGAAGGTGAACGCCCCGCCGACGGGGTGCGAGTCCTCCGAGACGGCCCGCCAGGCGACGGTGTACGTGCCGTTGGCGAGCCCGCCCTTCAGGCCGACGCGGGCGGTGCTGCCCTTGCCGTCGGCGTGCGCGGGGTTGCCGGTGTCCACGGCCTTGCCGGCCGGGTCGAGCACCCGGACGGAGTCCGAGGAGAGCGACACGGACTCGCTGAAGGTCAGCGTGACCTCGGCCGGGGCGGTGGCGACCACCGAGTTCTGCCGGGGGTCGGTGGAATCCAGGGTGGCGTGCGCGGAGGCCGGTCCGGCGCCCGCGAGCATCAGCGCGAGCAACGCGCCGAGCATTCCGAGCACCCCGGCGATCCGGCGGTGCGAGGCCTTCTCCAGGCCGGCCGACTGCATGGTGACGGTCCCCTAACTCTGGCCGGGGCGGTAGGTGAGCTCCTTGACCGGCACCTTGACCGCGATGGTGCCGGACTTGGCGAAGGTGAGGTCCAGTTCGAGCTCGTCGCCGAGTGCGGGGGCCTTCTGCCAGCCCATGATCATGAGGTGGGTGCCGCCGCGCGCGAACTGCAGCGCGCCGTGCGCGGGCACGTCCAGACTGTCGACCTGCTCCATGCTCGACGGGGTCGAGCGGTGCATGGTGACCGACTCGGCGCCGGGGCTGGTCACCTTGACCAGCTCGTCCCGGCCGCCGTCGTTGCGGACGGTCAGGTAGCCGGCGGCCATGCCGCCGGCCGGGGGCAGCGGGATGTAGGAGTCGGCGACGCTGAGCCTGGCCGGCCCGCTGCCGGCAGCGCTCGGGCCGCTCTGGCCGCCCTGGCCGCCCGTTCCGCAGGCGGCCAGGATGGCGCCGCCGCCCAGGACGGTGGCCAGCACCGCACCCGTGAGGGCGGTCCGCCGGAAGCGGTGCGTTCCGTTGCCCGCCATTACGCCGCGACCCCCTTGGCGAGCAGCGCCAGGTCGTGCTCGTAGGTCTTCTCCTCGGTTCCGCTCATGTAGAGCACGTGCGCCTTGTCGTCCGAGGGGAGGAAGGCCAGCACCTGCGCGCCGTGGGTCGAGGTGACCGTGCCGTCCGCGTTGACCACCGGGTCCTCGATCATGATGCCGAGCGACTTGGCGGCGGTCTTCACCTTGGCCAGGTCACCGGTGAGGCCTATGAAGTCGCTGCCCATCGAGTCCAGCCAGGTGCGCAGCACCTTGGGGGTGTCGCGCTGCGGGTCGGTGGAGACGAACACGACGTTGATCTTCTGCCGGTCCTCCGCGGGGAGCGCCTTCATCGCGACGCCGATGTCGCCCATGGTGGTCGGGCAGACGTCCGGGCAGCTGGTGTAGCCGAAGAACAGCAGGGTGGCCTTGCCGTTGGTCTGCTGCCGCAGGTCGAAGGGCTGCCCGGAGGTGTCGGTCAGCTGGAGGTCCGGCTTCTCGAAGTTCTTCGCCAGCTTGGTGCCCTGGTACGGGGTGTTCTCCTTCTGCTGGGTGACCTTCGCGGCGGTGGAGTCGCCGCCGGAGGAGCCGCAGGCGGACAGGGTCAGGGCGGCGGTCAGCGCGAGGGCGGCCGCGCCGGCCAGGCGGGCGGTGCGGGCGGGACGGGCGGTGCGGGACATGCGGGTTCCGATCGTGCGCGGTGGGCCGCCGGCGGGGCCGTACCCGTGGTGGGGGTACGGCCCCGCCGGCGCGGGGGTCAGGAGGCGGAGCCGCCGTTCTTGCGGCGCAGGCCGAGCACGCCGACGGCGGTGCCGATCACGCCGACCACGATGCCGACCACACCGAGGGTGCGGGCGGTGGAGTCACTGGCCTTGCTGCCGCTGTCCGAGGAGGCGGCGTGGTCCGAGCTGTCCCCGTGGGCGCCCGCGGCGGGGGAGGCGGTGACGCCGTGGGCGTCGTCGCCGGCGGCGGCCTTGGTGAGCTTCAGGACGGGCGCGGGCTTGGCCGGCTCGGGCTGGCCGTCCTTGCTCTCGTCGATCCAGCGGACGACGTCGCCGTTGTCGTAGCTCTGCAGGGCCTTGAAGACCAGGCTGTCCGAGTCGGTCGGCAGCGGGCCGAGCGAGACCCGGAACTCCTGGAACTGGCCGGGGGCGATCTTGACGCCGGCGTCCGCGGTCCAGGTGATCTTGGAGACGGCCTCGTTGACGTCGTTGCCGTGCACCTTGATCGGCTTGTCGAGCTTCGACTTCTCGATCGTGGCCGTCCAGCCCGGCATCGGCAGGGTCCGGACCGAGGCCAGCGGGTGGTCCAGCGGGAGGTTGACCTCCAGCTTCACCGTGCTCGCGGTGTCGCTCTCGTTCGGCACCCGGAAGTCCACGGCCGTGTAGCCGCCCTGCGGGGCCGCACCCGGGTTCACGGTGACGTGCGCGAACGCGGGGCCGGCCAGCGCCACCACGGAGGCGGCGGCGGTCAGGGCGACGGCGGCGAGACGACGGGCGGGAAGGGAACGCATGATGCGGGGTCTCCGATCGGAGTTCGGCGGCAGGCCGGGGCCGGGCGACGGACCGGGCCGCGCCTCGGCCGCGCTCGTGGTGCCGCGCGTGGGGACGTGTGGGGGCAGAGCCTCGGGCCGGACCCGGTGGTCGGGAAACGGCCCGGACGGTGCGCACACCCGCGCCCGGCACGGCCCGCAGGCCACCGGGGATCGCGGATCAGTACGCGAAGGCCCCGCACGGCGGACCGCGCCGCACCACGCTGTGCCGCAGCACGGCACCCGCCGGGAGCGGGCTCTCGCCGCCCCGGGCCCCGAACCGGCGGACCGGACCGGCCGCGCCGAACAGACCGCGCAGCAGCACGGCCACCAGCGCGAACGCCGACCGCAGCGGCGCCGCCCAGTGCTCCCGGGCCGCCGTCGCCGCCACCCGCAGCAGGCGCCACAGCGCCGCCTCGCCGCGCCGCAGCCACCAGCCCGCCACCAGCGCGGCGGCCAGGTGCCCGGCCAGCATCGACGGGGTCATCCCGAACACGCCGGTCTGCCACCACGGCGCGGCGGCGAACGCGTGCGGGTCCAGGCCCGCCGAGGAGACCAGCTGCTCCGGGGTCGGGCTGCCGGGCAGGCCGACCAGCGTGCCCGGGCGTGCCTCGTTGCAGATCAGCCGGCCGGCCACCTGCGGAACGGTCATCGCACCGGAGGCGCCGTGGTGCATGCCCGACATCGCGGAGGAGCCCGTGAGGCCGGTGAAACCGCCGAAGCCGTGGAAGAGGACGTGCAGACCGAGCTGCCCCGCGCCCAGCGCCCCGGCGATGCCCGCCAGCGAACGCTCCCGGCCGCCGCAGGCCGCGGCGAACGCCAGCACCGCGGCGAAACCCGCCGCCAGCGCGGTCACCGGCACGTTCCCGCCGCCGGCCAGGGCGTGTCCGGCGGCCGCTATCAGCGTGCAGACCAGCGCGAACGGGACGGCCCGGGCAAGCCGCAGGTCCCAGGCGGCGGACCCTACCGGCTGGGCCGGTCCGGGGGCGCCCGGGGACGGGGCGGCGGCGAGGGCAGTCATGGCCGGGCCATCCTCTCATTGCGTACGCCGCCGACACCGGCAGGGTGGGAAATCCCTACGAATGCCCCTTTCGGCGGCGGCGTGCAGGAGGGGGTGTGCGCCGCTCGGCACAGACCCCGTCCCCCAGTCCATCCGCCGAACGGGCGGTAGCGGCCCCCGGGCACGGTTCACCGCCGAATCGCCCGGAGATACCTAGTTGTATGTGGAGCCGCAGCCAGGAGGGACCTCCCGTGGACATCTGGTGGACTCTGCACCTCAAGCGCGATCCGGCCAGCGTGCCGCTGGCCCGGCGCATCCTGCTCGGTGCCATGGCGACGGCGGGCGTCGACCCGCAGATCGCCGACGACCTCGGCGTCGCCCTCAGCGAGGCCTGCGCCAACGCGGTCGAGCACGGCGCCACCGGGCGGCCCGACGACGGCTTCCAGGTCACCGCGTCGATCAGCGGAGACCGGCTGCGGATCGAGGTCACCGACTCCGGGCCAGGCCTGCCCGCCCCCGCGGCCCCGCCGGTCCGGCGCCCGGCCGCCGCCCCGAGCCGCCCGGCCGCGACGGGCCGGGCGCCCGGCCGCTCCCGCCGCGGCCGCGCCACCGTCCCGGCCCGCGTCCTCACCGGCCACCGCCCCCGCCGCGACGACCACCCGTACGACACCCACGTCCTCCCCTGCCGCCCCACGGCCCCCACCCTCCGCCCGGTCGACCTCGACACCCTCCCCGACCTCACCGCCGAATCCGGCCGGGGCCTCTTCCTCATCCACGCCCTCACCGACCACGTGCAGCTCCGCAACCACCCCCTGCGGGGGGCCATCGTGAGCTTCGACAAGATCCTCAAGTGGCAGGACGACGCGCTGCTGCGGGCCGCGTCCTGAGGGCGCTCGCGGGCCTTCGCGGGCGTCGGCGGGGCGTCCTACTCCCGGGTTGCCGGGGGTGGGGGCGAGCCGGACGATGGGGGGCATGAAGCACCAGATGCGAGCCGAGTACGGCGCCGGCGGTGCGGCCGAGGGGGTGCGGCTGTGGCACGTGGTCCGGGGCGAGGAGAGCGTGGCGATGTGCGGCCGGGAGCTCGATCCGCAGGCACCGGTGCGGGACGCGGTGGACTGGGGGAAGACCCCGGAACTGTGCTGCCACACCTGCGGGGCGTACTTCCTGCGCGAGGCGCCGTACCTGTCGGCCGAGCACCCGTAACCGCCGGTCCGGCGTTGCCCGGCATGGAGGAGCCCCTCGTCCGGCCGCGGTCGTTGACCGGCGACGCCGCCGGGCTGCGCGCGGGCCGCCCGGAACTGCCCGAGTACGTCGACCGCTTCTGTGCGCTGGTCGAGCGGGTGGACCCGCTGATCCACGCGTTCGTGCCGGAGCCCGGGCGCCACGACCGGCTGCGGGCGCAGGCGGGGGAGCTGGCCGCGCGGTACCCGGACCCGGCCGGGCGGCCGCCGCTGTACGGCGTGGCGGTGGGGGTCAAGGACGTCGTGCACGTGGACGGGCTGCCCACGCACGGCGGGTCGGCGCTGCCGCCCGGGGTGCTGGCCGGGCCGCAGGCCGCGGTGGTGGACCGGCTGCGCGCGGCGGGCGCGCTGGTCGCGGGCAAGACGGTGACCGCCGAGTTCGCGGCGAGCGCCCCCGGGCCGACCCGCAACCCGCACCACCCGGGGCACACGCCGGGCGGCTCCAGCAGCGGTTCGGCGGCGGCCGTCGCGGCGGGGCTGGTGCCGCTCGCGGTCGGCACCCAGACCGTCGGCTCGGTGATCCGCCCGGCCGCGTACTGCGGCGTGGTGGGCTTCCGGCCGACGTACGGGCGGATCCCGGTCGACGGCGTGATCCCGAACGCGCCGAGCCTCGACACCCTGGGGGTGTTCACCGCCGACCTGGCGGGCGCGGCGCTGGCGGCCCCGCTGCTCTGCGACGACTGGCGGCCGGTGGCGGTCGGTGCGGAGCCCGTGCTCGGGGTGCCGGACGGGACGTATCTGGAGCACGCCGAGCCGGCTGCGCTGCGCGCCTTCGAGGAGCAGCTGGAGCGGCTGGCGGGGGCCGGGCTGACCGTGCGCCGGGTCGAGCTGTTCCCCGACTTCGACGAGGTGGGGCGGCGGTTGCAGACGGTCAACCGCTTCGAGATGGCCCGGAGCCACGCCGACTGGTTCGCCCGGTTCGGCGGCCTCTACCGGCCGGAGACGGTGGCGGGCATCCGGGTCGGCCGGGGCGTCGCGCCCGAGGACCGGGCGGCCGGGCTGCGCTTCCGGGAGCGGCTGCGCGAGCGGGTGGCCGGGGCGGGTGCGGAGGCCGGGGTGGACCTGTGGCTGGCGCCCTCGGCGACCGGCGGGGCGCCGGAGGGCCTGCACGGCACCGGCGACGCGGTGATGTCGCTGCCGTGGAGCTTCCTGGGCCGGCCGGCGCTGAGCCTGCCGGCCGGGCGGACGCCGGGTGGGCTGCCGCTGGGCCTCCAGGTGGTCGGCGCGGAGGGCGGGGACGAGCGCCTGCTGGCCCAGGCGGCGGAGCTGGAGCGGGTGCTGGCGGAGCGTTAGGCGAGCGCCGGGTCGGCCGGGTCGGCGGCCTCGGCGCGCAGCAGGCGCAGCAGGAGGCGGCCGGCCCGTTCGTACGGGGTGGTCTCGTCGTGCAGCACGGCCTGGGAGTTGGCCGCCTCCAGGACCGCGATCAGGGCGAAGGCGAGGTCCCCGAGGTCGGTGTCCGGGCGCAGGGTGCCGGCGGTGCGGGCTTCGGCGAGGGCCTCGACGATCGTGTCGGACCACTCCCGGGCGCAGTCGGCCAGGGCGTCCCGGACGGCGCCGGGCCGGGCGTCGAACTCGGCGGTGACCTCGTGGAAGAAGCAGCCGCCCGGGAAGACCCGGGCGCGCGAGTAGCCGAGCCAGCCCTCGCACAGGGCGCGGACCCGGGGGAGGCCGGTCGGGGTGTCGGCGACCGGGGCGACGACGGCGTCGGCGAAGATCCGGCGGGCGGCGCGGACGGTGGCGAGCTGCAGCTCCTCCTTGGAGCCGAAGCCGGCGAAGACGCCGCTCTTGCTGAGTCCGAGGTCGGTGGCCAGCCGGCCGATGGAGAGCGCGTCCAGGCCTTCGGCGGAGGCGATGCCGACGGCGCGGTGCAGGACCGCCCGGCGGGTCTCCTCGCCGCGCAGGACCCGTCCGTCCGTGGTCGTTCGGGCCATCGTCCGCCCCCGTTCTCGTCGCTGTGCGTGTCGCCCAGGGTAGTGCGTGGGCCGGTCCGCGCCCGTGGAACTGTGCCTAAGACTGCACGAACGGTCGTGCTAATATCTCGCCGCGAGCGCGAGCACCACGGCCCCACCCCGCCAGGAACACCCGTCCGTACGACAGGGAGACCCGATGGCCCCGGCCCAGGCACCGATGGCACCGATGGCACCGAAGGCACTGATCCGCACCGTCCTCAACCCCGCCGCCCGCATCGCCCCCGGCGTGGCCGGCCGGGCCGCCTACCAACTGTTCGTGCACCCGTTGCGGCGCAGCCGGGTGCGACCCTCGGAGGCGGAGGTCCACCGACGGGCCGTCACCGAGCGGCTCACCGTGAACGGCAAGCCGGTGGTGGGCTACCGCTGGGGCAGCGGCGAGCGGCCGGTCCTGCTGCTGCACGGCTGGCGCTCCCGGGCCTCCCGGTACGCGCCCCTGGTGCCCCGGCTGCAGGAGCTCGGCCTCAGTGCCGTCTCCTTCGACGCGCCGGGCCACGGCGACTCCGGCGGCCGGACCACCGGCGTGCCGGAGTTCCGCGAGCTGGCGTTGCGGCTCCAGGAGCGGTACGGGCCGTTCGAGGCCGTCGTCGCGCACTCGCTGGGCGTCTGCGCCGCCTTCGGGGCACTGGCCGACGGCCTGCGGGCGGGTCGGCTGGCGGCCGTCGCCGGGGTGTCCCGGGTCGGCTTCTTCCCGGCCGCGTTCTGCGCCGGGCTCGGCCTGAACGCCGAAGTCGAGGGGGCGCTGCGGGCCCGGATCGAGCGCGAGCTGTTCGGCGGGGACGCCGGTGGCTGGGAGCGCTACGACGCGGCCCGCCGGGCTGCGGAGGTCGACCTGCCGGTCCTGGTGGTGCACGACGAGGACGACGACGTCGTCCCGCTGGGCCAGGCGCACCGGCTCCGGAGGGCGTACGGGGAGCGGCTCGACCTGGTGGTCACCCGGGGGCTCGGCCACCGCCGGATCATCGCGGAGCCGACCGTCGTCGACCGGGTGGCCGGATTCCTGGCCGCGGGCCTGGAGGTCGCGGCCGGATGAGTACCCTCGACCGCATGGAGATCGTCGAGCTCGTCGAACTGCACGCACGCTCACTGGAGTTGGCCGTCGAGGTGGTCGACGGCGCCCGGCCGGAGCAGCTGGACCTGCCGACCCCGTGCGCCGGCTGGACACTGCGCCACCTGCTGGCGCACGAGATCGGGCAGCGCCACGGCTTCGCGGCTGCCGCGCGCGGGGCGGGCCCGGATCCGGCGCTCTTCGCGCCCGTCACGGTCGGACCGGACCCGGCGGGCACGGTGCGCCGTTCGGGCACCGAACTCACCGCCGCGTTCCGGGGCGCGGCCGCGGCGGGCCGGGCGCTCTGGCTGCCCGAGATCCGCGACGGCGGCCCCTTCCCGCTCGACCGGGCGGTGGGCTTCCACCTGCTCGACACCCTGGTGCACGGCTGGGACCTCGCCGCCGCACTCGGCACGAAGGACCGGCTGGTCGAGCGGGTGGAGGGAGACGGGGAACTGCTGTCGGTCCTGGAAGCGGTGACGGACGCCGTCCCGGACACCCCGGAAGCGCGGGCGCCGGGCCGGGCCTTCCGTCCCGGCCTGCGGCCCGGGGACGGCGCGGGCCGGTTCGAGCGGGTGCTGGCGCTGCTCGGCCGCGATCCCGCCTGGAAGGGGTAGGTCAGCTCCGGTCGCGCTGCTCGTCCGGGAAGCGCGGACCGCCGATCAGGTACAGCAGTGCGGCCGTCGGAAAGCCGAGCGAGGCGGCCACCACCACGATGAACTGCCAGAACATCTTCCGCTCCTCGTCAGTCACGGGCCGCCCGGGCACCCGAAGGTGATCCCAAACCCGACCCGCCCCGATTGGCCGAATTGTCCGGTCACTTTCCGACGGTATGGCCGAATCACCCCGGCTGCCACCGGGCGCCGGGCCCCGGCCCGGCGCCCACCGGCGCAGGGGTCTGGGCGCGGGCCGGTGGCGGCGGCCACACTGTCGGGATGCAGCTACAGCTCGCAGGGGAAGCACGGCGGCCCGACCGGGAGAGCGAGGACTTCGCGGCGGCCTCGCCGGAGGCGTTGGTCCTGCTGGACGGCGCGAGTTCGCCGGCCGGCCTGGAGTCCGGGTGCCGGCACGGGACGGCCTGGTACGTCCGCCGGCTGGGCGTGCACCTGCTCGCCCGGCTCACCGACCGGGCGGACCGCTCGATCGCCGAGTGCCTGGCCGACGCCATCGCGGAGACGGCCGCGCTGCACGGCGGCCGTTGCGACCTGGCCCACGCCAACACGCCCGCCGCGATGGTGGTCGCGGCCCGGCGGCACGGCGAGGCGCTGGAGTACCTGGTGCTCGGCGACTCGCTGCTGGTGCTGGAGTTCAAGGACGGCCCGCCGAAGGTGATCGGGGACAACCAGCGCTTCCCCGGCGGGGAGGAGCTGCGCCGCCAGGTCTGGGCGACCGTGCCCGGCTCGGCCGAGCGGGCGGCGCTGCACCTGGAGTACGCGCTGGCCGTCCGCGCCGCCCGCAACCGGGGCAAGGGCCCGTGGATCGCGGCCGCCAGCCCGCGCGCGGCCGAGCACGCCGAGACCGGCTTCGTCCGGCTCGACCGGCTGCACGCGCTGGCAGCCCTCACCGACGGCGCCTCGCGCTTCACCGAGCGCTTCGGGCTGGGCAGTTGGGGCGATGTGCTGCGGCTGCTCGCGGAGTCGGGCCCGGGCGAGCTGATCGCCCAGGTCCGCGCGGTGGAACGGACCGACGCCGCCTGCGAGCGCTGGCCGCGCGGCAAGGCCCACGACGACGCGTCGGCCGTGTACGCGCTGCTGTAGGCGACCGGACCCGCCGTCGCGACGGCGGTCCGTCGCGGCAGCGGGTCCGCGCAACGATGCGAGGGCGGGTCGGTCGAAGGCGGGACCTTCGGCCGACCCGCCGTGCCGGTGGCCGGAGCCACCGGTCGGGCCTACTTCCCGGAGGCCGGGACGGTGCCGAGGCGGCCGGCCTGGAAGTCCTCCATGGCCTGCTGCAGTTCGCGGTGGCTGTTCATCACGAACGGCCCGTACCAGGCGACCGGCTCGCGGATCGGCAGGCCACCGAGCAGCACGACCTCGAAGTTGGCGTTCCGGGAGTCCTGGCTCTCGTCGGCGCGGATGGTGATCGAGTCGCCGTCGCCGAACAGGACCGCCTGGCCCGTGCCGAACGGGCGGCGCTCGGCGCCGGCCGAGCCCTTGCCGGCCAGGCCGTAGGCGAGGGCGTTGAAGTCGGAGCGCCAGGGCAGGGTGATCTGGGCGCCGGGGCTGACCGAGGCGTGGATCATGGTGATCGGCGTGTGAGTGGCGCCGGGCCCCTGGTGGCCGTCGAGCTCGCCGGCGATCACCCGCAGCAGGGCGCCGCCGTCCTCGGTGCTGAGGAGCTTGACGCTGCCGCCGCGGATGTCCTGGTACTTGGGGGCGATCATCTTGTCCGAGGCGGGCAGGTTCACCCACAGCTGGAGGCCGTGGAAGAGGCCGCCGGACATCACCAGCGACTCCGGCGGGGTCTCGATGTGCAGCAGGCCGGAGCCCGCCGTCATCCACTGGGTGTCGCCGTCGGTGATGACGCCGCCGCCGCCGTGCGAGTCCTGGTGCACGAAGGTGCCGTCGATGATGTAGGTGACGGTCTCGAAGCCGCGGTGCGGGTGCCAGGGGGTGCCCTTGGGCTCTCCGGCCGCGTAGTCCACCTCACCCATCTGGTCCATCATGATGAACGGGTCGAGGTACTTCGTGTCGATCTTGGCGAAGGCGCGGCGGACAGGGAAGCCCTCGCCCTCGTAGCCCTCGGGGGCGGTGACCACGGTGCGGACCGGGCGGGCGCTCGTGACGGCGGCGTCCGGCGTGGTGACGCGCGGGAGGGTCAGCGGGTTGTCGACGGTCACGGCGGGCATGTCGGCCTCCTTCGAGGGGGTGTTCTGCGGCCTACGTCCACGAGATTAGTTCAATCCTCAACAACAAGCAAGTTGAAAGTTGAACCATATGTCGACGGAGGAGCGCGGCTCCTCTTTCTCCAGGATGGGTCAGGCGTGGGTGGGGCGCACCGCGGGGCGGCCGTGGGCCGGGGCGGTCGTCGGCCGGGGGCGGCCGTCAGCCGTACATGCGGCGCATGGTGAAGTCGACCATCTGCTCGACGGCCTTGGCGTCGAACACCATCCGGTGCTCGCCCTCCATGTCCAGCGCGAAGCCGTAGCCGGTCGGCAGCAGGTCCAGGACCTCGGCGCCGGTGACGGTGAAGTGCTTGGAGTCCTTGCCGGCGTAGCGGCGCAGCTCCTTCAGCGAGCTGAACATCGGGATCACCGGCGTCGGGGTGTTGTGCAGCGCGAGGAAGCCGGGGCGGTCGCCGCGCGGGCAGTGCACCTTCGAGGTGATGAAGATCGCCTGGAAGTCCTCGACCGCCATCGAGCCGGTGGTGAAGGCCCGGACGGCGTCCGCCAGCGACGGCGGGGACGGTTCCGGGTAGAGGGACTGCTGCGACCCCGGCGCCTGCGCGCCGTAGGCGTCGGGTCCGGGCATGCCGTTCATGCCCGGCTGCGGACCCGCCTGCTGCTGGTAGGGGTCTCCCGGGTATGCGTTCTGGTCATATCCGTACACACGGACAGGCTAGCGGGAGCGCACCCGCCCGCGCTGGCGCCGATCCTGACAAGGAGTGGTCGCCCCGACTGTGGGACGTGACCACGTTCATAGCGGATTCACCGCCGAGGGCTTGCCCAAGTTACCGCTGGGTAGCATCATGATGCCTACTGGTGGGTACGGGACGCCCGAACGCGGCGGTCTCCCGGAAGCGACGAACCGGAGAAAACGGCCATGGGTCACTACAAGTCCAACCTGCGGGACGTGGAGTTCAACCTCTTCGAGGTGTTCGGCCGCGAGCAGGTCTACGGCACCGGACCGTTCGCGGACATGGACGTCGAGACCGCGAAGAACATCCTGAGCGAGATCTCGCGCCTGGCCGAGAACGACCTCGCCGCGTCCTTCGTCGACGCCGACCGCAACCCGCCGGTCTTCGACCCGGAGACCAACACCGCCCCGATCCCGGCCACCTTCAAGAAGAGCTACCAGACCTTCATGGACGCCGAGTGGTGGCGTCTGGGCATCCCGGAGTCGATCGGTGGCCAGGTCACCCCGAACTCGCTGATCTGGGCCTTCGCCGAGCAGATCCTGGGCTCGAACCCGGCCATCTGGATGTACTCCTCCGGCCCGGCCTTCGCCGGCGTCATCGCCGAGGAGGGCACCCCGGAGCAGCTGGAGGTCGCCAAGCGGATGACCGACCGCCTGTGGGGCTCCACCATGGTCCTCACCGAGCCCGACGCGGGCTCCGACGTGGGCGCCGGCCGCACCAAGGCGATCCAGCAGGAGGACGGCTCCTGGCACATCGAGGGCGTGAAGCGCTTCATCACCTCGGGCGAGCACGACATGTCCGAGAACATCATCCACATGGTCCTGGCCCGCCCCGAGGGCGGCAAGCCGGGCACCAAGGGCCTGGGCCTCTTCATCGTCCCGAAGTTCGACTTCGACTGGGAGACCGGCGAGCTCGGCGAGCGCAACGGCGTCTACGCCACCAACGTCGAGCACAAGATGGGCCTCAAGGCCTCGAACACCTGCGAGATGACCTTCGGTGCCAAGCACCCGGCCAAGGGCTGGCTGCTCGGCGAGAAGGTCGACGGCATCCGCCAGATGTTCAAGATCATCGAGTTCGCCCGCATGATGGTCGGCACGAAGGCCATCGCCACCCTCTCCACCGGCTACCTGAACGCCCTGGAGTACGCCAAGGAGCGCGTGCAGGGTGCCGACATCTCGCAGTTCCTGGACAAGACCGCCCCGCGCGTCACCATCACCCACCACCCGGACGTGCGCCGCTCGCTGCTGACCCAGAAGGCCTACGCCGAGGGCATGCGCGCGCTGGTGCTGTTCACCGCGTCCACCCAGGACGACATGATGGCCGCCAAGCTGCGCGGCGAGCACGACGAGGCCGCCGAGCGCCTGAACGACCTGCTCCTGCCGATCGTCAAGGGCTACGGCTCGGAGAAGTCCTACGAGCAGCTCGCCCAGTCCCTGCAGACCTTCGGTGGCTCCGGCTACCTGCAGGAGTACCCGATCGAGCAGTACATCCGCGACGCCAAGATCGACACCCTGTACGAGGGCACCACCGCCATCCAGGGCCAGGACTTCTTCTTCCGCAAGATCGTCAAGGACGGCGGCCAGGCGCTCACCGCGCTGTCCGAGCAGATCCAGAAGTTCCTCGGCTCCGCCGCCGGCGGCGACGCCCTGGCCGCCGAGCGCGAGCTGCTCGCCAAGGCCGCGGGCGACCTGGAGGCCATCGTCGGCAAGCTGCTGGCCGACCTGACCTCGGTCGAGCAGGACGTCAAGAACATGTACAAGGTGGGCCTCAACACCACCCGCCTGCTGATGGTCTCCGGCGACGTCGTCGTCGGCTGGCTGCTGCTGCGCCAGGCCGCGGTGGCCCTGGCCAAGCTGGAGGCCGGCGCCTCGGAGAAGGACGTCCCGTTCTACCAGGGCAAGGTCGCGGCCGCCCGCTTCTTCGCCAAGAACGTCCTGCCGACCGTCGCGCCGCAGCGCGTGATCGCCGAGGGCATCGACAACGAGATCATGGAGCTGGCGGAGGAGGCCTTCTAAGGCCACCACCCTTCCGACCGTCTGACACACCCTCACACCGAAGGGCCCGGCTGCCACCGGGCCCTTCGGTGTTGCCCGGGGGCTGCGCCCGGCCGCTTCCGCCGGACCGTCACACGCCCCGGTGCGCGCCCGGCCGCCGTGCCGCCGGCGCCGTGCCGCCGCGTCGGAGGTACCCCGCCGACGCGGTTCCGACGCCCTGCCGACGCCCTGCCGGCGCCCTGCACGCGCTCCGACGACCGTGCCCGACCAGGGACTATCCGCCGTGCGGACACCGGGTGTTGTGGCCGGTTCGCGGTCGAGAACGGTTGGGATGCTTCCGAATGCCCTGTCCGTGTACGGGCATATGCTCAAGGTGCGAAGCCGACTCCCCATCCGGCTTCGGCCCTCCCTCGACCCAGGAGCAGTATGTCGACCGCCCGACAGGCATTCTTCGACCGGACGCACAGCGACGATCTGATCGCCTTCCTCGGTACCTCGCCGTCCCCGTACCACGCGGTCGCGAGCGCCGCGGAGCGGCTGGAGAAGGCGGGCTTCCGGCAGGTCGCCGAGACGGACGCCTGGGACGGCGCCGCCGGCGGGCGCTACCTGATCCGCGGCGGTGCGCTGATCGCCTGGTACCTCCCCGAGGGAGCGGGCCCCGAGACCCCGTTCCGGATCGTCGGCACCCACACCGACTCGCCCAACCTGCGGGTCAAGCCGCTGCCGGACACCGGCTCGGCCGGCTGGCGGCAGGTCGCGGTGGAGATCTACGGCGGCGTGCCGCTGAACAGCTGGCTGGACCGGGACCTCGGCATCTCCGGCAGA
The DNA here is from genome assembly GCF_044541955.1 of Kitasatospora sp. NPDC085464. Taxonomy (NCBI): domain Bacteria; kingdom Bacillati; phylum Actinomycetota; class Actinomycetes; order Kitasatosporales; family Streptomycetaceae; genus Kitasatospora; species Kitasatospora sp. NPDC085464. Next base: position 112,761 of record NZ_JBITTM010000030.1, read on the forward strand.
CTCGCGCTCAAGGACGGCACCGCGCGGCTCGTCCAGCTGGACGAGCCGCTGCTGCGCGTGCCGCAGCTCGCGATCCACCTGGACCGCCAGGTCAACGACGGCATGAAGCTGGACCGCCAGCGCCACCTCACCCCGATCTGGGGCCTCGGCCCGGTCGACGAGGGCGCGCTGATCTCCTACGTCGCCGAGCGGGCCGGCCTGGCCGTCGACGACGTGGCCGGCTGGGACCTCATGACGCACGACGTCCAGCCCGCCTCCTACCTCGGCCGGGACCGCGAGCTGCTGGCCGGCCCGCGCCTGGACAACCTGCTCTCGGTGCACGCCGCCACCGCGGCGCTCGCCGCCGTCGCCACTGCCGCCGACGCCACCGAGCTGCCGTACATCCCGGTGCTGGCCGCCTTCGACCACGAGGAGACCGGCAGCGAGTCCGACACCGGCGCGCAGAGCCCGCTGCTCGGCAACGTCCTGGACCGCACGATCCACGCCCGCGGCGGCTCCCTGGAGGACCGCGCCCGGGCGCTGGCCGGCACCGTCTGCCTCTCCTCGGACATGGGACACGCCGTCCACCCGAACTACAGCGAGCGGCACGAGCCGGGCCACCACCCGCTGCCGAACGGCGGGCCGATCCTCAAGGTCAACGTCAACAACCGCTACGCGACCGACGGCGTCGGCCGGGCGGTGTTCGTGGCCGCCTGCGAGAAGGCGGGCGTGCCGTGGCAGAGCTTCGTGTCCAACAACGCGATGCCCTGCGGTACGACGATCGGCCCGATCACGGCGGCGCGGCTGGGCATCAGGACGGTGGACTGCGGCATCGCGGCGCTCTCCATGCACTCGGCGCGCGAGCTGTGCGGCGCGGAGGACCCGTACCTGCTGGCGAGCGCGATCAAGGCCTTCCTGGAGGGCTGAGCCCCTCCTCCGGCACGACCGGGGCCCGGCGGAGGAACGCTCTCCGCCGGGCCCCGTCGTCGTCGCGGGCCGGGGTCACTCCATCCCGGCGAGGACCAGCGGGAGGCGGCGGGCGCCGTCGGCGACCAGCTTCACCGGCACGCCCCAGTCCTGCTGGTGCACGTGGCAGGCCGGGAACTCGATCTCCGGGTCGTCGTCGCAGGAGGCCGCCATCGCCGAGACGTGCAGCACGCCCTCGGCGACCTCGTCGGAGAGCACCAGCTCGCGGGAGAGGTCGCTGTCCGCGCCGGCGCCGGAGACCAGCAGCTCGGGCGGGGTCGCGCTGACCAGCAGCCGGGTGGACGGGCCGTAGCGCTCGTCCAGCTTCTGCCCGCTCGGGGCCGAGAAGACCACGTCCAGCCGGAGGGCGCCCGGCGCGACCTCGGTGGCCGCGCGCTGGGTGCGGTGCGCCACGGACTCGACCCGCACCGCCTCCTCCGGCAGCCGCAGCCTGGTCAGCCGGTGCCGGGCCGACTCGACCACCACGATGTCGTCGTCCACCAGCACCGCGCCGGAGGGCTCGCGCAGGTCGGTGGCCAGCGTGCTGACCTCGCCGGTCGCCGGGTCGTAGCGGCGCAGCGCGTGGTTGTAGGTGTCGCTGACGGCGACCGAGCCGTCCGGCAGCACGGTGACGCCCAGCGGGTGCTGGAGCAGGGCCTGGTCGGCCGCGCCGTCGCGGTGGCCGAAGTCGAACAGGCCGGTGCCGACGGCGGTCTCGACCGTCCCGGTTTCACGTGAAACCGAGCGCAGCGCGGAGGTCTCGGAGTCGGCGACCCAGAGCTTCCCGCCGTCGGCGGAGACCGCGAGGCCGGACGGCTGGGCGAACCAGGCCTCGGCGGCCGGACCGTCCACCAGGCCCTCGTTGGTCGTGCCGGCCGCGACCCCGACCTCGCCGGTGGCCGGGTCGTACGCCCAGAGCTGGTGCACGCCCGCCATCGCGATCCACACCCGGCCGTCGAACCAGGCGACGTCCCACGGCGAGGAGAGGTCCACCTCGCGGGCCGGGCCCGCGGTCGCCGAGCCCTGCCACCACTGGCGGCCGGTGCCGGCCAGGGTGGTCACGCTGCCGTCGGCGAGTCGCAGGCCGCGCAGGGCGTGGTTGACGGTGTCGGCGACGATCACGTCGTAGTCACGGGGGTGGCCCTCCGGCAGCAGCGCGAGGCCCTGCGGCTCGCTGAACCGGGGGCTGGTGCCGTCCACCAGGCCGCGCTGCCCGTCGCCGATCCGGCGCACCACCGTCTCGCCGTCCTCGGCCAGCTCGACCAGCGAGTGGTGGCCGGAGTCGGCGACCAGGAAGTGGCCGTCCGGCAGCCGGACCGCCTTGCCGGGGAACTTGAGGTCCCCCGCGGTCGGCTCCGGCGCCACGTACGGGCCGTCGCCGCGGCGCAGCGTGCCCTTGGCGGCGTGCTCGGCCTCCAGCTCCTCGACCAGGCGGGCGATCGCGTGGGCGTGGCCCTCACCGGCGTGCTGGGCGACGACGTAGCCCTCCGGGTCGATCACCACCAGCGTCGGCCAGGCGCGGACGGCGTACTGCTTCCAGGTGGCCAGCGCCGGGTCGTCCAGCACCGGGTGGTGCACCTCGTACCGCGCGACGGCGTCCACCACGGCCTGGTGGTCGGCCTCGTGCACGAACTTCGGCGAGTGCACCCCGACGATCACCACGGTGTCGCGGTGCTTCTCCTCCAGCTCCCGCAGCTCGTCCAAGACGTGCAGACAGTTGATGCAGCAGAAGGTCCAGAAGTCCAGGACGGTGATCTTGCCCCGGAAGTCGGCGAGCGTGAGCTCCTTGCCGCCGGTGTTCAGCCAACCGCCTGCCCCGACGAGCTCGGGGGCGCGTACACGTGCACGAGATGCCATGCCCCAATGAAACCGCACGGCCCGGGTCCGCATTCCGGGCCCACCGGGTTCAGAAGTCCGGCTGACGGGCGGCGCTCAGCTCCACGGCCTCCCGGGCCGCGTGGAGCGGGACCCCGGACGGGCCGAGCAGGACCCGGGTGACCAGGATCGCGGAGATCATGCTCACCTCGCGCTCGACGAGCAGCCGCTGGACCGCCTCCATGCCGTGCCCGGCGAGCACCGGGCGGCACTCCTCGGCGACGGCGGTCAGCCGGGCGGCGTGCTCGAACGTCATGCCGATGACGTCCGGGAAGAGGTCGGGGCGGGTGAGGTCGGCCTGCCAGCGGGTCTCGCCGTCCAGGACGTGGGCGGTCGGACGCAGGCCGACGGCGTGGGCGACCCGGCGGGAGCCGCGGTGGTCCGGGTGGATGTGCGCGACGGCGGTGGTGACGCCGGCGGCGGTGAGGTGGGCCAGCAGGGCGCGGGCCGCCTCGGTGGCCAGGCCGCGGCGCTGCCACGGCGTGCCGACCACCCAGGCGACCTCGGTCTCCTCGGGGCGGACGGTGGCCTGCACGTAGCCGACGAGGGCGCCGTCGGCGCGCAGCCGCAGGACCCAGTTGCCCCAGCGCTCGGCCGGATCGGGGGAGCCGGCGGCCAGCCGGGCGCAGCGGGCGTGCATCTCCTCCGCCGTCGCCGGCCGGCCGCCGGTGAAGGCGTGCAGGGCCGGATCGGCGAGCGCGGCCGCCAGCTCCTCGGCGTGCTCGGCGGCGATCGGCAACAGGTCGAGGCGCTCGCCGTGCAGCGGGACGGCGGTCGGATCGGGGCTCATGGCGGTATTGAACGCGAGCGGGTGCCGCCGTGCGACGGGGTTTTCGGCGGGTGCTTCGTGGCGGTGCTTTTCGCCGGGCGGGGGATCGGGGTCGAATGGGGCCGACGTCAACACGGAGGAGGTCCTGCGGTGCGGTATCTGGTCAGGGAGAAGCTGTTCGCGGTCGGCGACGACTACTGGATCGAGGACGACCGGGGCCACAAGGCGTACCTGGTGGACGGCAAGGTGCTGCGGCTGCGGCACACCTTCGAGCTGAGGGACGCGAACGACCGGGTGGTCGCGGTGGTCAAGGAGAAGATGCTCACCGTCCGCGACGCGATGAAGATCGAGGACGCCGACGGCGAGGTGATCGCGACCGTCCGGGAGAAGCTGTTCACGCCGTTCCGCGACAAGTACCTGGTGGACCTGGCCTCCGGCGGCGAGCTGAAGATCCACGGCAACCTGATCGACAAGGACTACCGGATCGAGAACGACCACGGCGACGAGCTGGCCCGGATCAGCCGCAAGTGGTTCCGGATCCGGGACACCTACGGGGTGGAGATCGCGGACGGCGCGGACACCGGGCTGCTGCTGGCCGTCGCGGCCTGCGTCGACCACCTGGCGCACGAGGAGGACTGACCCGTCCCGGGTTTCCGGATCCCGGTCCGCCTCTCACCCGTGTGGGGTATCTTTTGCCACCCCTTGACCAGGCCGGTCGAGGGGCCCTGACCGCCGGTCGAGGGCGCACGGCGAGAGCGGACCGGGGGCTGGAACCACGATGAACGACATCCTGCACGGGCTGGGCGCGGCGGCGGCCTACGGAGCCCTCGGGGTGGTGCTGCTGCTCCTCGGCGTCGGCCTGGTGGACGTGCTCACACCCGGCCGGCTCGGCCACCAGATCTGGGTCGAGCGCAACCGCAACGCCGCGGTCCTGCTCAGCTCCGCGCTGCTCGGCATCGGCGGCATCGTGTTCACCGCGATCATGTACACCTACGCCGACTTCGCCAAGGGCCTGATCTCGACGGCCTGTTACGGCGTGCTCGGGCTGGTGCTGATGGCCGTCGCGTTCTGGCTGGTGGACCTGCTGACGCCCGGCAAGCTCGGCGCGATCCTGGTCGAGCCGGAGCCGCACCCGGCGGTGTGGGTGTCGGCGAGCTGCAACATCGCGGTGGCGGCGGTGGTGTCGGCCGCGATCGCGTAGCAGCTGCGGCCGGGCGGGGCCCGGCCGCAGCTGCTACGGGTGCCCGGCCGTGCTACGAGGGGTGCGGCGCCCCGTCCAGGACGTGTTCCCGCCCCAGTCCCCCAACGGCCCCAGCGCCGTGTTGAGGCGCTGACCGGCCTCGGTCAGCGCGTACTCGACCCGGGGCGGCACCTCGTCGTACGCCTCCCGGTGCACGATGCCGTGCGCCTCCGTCTCGCGCAGGTGCGCGGCCAGCACCTTCTCGGTGATGCCCGGCAGCAGCCGGCCCTTCCGGTTGATGGAGCGCCGGTTGGCGGTCGGCGTCGGCGAGGAGGACCTGACCGGGGTCGTCGACCTGCTGCGACGGTGAGGGGCGGCCGGTAACGTACCGGCATGACAGACCTCGAAGAACGCGCCAGTGTCGTCGCGTCCGACTCTCCGCAGTCCGGGGCGGGAGTGCTGGTCAGACCGCGCCGCGGTGACGACCTCGTCGCCTGCGTCCGGGTGCTGGACGACGTCCACCGCGCCGACGGGTACCCCGCCGACTGGCCCGACCGCCCCGCCGCCTGGCTCACTCCGGACGGCCTGCTGGCCGCCTGGATCGCCGAGTCGGACGGCCGGCTCGCCGGCCACGTCGGCCTCACCCGCAGCGCCCCGGGTGATCTCGCCCCCACCCGGTGGAGCCACCGCACCGGCGGCCGTCCGGAACTCGCCGCCGTGATCGGCCGGCTCTACGTCGACCCCGCGGCGCGCGGCCACCACATCGGCGCCCGCCTGCTCGCCTGCGCCGTGGCGCACGCGCGGGCGCTCGGCCTGCACCCCGTCCTCGACGTCCTGGCCACCGACACCGCGGCCGTGGCCCTCTACCGCCGCCTCGGCTGGACCCACCTCGGCAGCGGTGAGCAGCAGTGGCCCTCCGGCCGCACGGTCACCGTCCACTCCTTCGCCGCCCCACGGGGGTAGCACCCGCCCGGACGCGGCCGACCCGCCCGGCTGCTCCGGCCCGCCGCCCCCGACGGCGGACCGGGGCGAACGGAGCGGACCGGGGCGGACGGAGCGGACCGGGGCCGAGCGGGGTTCACCGGCGGCTGGGCCGGGTGGTCCGGCGGACGGGCCGATTTGCTGGGGTGGCAACAAGGCTTGCCGCCGGGCGGGGGCTGGTCGCAGCCTGGCGGAGGAGGGCCGCGGACGGGCACCGCGCCCCCACCGCGCGTCCGGCGCCGCGGTGCCCGCGTGAGCGGGGAGGCCTTCGGCACCCACGAACGGAGAGATCGGACATGACCTCGCACCACCACCAGCACGGGCACCAGCACGGCCACGGCCACGGGAACGTCCCCGCCGCCGACTTCGACTGGGACGCGCTCGCCGCGCACCTGGAGCACGAGGCCGACCTGCGCGCCGGTGCGGTCACCGAGGCCGCGCGGTGGCTGTCCGGCCTGGCCGGCGACGGGACGGCCGGCGCCGTCCGGAGGATCCTCGACGTCGGCAGCGGGCCCGGGGTGATCGCCGGCATCCTGGCGGACACCTTCACCACGGCCGAGGTGGTGGCCGTCGACCAGTCGGCCGCCCTGCTGGAGCGCGCCCGGATCCGCTCCGGCGGCCGGCTGGGCACCCGGCAGGTCGATCTGCCCGCCGAGTTCGACAAGCTCGGCGAGGCCGACCTGATCTGGTCCGGCAACGCGATCCACCACCTGGGCGACCAGCAGGCCGCGCTCGCCTCCCTCGCCGGGGTGCTGCGGCCGGGCGGACTGCTCGCCGTCGCCGAGCGCGGCCTGCCCGCGCGCTTCCTGCCCCGGGACTTCGGCCTCGGCCGGCCCGGGTTCCAGGCCCGGCTGGACGCGGCGCACGAGGACGGCTTCAGCACCATGCGGGCCGAACTGCCGGGCAGCACCGCGGAGATCGAGGACTGGCCGGCCATGCTGGAGCGCGCCGGTCTGACCCCGAGCGGCACCCGCACCATCCTGGTCGACCGCCCCGCCCCGCTCGACCGCCCCACCCGGGAGTACCTGCACACCCAGCTCCGGCGCCTGCACGACCAGCTCGCCGACAGCCTCCTCCCGGAGGACCGCGACACCCTCGAAGCCCTCCTCGACGAGGAAGCCCCCACCGGCATCCTCCACCGCCCGGACGCCTTCTACCTCTCCGCCATGACCGTCCACACGGCCCGCCGGGCCTGACCGCCGCCGCCCGGTGACGGCCGCCCCGAAGGGCAGCCGCCACCGGGCCGCCACCACCGGACGGCCGCTCCGCACGGGCCGTCCGGCCGGCGGTGGCCGGGATACCGTCGGGGCATGACAGCGAGCGAGCAGCGCTTCGTCGTGGTGACCACCACCCACGAGAGCGAGGAGCAGGCCCGGGCCCTGGCGTCCGCCGTGGTGCGGGAGCGGCTGGCGGCCTGCGCCCAGGTGTACCCCGTGCGGTCGGTGTACTGGTGGGAGGGCGAGGTGCAGGACGCCGAGGAGTGGCGGATCGACCTCAAGACCCGGGCCGAACTGGCCGACCGGCTCGGCGCCTTCGTCGCCGGGCGGCACTCGTACGCGACGCCCGAGGTGGTCGCCGTGCCGGTGGTGGCCGGCAGTCCCGGCTACCTGGACTGGCTGGCCGCGGAGACGGCCGGGTAGCGGCTCACGCGCCGGATCAGGGCGCGACGTCCAGGAAGGCCAGCACCGCGAGCACCCGCCGGTGGTCCTCCTCGGAGGGCGGCAGGTCGAGCTTGAGGAAGATGTTGGCGGTGTGCTTCTTCACCGCCCGCTCGGTGATCACCATCCGCTCGGCGATCGCCCCGTTCGAGCGGCCCTCGGCCATCAGCTCCAGCACCTCGCGCTCGCGCGGCGTCAGCCGGTCCAGCGGCTTGGTGCGTTCGGTGTTGCTGACCAGCATGGCGATCACCTTCGGGTCCAGTGCGGTGCCGCCGGCCGCCACCCGCCGGACCGTCGCCACGAACTCGTCGGGGTCGAAGACCCGGTCCTTCAGCAGGTAGCCGATCGCGCCGCTGCCGTCGGCGAGCAACTCCTTGGCGTAGAGCTGCTCGACGTACTGGGAGAGCACGAGCACCGGCAGCCCCGGGATCCGCCGCCGCGCCTCCAGGGCGGCCTGCAGGCCCTCGTCGGTGAACGTCGGGGGCAGCCGCACGTCGACGACGGCCACGTCCGGGCGCTCGGTGAGGAGGGCCTGCAGGAGGTCCGGTCCGGTGTCCACCGCGGCCACGACCTCGAAGTCGTAGGCCTGCAGCAGCCGGACCAGCCCGTCCCTCAGGAGGAAGAGGTCCTCGGCGAGGACAACTCGCACGGCAGCTCCATCGTCAGGGTCGTGGGGCCGCCGAGCGGACTGCGGACGGCCAGGACGCCGTCGAAGGTAGCAAGCCGCCGTTCGATGCCGCGCAGGCCGGTGCCGCGCGAGGGGTCGGCGCCGCCGGCGCCGTCGTCGGTCACCTGGGCCTTCAGCAGTCCGTCCTCGTACCAGAGTTGGACGTCGACCCGGGCGGCGCCGGAGTGTTTGGCGGCGTTGGTGAGCGCTTCGGAGACGGCGAAGTAGACGGCCGACTCGACCGGCGGCTCGGCGCGGCCGGGCAGTTCGGCGGAGACCGTCGCGTTCAGCGGGCTGTTCATGCCCAACGCCCGTACGGCATCGGCGAGTCCGCGATCTGCCAGGACCGGCGGGTGGATGCCGCGGACCAGGTCGCGCAGTTCGTCGAGGGCGCTGGCGGAGGCCTGCCTGGTCTCGGCGAGCAGCTGCTTGGCGGCCTGCGGGTCGCGCTCGACCAGCCGCTCGGCGACGCCGAGGTTCATCCCCATGGCCACCAGCCGGGCCTGCGCGCCGTCGTGCAGGTCCCGTTCGATCCGGCGCAGTTCGGCCGCCTGGGTGGTCAGCGCGTCGCGCCGGGTCTCGGTCAGGTGGGCGACCTTGCGCTGGGCGGCCAGGGCCTCGGCACGGGGGCTCGGACCGAGCAGGGACTTGGCGAGCGCGGTGTGGGCGCGCAGCACGGCGGGCGCGACGGCCAGGCCGGCCAGCGCGAGCGGGACGGCGAACACGGCGGAGAGCCGGCCGCTCGCGGCGTCGGTCACGTGGATCCACAGGTACCAGGTGTTGCCGCCGGCCGAGACGATCGGCTCCCAGAGCCACGGCAGCAGCAGGCCGAACGCGCCCCAGAGCACCAGCCCGATCGGGACCAGCGCCAGTCCGGCGCCGATCGCCGGGTCGACCACCAGCCAGGCGAGGTCCCGCCAGGTCGCCGGGTCGGCCAGCAGCGCCAGGCAGCGCTTCCAGTCGCCGCGGAAGCCCGGTTCGGCCTCGGGCTGCGGCAGGTACGGGTCGGGGATCCGCACGCCGGACCACCGCTCGGCCAGCTCCCGCCGCATCCCGGCGAGCCGGCGGACCAGCATCGCGGTCGGCACCACCAGCAGCGCGCCCACGCCGAGGCCCAGCAGGCTCGCGGTGACGGAGGCGGCGACGGACAGCAGCAGCTGCGGGAGCGCGAACCAGGACAGCGCCGCGCTGCGCAGCATGTCCCGTACGCCCATGCGCAGGAAGTCGATCGGGTCCCTCCGGGTGTCGCGCTCCTCGTTCCCGACCGTGGTGCCGTCGGTGCCGTCCATGACCGTGCCTCCCCCTCGGTGCCGGCCTCGCGGCCGCCGTCCCTGCCCTTCGGTCACCCAGACTGCCGTACTCCCCCGGGGGGATCACTGGTCCCCGGACCCCTGTCGGGGGTACCTGGGTACACCCCCCGATCGACGCCCAGGGACCATGCCACGGCGTCCGGCCCCCGGCCTAGTGTCCTGGCATCGGGAAGCGGCCCGCCACGGGGTCTCCGAGCTTCCACAACCACGCCTTCCGTCCAGGGAGTTCGCCATGGCCAAGCGCCCCGTCGTCCGTCGTCCGCTGATCCGCCTGATCCTTGTCCTGGTCGCCCTCGGCCTCTTCCTCTACGGCCTCACCCCGGCCCACGCGGCCGGCGGGTCCGCCACCGGGCCGGCGGCGGGTGGCGCCGGTTCGTCGGCGGGTGGCTCCGGTGCGCCCGCACCGCCGGACACCGCCGCGGTCAGGGCCGACAACTACGGTGTGGCGCTCGCCGGTTACCTGGTCGAGGTGGTCTCCGGGCAGCCCTTCGACCAGTACGTCGCCCAGCTCCCGCAGGGCGGTGCGGACGGCCGGCGGATCCTCGACCCGGCGATGGCCGCGCAGCTGCTCGCCCGCCACTACGGCCCCGACCCGCGGCTGCCACGCACCGGACGCGGCAGGGCCCGGAGGTGATCCTCCGGGCCCTGCCGCGTCGTGCCGGTCCTCAGCCCTCCGAGCCGCCGAAGCGCGCCGTCCAGGCCGCCAGGTCCTCGTCCGTGATCTTGGCGAACAGCACCGGCGGCACGGTGAACGCCGTCCCGGCCGGCACCAGGTCCAGTGCCCGCGCCTCCTCGCGGCCCACCCAGCTGCGGGTGGACGCCGGGGAGTCCGCGGGCAGCGCGAACGCCCCGCGCATGGCCGCCGCCGCGGCCGGGATGAACGGCTCCGACACCACCGCGTACAGGTGGATCAGGTTCATCGCCGTGCGCAGGGTGAGCGCCGCCGCCTCCGGGTCGGTCTTCACCTGCAGCCAGGGCGCCTTCTCGTCCAGGTAGGCGTTGCCGGCGCTCCACAGCGCGCGCAGCGCCTGCGCCGCCTTGCGGAAGTTGAGGGCGTCCAGCTGCGTCTCGTACTCGGCGAGCAGCCCGGCGACCTGCTCGCCGAGGCGCTGCTCGGCCTCGCCGGCCGGGTGGCCGCCGGGGACGTCGTCGCCGAAGCGCTTGCGGCTGAAGGTGAGCACCCGGTTGACGAAGTTGCCGAGGGTGTCGGCGAGGTCCTTGTTGACCACCGAGGCGAAGAGGTCCCAGGTGAAGCTGGAGTCGTCCGACTCGGGCGCGTGCGCCATCATGAAGTAGCGCCAGTAGTCGGCGGGCAGCAGTTCCAGCGCGACGTCGCTGAAGATGCCGCGCTTCTGGCTGGTGGAGAACTTCCCGCCGTAGTACGTCAGCCAGTTGAAGGCCTTGACGTAGTCGACCGTCTTCCACGGGCGGCGCGAGCCGAGGATCGTCGCCGGGAACATCACCGTGTGGAACGGGACGTTGTCCTTGCCCATGAACTCGGTGTAGCGGACGGTCTCGTCGGCCTCGTACCACCAGGACTTCCAGTCCCGCAGCTGCCCGGCCGGGGCGGCGTCCGCCCACTCCTTGGTGGCGCCGATGTACTCGATCGGGGCGTCGAACCAGACGTAGAACACCTTGCCCTCGGCGGCCAGTTCGGGCCACACGTCGGCGGGCACCGGGACGCCCCACTCCAGGTCGCGGGTGATCGCGCGGTCCTGCAGGCCCTCGGTCAGCCACTTGCGGGCGATCGAGGAGGCCAGCACCGGCCACTCGTCGCCGTGCGCGGCGACCCAGGCCTCGACCTCCTCGGTCAGCTTCGACTGGAGCAGGAACAGGTGCCTGGTCTCCCGGACCTCCAGGTCGGAGCTGCCGCTGATCGCCGAGCGCGGCTCCAGCAGGTCGGTCGGGTCGAGCACCCGGGTGCAGTTCTCGCACTGGTCGCCGCGCGCCTTGTCGTAGCCGCAGTGCGGGCAGGTGCCGACGATGTAGCGGTCCGGCAGGAAGCGTCCGTCGGCGTTGGAGTACACCTGGCGGATCGCTCGCTCCTCGATGAAGCCGTTGCGCTGCAGCTCACGGGCGATCTCCTGGGTGATCTCCCGGTTCTGCGGCGAGGAGCTGCGGCCGAAGTGGTCGAAGGAGAGCCCGAAGCCGTCGTACACCGCCTTCTGCGCGTCGTGCGCCCGGGCGCAGAACTCGGCGACCGGCAGCCCGGCGTCCTTGGCGGCCAGCTCGGCGGGGGTGCCGTGCTCGTCGGTGGCGCAGATGAACAGCACGTCGTGGCCGCGCCGGCGCAGGTAGCGGGAGTAGACGTCCGCCGGGAGCATGGACCCGACCATGTTGCCCAGGTGCTTGATCCCGTTGATGTAGGGAAGGGCGCTGGTGATCAGGTGCCGAGCCATCCTCGGATGCTCCGATTTCTCCCGCACGCGCACCCCACCCGGGGTGCTGTGCCAGGCGCAGGGGTCCACTGTGGGCTGCCAAGCCTACCGCCGCCGCGGGTCCGGACGGCCGTTGTCACGTCCGGGTCGACGGCGGGCTTCACGGCCGGGGGAGGTCGCCGTACCGGTCGAACTCCCCGGCCTTCACCCCGCGCACGAAGGCGGCCCACTTGCGCGGCGTGGTGCGCACGACCACCTCGGGCCGGTCCGACTCGCGGATCTCCACCAGCCCGCCCGCCGCCCTGACCTCGACGCAGTCGGTACTCTCTCCGCTGGCCGACGCCTTGCGCCACATGCTCATGAGAAGTCTTTCCGTAAGGTCCGGATGAAGTCCCGGGACTCGTCCGGCCCGAGCGCGATCGCCGCGGTCTTCTCCTTGATCCGGCGGTAGGAGTCCAATTCCGCTTCGGAGTGCACGAACTTCGGACCGTGGGAGAGGTCGATCTGGACGGTGTCGAGCTCCGGGACCGGCCCGCGGGCGAGGTAGAGGCTCTCCCCGGACCCCGTGTAGGTGGGGACGCTGAACGGGATCACCCGGATCTCCACACCGGGCCGCTCGGAATTCTCCGACAGGCTGCGCAACTGCTCGCGCAGCACTTCCGGACCGCCGAACTGCATGCGCAGGGCGGACTCGTGCAGGAATGCGCTGTACGGCTTCGGGTGGTCGACGAAGATCTGCTGGCGCCGAATCCGGAATGCCTTCCGGACGTCCGCCTCCTGCCGGTACTGCGGGGGGAGGCGCTCGAACACCGCGGCGGCGTACGCCGGGGTCTGCAACAGGCCGGGGATGAAGGTGCTGTTCAGGATGGACAGGGAGGCCGCGTGGTGCTCCATCTCCGCGATGTCGATGATCGCGCCGGGCAGCCGGCCGCGGTAACCGTCCCACCAGTACTTGCGCCGGTCCTGCGTCATCGCGAGCAGCGCGTCGAGGTACGGGCCCTCCTCGCAGCCGCAGGTGTGGGCCCAGATCCGCAGGCGCTCGGCGCTGATGCCCGACTTCCCGTTCTCCATCTGGGAGATCTTGGGCAGGTCGGTGCCGATGGTGGCGGCCAGGGTCTTGGGCGTCACGCCCACGTGTTCGCGCATCTTGCGCAACTCGATCCCGAGGCGCTGCTGGCGCACGGTCGGCGACAAGCGGGGTGGCATGACTCTCTTCTCCGGATCGCGGCTGCGGTCGATGCTTCCGGTGAAGTGTGCCGCGCATACCGGGGCCTAGCTACCGAAATGGGGGATACCCCACGATGGAGTGAACGTTCTCCCGCTCGGTAGCAACTCTGGCACCCTGACCCTATGGTCGTCCGTGTCACTCACTGACTTGTTGCCGTCTAAACAAGTGTCAATCAGCCGTAATGACACACCAGATGCATGGTCACGGCACCCGACATCACCGACCGGAGACAGCCATGCCCCTTCCCTCGCCTCTCCGTCTTCCCCGACGTCCCCACCCTTCCCGCCGCATTTCCGTATCCCCGTGAATGCGCTCCTGGTCGCCGCATTGTCCGTACTCCTCCTCGCGGTCCTTTTCGTCGGCTGGCTGGTCTGGCTGGTCACCCTCCAGCCCCGCGAACCCCGCCCGGCGAAGCGCGGGATCGCGGCCGGCCATTCCGTCGGCGGCGAGCGGAAATAGCGGCCGGTCCGCCGCCCTGCCCCGCGCCGACGACGGCACCTCGACCGGCCTGCCGGCGGCCTGAGCCGCCGTCGGCCCTGCCGTCGGTCCCGTCGTCGGCCCAGCGGTCAGCCCCGCGAAAGCCGGTCCTCCAGGCGGGACTTGGCGGGCGGCCACTCGTCGGCGAGCATCGAGAAGTAGGCGCTGTCCCGCCAGGTGCCGGTGGGGCGCAGGCGGTGGCGGCGGAGGACGCCCTCGAACTGTGCGCCGAGGCGCAGGATCGCCGTGCGGGAGCGCTCGTTGAGGGCGTCGGTCTTCCAGAAGACGCGCCCCATGTCCAGGTCCTCGAAGGCGTGGGTGAGCAGCAGCAGCTTGGCCTCGGTGTTGACCGCGGTGCGCCACACCGAGCGGGCGTAGAGGGTGCCGCCGATCTCGACGGACTCGTCCGCGGCGCCGAAGTCGTGGTAGCCGGTGATGCCGACGGCGGTGCCGCTCGCGAGGTCGACGGCGGTGAAGTGCACCGACGTGCCGGCGGCGGCTTCCGCGATGCGGGCGTCGAGGATCCTGCCGAGCTCCTCCTCGGAGGCGGGCGGGAGGGTCATGGTCCAGCGCCAGACCTCGGGGTCGGAGCCGACGGTGGCCCAGAGGCCGGCGAGGTGGCGGCGCTCCAGCGGCTCCAGGCGGATGTGGCGGCCGGTGAGGGTGACGGGCGTGGGCAGCTTCGCGGTCATGATCCGAACGTAGCGCCGCTCTGCACTAGGCGCAATAGGTTTCTGCACTAGTACAAATTCCCGCGCGTGGGCGAAGCAGAGGGCCCCGCGGGACGAATCCCGCGGGGCCCTCCGGTGATCGAGCGGCGATCAGGCCCGGGCGATCAGGCTCAGATGAACGAGTTGATCTGGATCGTCTCGTCCCGGCCCGGGCCGACGCCGATGGCGGAGATCGGCGCGCCCGACATCTCCTCCAGCGCCTTCACGTACGCCTGGGCGTTCTTCGGCAGCTCGGCGAAGGACTTGGCCTTGCTGATGTCCTCGCTCCAGCCCGGCAGCGTCTCGTAGATCGGCTTGGCGTGGTGGAAGTCCGACTGGTTGTAGGGGAGCTCCTCGACGCGCTTGCCGTCGATCTCGTACGCGACGCAGACCGGGATCTGCTCCCAGCCGGTCAGCACGTCGAGCTTGGTGAGGAAGAAGTCGGTGAGGCCGTTGACCCGGGTCGCGTAGCGCGCGATGACGGCGTCGAACCAGCCGCAGCGGCGGTCGCGGCCGGTGGTGACACCGCGCTCGCCGCCGATCCGGCGCAGCGCCTCGCCGTCCGCGTCGAACAGCTCGGTCGGGAACGGGCCGGAGCCGACGCGGGTGGTGTAGGCCTTCAGGATGCCGATGACCCGGTCGATCTTGGTGGGGCCGATGCCGGCGCCGGTGCAGGCGCCCCCCGCGGTCGGGTTCGACGAGGTCACGAAGGGGTACGTGCCGTGGTCGACGTCGAGCAGGGTGCCCTGGCCGCCCTCCAGCAGGACGACCTTGTCCGCCTTCAGCGCCTCGTCCAGGACGAGGGTGGTGTCGGCGAGGAACGGCTTGATCTTCTCCGCGTAGCCCAGGTACTCCTCGACCACCAGGTCGGCCGGGATGGTGCGGCGGTTGTACAGCTTGACCAGGATCTGGTTCTTGTCGTGCAGCGCCGCCTCGATCTTCTGGCGCAGGATCGACTCGTCGAACAGGTCCTGGACCCGGATGCCGACGCGGTTGATCTTGTCCGCGTAGGTCGGGCCGATGCCGCGGCCGGTGGTGCCGATCCGGCGCTTGCCGAGGAAGCGCTCGGTGACCTTGTCCAGGGTCCGGTGGTACGGCGTGATCAGGTGGGCGTTGCCCGAGACCAGCAGCTTGGAGGTGTCGATGCCGCGCTCGTTGAGGCCGGCCAGCTCGGAGAGCAGCACGGCCGGGTCGATCACGACGCCGTTGCCGATCACCGGCGTGACGTTCGGGCTGAGGATTCCGGAGGGGAGCAGGTGCAGGGCGTACTTCTGGTCGCCGATGACCACCGTGTGTCCGGCGTTGTTGCCGCCCTGGTAGCGGACGACGTAGTCGACGGAGCCGCCGAGGAGGTCGGTGGCCTTCCCCTTGCCCTCGTCCCCCCACTGAGCGCCAACGAGCACGAGTGCCGGCACAGGCGTACACCCCTTCCGGTTGGGGCATCCTGCGTAGGCCGCAGTCTGCCCCGAGATAGACGAAGCCCCTGGCGCAATGGCGCAAGGGGCTCTTGCACCGAGAGATTACCTGAGGAAGGACCGGTCGTGTCGTCCCTGTCCACGCCTGCTACCGGCGGCTCCGAGCCGCTCCTGCTGCTCCTCGACCCGGTGGCCCGGCAGACCGACGGCGAGTCGGTGCGGATCGCGAGGGACGTGCTCTGCGGGGGTGCGGACGTCAAGGTGGTCTACCCGGAGAACCCTTCCGAACTCGACCGGGTGCTTTCGCACCGGGGTCGGCGGCGACCGGTGGTGATCGGTTCCGACCTCGCCTTGCAGCGGGTGCTGCAGGCGCTGCATCGGCAGCGTGAGCTGGGCGCGGAACCGGTGGGGATGGTTCCGGTCGGTCGCACGGAGGAGCTGGCGGCGGCCCGCGCGCTCGGCGTGCCGGGGGAGCCGGTGCGGGCCGCGCGGGCGGTGCTGTCGGGTGCGCCGCGCCGGCTGGACCTGCTGGTGGACGACGGCGGCGGGGTGGCGCTGGGCGGGGTGCGGATCACCGGCGGCGGCGCGCGCCGGCTGGCGGGCCGTACGGGTGGCTGGCGTTCGCTATGGGCGAAACTGGCTGCGGCCGAGCAGGCGAACGCACTCACCCCGGAGAGCACCGACCGCAGCCCGCGGGTCCGGGTCGAGGCCGACGGCCGGCTGCTCGCCGACGTCCACCGCCCGGTCCGGCTGGTCCAGGTCACCCTGCCGTCCGGCGCCTCGGACGGCACGGGCGAGATGGAGGTCGTGGTCCGGGTCTCCGGCGCCCTGGTGCGCGCCCGGGCGGCGAGCGTCTCGGTGGCCGGCCGCGGATTCGGCTACGAGGCGGACGGCCACCCGGTCGGCCCGGTCCGCGCCCGGACCTGGACGGTGCACCCGGGCGCCTGGGGACTGCTGCTCCCGGCCGCGTGAAGCCGCGGTGAACGCCGGGTGAGCAGGCTCACGTTCGGCTGCACCCCGATACCCGCCGCTCCGCACACGGAACTCCCCAACAGGCGCGAACCACAAGGCCAACCGCCACCCGCGGGAATTCCGCCGGGCCGAAATCCCCACCCCGTAAGGGGTTTTGTCTACGCGCGTTACTCATCGACCGCCCGACAATCCCGGCATCCCGGGTTCCGGAAGCCCGTGCCAACTGCCCTAGACTCGAAGGCGTGCCACGTGGTGACGGAAGACTCAACCACGATCTTCTTCCCGGCGAGAAAGGCCCCCAGGACGCTTGCGGCGTCTTCGGTGTCTGGGCTCCCGGCGAGGAGGTCGCCAAGCTCACGTTCTTCGGCCTTTACGCCCTGCAGCACCGCGGTCAGGAATCCGCGGGCATCGCAGTGAGCAACGGCTCCCAGATTCTCGTCTTCAAGGACATGGGACTCGTCTCCCAGGTCTTCGACGAGGCCTCCCTGGGGTCGTTGCACGGGCATATCGCCGTCGGACACGCCCGCTACTCGACCACCGGTTCCTCGGTCTGGGAGAACGCCCAGCCGACTTTCCGGGCGACCGTGCACGGTTCGCTGGCCCTCGGGCACAACGGAAACCTGGTGAACACCGCCGAACTGGCGGCCATGGTCGCCGACCTGCCCGGCGAGGAGCACGTCTCGCGCTCCGGCCGGACTGCGGCGACCAACGACACCGACCTGGTGACGGCGCTGCTCGCCGGCCACCCGGACCTCTCCATCGAGGAGACGGCCAAGGTCGTGCTGCCCAAGGTCAAGGGTGCGTTCTCGCTCGTCTTCATGGACGAGCACACCCTCTACGCCGCCCGCGACCCGCAGGGCATCCGCCCGCTGGTGCTCGGCCGGCTGGAGCGCGGCTGGGTGGTCGCCTCCGAGACGGCGGCGCTCGACATCTGCGGCGCCTCCTTCATCCGCGAGGTCGAGCCCGGCGAGCTCATCGCCATCGACGAGAACGGCATGCGCACCTCCCGCTTCGCGGAGGCCAAGCCCAAGGGCTGCGTGTTCGAGTACGTCTACCTGGCCCGCCCCGACACCTCCATCGCCGGCCGCAACGTGCACCTCTCCCGCGTGGAGATGGGCCGCCGCCTGGCGAAGGAGGCCCCGGTCGAGGCCGACCTGGTGATAGCGACGCCCGAGTCCGGCACCCCCGCCGCGATCGGCTACGCCGAGGCCAGCGGCATCCCGTACGGCTCCGGCCTGGTGAAGAACGCCTACGTGGGCCGCACCTTCATCCAGCCCAGCCAGACCATCCGCCAGCTCGGCATCCGCCTCAAGCTCAACCCGCTGCGCGAGGTCATCCAGGGCAAGCGCCTGGTGGTCGTGGACGACTCGATCGTCCGCGGCAACACCCAGCGCGCGCTGGTGAAGATGCTGCGCGAGGCCGGCGCCGCCGAGGTGCACATCCGGATCTCCTCGCCGCCGGTGAAGTGGCCCTGCTTCTTCGGCATCGACTTCGCCACCCGCGCGGAGCTGATCGCCAACGGCATGACCATCGAGGAGATCGGTCGCACCCTCGGCGCCGACTCGCTCTCCTACATCTCGATCGACGGCATGATCGAGGCCACCACGCAGCCCAAGGACAAGCTCTGCCGGGCCTGCTTCGACGGCGAGTACCCGATGGAGCTGCCGGACCCGGCGCTGCTCGGGAAGCTCCTGCTGGAGGCCGAGATCAAGGGCGGCCAGCAGCAGCCGGCCGTCCGCGGCAAGCCGACCAGCGGCAGCGACCTGGACGGCGTCCAGTCGCTGCTCGGCGGGGCGGGCGCGGCCGACGCGCTGCGCCGCCCGTAGTGACTCAGGTGGGGTCCCGGAACCCGGGGCCCCACCGTCGTTCCAGCCCCCGCTGTTCCGAACCACCCCCCACCTGACCCGGAAGGGCCGCACCGCAGTGACCTCCCACCCGTCGCCCCCCGCCACCCCTCACGGAGACGCTTCGCGTCACACCCCCGGTGGCGCCACCTACGCCGCCGCCGGTGTCGACATCGAGGCGGGCGACCGCGCCGTCGAGCTCATGAAGCAGTGGGTGAAGAAGGCCAACCGCCCCGAGGTGGTCGGCGGTCTCGGCGGCTTCGCCGGCCTGTTCGACGTCTCCGCCTTCAAGAACTACGAGCGCCCGCTGCTGGCCTCGGCCACCGACGGCGTCGGGACCAAGGTGGCCATCGCGGCCGCCATGGACAAGCACGACACCATCGGCCACGACCTGGTCGGCATGGTCGTCGACGACCTGGTGGTGTGCGGCGCCGAGCCGCTGTTCATGACCGACTACATCTGCGTCGGCAAGGTAGTCCCGGAGCGGGTCGCCTCGATCGTCAAGGGCATCGCCGAGGGCTGCGCGCTGGCCGGCTGCGCCCTGGTCGGCGGCGAGACCGCCGAGCACCCCGGCCTGCTGGGCCCGGACGAGTACGACGTGGCGGGCGCCGGCACCGGTGTCGTCGAGGCCGACGCGCTGCTCGGTGCGGACCGGGTCCGGGCCGGCGACGTGGTCATCGCGATGGCGGCCTCCGGCCTGCACTCCAACGGCTACTCGCTGGTGCGCCACGTGCTGCTGAACGAGGCCGGCTGGAAGCTGGACCGCAAGGTCGAGGAGTTCGGCCGCACCCTCGGCGAGGAGCTGCTGGAGCCGACCCGGATCTACTCGCTGGACTGCCTGGCGCTCACCCGCGCCACCGAGGTCCACGCGTTCTCGCACGTCACCGGCGGCGGCCTGGCGGCCAACCTGGCCCGGGTCGTCCCGGACGGCCTGCACGCCCGCCTGGACCGCGGCACCTGGACCCCGCTGCCGGTCTTCCGGACCGTCGCCGAGGTCGGCAACGTGGCCACCCTGGAGATCGAGAAGACGCTCAACATGGGCGTCGGCATGGTCGCGGTCGTCCCGCCGCACTCGGTGGACGCCGTGCTGTCGATCCTGGAGGACCGCGGCGTCGAGGCCTGGCTGCTCGGCGACATCGTCGAGCGCACCGACGAGCACGAGGGCGGCGCGGCCCTCTACAACGCCTACGAGGGCTTCCGGACGGTCTGATCCGGACCGGACGACGAGAGGGCCCCTCCGGTCGCCGGAGGGGCCCTCTCGCATCCCGTGCAGGTCGTCCGAGGGCCGGCGCGAGCCCTTCCCGTCAGCGGGAACGCCGAAGACCGGCCCGGCGCCCAGGCGCCCGGACCGGTCCGGCGAAGCTGTTGTTACGAGCGGCGGGAGGCCTGCGAGGCCCCGGTGCCCGGCTCGTTGTCGTCCTCGTCGTCGAGGTCGGCGTAGCGGGCGGCGTACTCCGCGTACGGGTCGTCGTCCTCCTCCTCCTCGATCGGCTCAGGGTCGATCGAAGCGGTGGACGGCGATACGCCCAGCTCGTTGGACAGACGGTTAGCGTCGAACCCGCCGCTGTTGTACTTCAGCTCGCGGGCGACCTTCGTCTGCTTGGCCTTGGCCCGGCCGCGCCCCATGGGTCGACCCCCTCAACGATGGGGCTCACGGCCCCGAGTCTGACACGTGTTCATGATCAGGACCGGCCTGCCCGAATGGGAGGACCGTCCCTTGGAGCATTAACGGTACCTGTTTCCGCCGCTGGACGGTACGTCGTCGGTGTGACGTGGCGCGCACCGACCGCACCCGAGACCAGGTCTTCCCAGGTCAGGGGAGGTTTTGCGGCGATTTGCGCGCTGTCCAGAGGTGTCTTGGGTCCGTCGTTCCAGGACCGATTATCCCCCCTTAGGGGGCGTTGGATCACCCGATCGGGCGCAGAAGTGAGAATCCGGTTCCACATCGTGATGCGCGGGGGGCCGCGGTGGCAGCCCCCCGCGCATCCGGGGTCGGTCGCGGCGGCGGGATCAGCCGCGGCGGGCACCCGGGAGCAGGACGGTGCGCAGCGCGCTGATCTCGCGCATCCGCTTCTCGGCCAGGCGGTCGGCGGCGACCGCCGGCGGGATGCCGTCGGTGGCGGCCCGGGTGAAGATCTCCAGGGTGGTGTCGAAGATCTTGGTGGCCTTGTTCTTGGCGCGCTCGAAGTTGAAGCCGTCGATCTCGTCGGCGACCTGGATGACGCCGCCCGAGTTCACCAGGTAGTCGGGGGCGTAGAGGATGCCGCGGTCGGCGAGGTCCTTCTCGACGCCGGGGTGGGCCAGCTGGTTGTTGGCCGCGCCGCAGACGATCGAGGTGCCGAACTCGCCCAGCGCGGCGACGACGGAGTCGGTCAGCGCACCGCCGAGGGCGCAGGGGGCGTAGACGTCCAGCTTGGCCTGGAGCAGGGCGTCGGTGTCGGCGACGACCTCCACGTCCGGGTGGGCCGCGCGCACGCGGTTGACGGCGGCCTCGAAGGGGTCGGTGACGACGACGGTGGCGCCGTCCGCGACCAGGTGGCCGACCAGGTAGTGGCCGACCTTGCCGACGCCCGCGACGCCGACCCGCTTGCCGCGCAGCGTCGGCTGGCCCCAGCGCGCCTGGGCGGTGGCGCGCATGCCCTGGAAGACGCCGAAGGCGGTCAGGATGGACGAGTCGCCGGCGCCGCCGTGCTCGGGCGAGCGGCCGGTCACGAACTCGGTCTCGCGCGCGATGACGTCCATGTCCTGGACGTAGGTGCCCACGTCGCAGGCGGTGATGTAGCGGCCGCGCAGGGACTCGACGAAGCGGCCGTAGGCCCGGAGCATCGCCTCGTTCTTGTCCTTGTTCGGGTCGCCGATGATGACGGCCTTGCCGCCGCCGAGGTCCAGCCCGGCCAGCGCGTTCTTGTAGGACATGCCGCGGGAGAGGTTCAGCGCGTCCTCCAGCGCCGCCTCCTCGGAGGCGTACGGGAAGAAGCGGGTGCCGCCGAGGGCCGGGCCCAGGGCGGTGGAGTGGATGGCGATGATGGCCTTCAGACCCGAGCTGCGGTCGTGGCACAGGACGACCTGCTCGTGGCCGTCGCCGGGGGCGCCGTCCTGTTCGGTACGGAAGATCCTGCTGAGCACGCCGGGTGCGGGGTGCGAGGCGGGGGTCTGTACGTCGGTCACTGTGGTGACTCCAGTATCGAAGGCCCGCTGCTGTGGTGCGGGCGCCTAAGGCGAAGCGTAGTCGGGTGGGCGTCTCGGATCCGCCCTCTTGTCCGAGCTTGTGCCGGTTGTCCGAGGGGTGAGACGAAAGGGGGTGCACGGTCGGGGTGCGAACGGTTCGGGGTCGCGCCCTCCCGGGCCCGCGCGGCCCGTGCGACCATGCAGGACGTGACCGTCGTGCGTACTGCCGTACAGCCGCCCTACGCCGCCCACCTGCGGGTCTACGAGCCGCTGGCCGCCTACCCGGAGCCCGAGCGGGCGCGCTGGCAGGCCTACGCGGCGGAGCGCGGGCCGGACGCCGGGGAGGCGGCGCAGCCGGTCGCGGCGGCGGTGCTGGAGGAGCAGCGGGAGGCGCTCGCGGAGCTGGTCGCGCGGACGCCCCGGGCGCTGCCGGAGCGGGAGAGCGGGCGGGCGTACCTGCGGGTGGTGGACGGCGTGCTGTACGTCTGCCCGTGGGCGACCAGGCTGCGCAGCTGGCAGGCGCTGGAGGAGCTGCGGGCCGGGGCGCCGGTGGCGCTGCTGGACACCGCGCTGCCGCCCGCGACCCGGGCGGCCGCGGAGGCGGACCGGGAGCGCTGGCGGGCGGAGCACCCGGACGCCCGGCCGTGGATCCTCACCAGCCGCTGGGAGGTGCCGGTGCGCTGGTTCCTGCCGTTCGGGGACGAGGACCGCTGCTTCGTGCCCGGCGGCGCGGCGGCGCCGGGCGGTGGGGTGCCGGGTGGTGGGGTGCCGGGTGGTGAGGTGCCGGGAGGCGAGGGGCAGCGGGGCGGCCGGCCGGCCGCACTGTTCTACTTGGTGCCGATGGCCCAGGCGCGCCGACGGGTGGCGCGGGCCTACCGGGCGCTGCGCGAGGCGGTGCCGGAGGGGGAGCTGGCACGGGGGGCGGAGCGGGTCGGGCGGTGGCTGGAGGAGTTCCATCCGCGCTCGCTGGTGGAACTGGACTACGGGGGGCTGGTGCATCTGCTGGGGCCGGAGCGGTTGTTGGCGGACCGTTCGGCGGGGGAGCTGGAGGAGGGGCTGCGCGCACTGCGGGCGGGGGACACCGCGGAGGCGCTGCGGGTCCACGAGGAACTGACGGTGCGGTGGCGGCGGGTGCTGGCGTTGCGGTACGCGAACTGACGTCCGACCGCCCGTGTATGACTGTAAGAGTCCTAGGGACCGCAGCGCCGATGACCAAGGTCCCGGTTCGGGTCAATAGCTGCCGAACGTGACACTACTCACCGTTGACGCGAACTTACCCCTATGTGCAAAAATGGGACAACCAGCCCAACTTCACGTGAGCGTGCCCACTTTTGGGTGGTTCTGGAGTCGATGCGTGCTTTGCGGGGAAACGGAGGGTCTGGTCCCTTCGTAACCTGACGTCATCGTCACGTGACTGTCCGTTATGGGGTGGTCCATCGCCATCCGTCGGCCTTGAACCCGTGAGGGGTCAATTTTGGCGGTTTGGTCGATAGGGCTGGACGGATGGTGTAGTTGTAGACACCAGGACAAGCCGTTCGTCCTATAACCGACTCGGCCCGTCTATGCCATTTCGGGCATCGCGGGCCAAGGTGCAGAATTTGAAGGATAGAACCGCCCTGGTTCGGTTCTCCCGAGGAGGCCGCTCATGACCGCTCGTACCCCTGATGCTGAGCCGCTGCTGACGCCGGCAGAGGTTGCCACCATGTTCCGCGTGGACCCGAAGACGGTCACCCGCTGGGCCAAGGCCGGCAAGCTGACGTCGATTCGCACGCTCGGCGGTCACCGCCGTTACCGTGAGGCGGAGGTGCGCGCTCTGCTGGCCGGGATTCCGGCTCAGCGCACTGAGGCCTGATAGGCCAAAGGCTCTTTAAAGGGGCCGCTTACCGGACTCCGCCGGGTCCGGTAAGCGGCCCCTTTTGTCGTACCCCCGTGTGCCCGCCGGTCTGTCGGAATGCTGAACTCCGGATAACGATTTGATGCATGAGGGGCGGGGGGGATTTACAGTGAATAGAAGTGCAATTTTACATATTAAATTAAGGGTTCCTTGGGCAGGGCGTGCCGCACCCGGTTTTCGGGGAGGGCTGGTGACGACCGTCACGCGCTCCGTCACTTGTGGGAGGTGGCCGGTCCGGGGTAGTGGAGCCGGACGGCAAAAAGCGAGAGGCCCGGAACCTGACGGTTCCGGGCCTCTCGCACTGCGGCGATCCCGACGGGACTTGAACCCGCGACCTCCACCTTGACAGGGTGGCGAGCTA
>NZ_JBITTM010000031.1:0-131452 GCF_044541955.1 Kitasatospora sp. NPDC085464
CGAAACGCTGTGGAGCGGAATTCGCGCACGCGCTTGTTACCGGCTGGTCGACAACCGGTTGACCGGACGTCACCGCAGGCCGCAGTATCGGGCGCACGGCGACGGCGCACCCCCGGGCCCGCCGCCACCGCGAGCCGCCACGGAGGACAGCGCATGGCCCTGGACGCCGACGTCATCGTCATCGGGGCGGGCCTCGCCGGCCTCGCCGCGGCCGCCGAACTCGCCGACACCGGACGGAAGGTGATCCTGCTCGACCAGGAGCCGGCGGCCTCGCTCGGCGGACAGGCGCACTGGTCCTTCGGCGGCCTCTTCCTGGTCGACTCGCCCGAGCAGCGCCGGATGCGGATCCGCGACTCGCACGCCCTCGCCTGGCAGGACTGGCTCGGCACGGCCGGCTTCGACCGCCCCGAGGACGCCTGGCCGCGCCGCTGGGCCGAGGCGTACGTGGACTTCGCCGCGGGCGAGAAGCGCTCCTGGCTGCGCGGGATGGGCGTGCGGTTCTTCCCGGTGGTCGGCTGGGCCGAGCGCGGCGGATTCCTCGCCGACGGACCCGGCAACTCGGTGCCGCGCTTCCACATCACCTGGGGCACCGGCCCCGGACTGCTGGCGCCCTTCGTGCGCCGGGTCCGCGACGCCGCCGCCCGCGGGCTGGTGGACCTGCGCTTCCGGCACCGCGTCACCGGGCTGTCCGCCACCGCGGGCGCCGTCGACACCGTCACCGGCGAGGTGCTGGAGCCGAGCCCGGCCGGCCGGGGCGAGGCCAGCTCCCGCATGGTCGCCGGGCACTTCGAACTGCGCGCCCAGGCCGTGGTCGTCACCTCCGGCGGCATCGGCGGCAACCACGACCTGGTCCGCAAGGCCTGGCCGGCCCGGCTCGGCACCCCGCCCGCCAAGCTGCTCTCCGGCGTGCCCGCGCACGTGGACGGCCTGATGCTGGACATCGCCGGCGCGGCCGGCGCCAGCCTGATCAACGGCGACCGGATGTGGCACTACACCGAGGGCATCGAGAACTGGGACCCGATCTGGGCCCGGCACGGCATCCGGATCCTGCCCGGCCCGTCCTCGCTCTGGCTGGACGCGCGCGGCCGGCGGCTGCCCGTCCCGCTGTTCCCCGGCTTCGACACCCTCGGGACGCTGGAGCACATCATGTCCACCGGGTACGAGTACACCTGGTTCGTGCTCAACCAGCGCATCATCGAGAAGGAGTTCACCCTCTCCGGCTCCGAGCAGAACCCGGACCTGACCGGGAAGTCCGTGCGCGGCGTGCTCGGCCGCGCCCTGCCCGGCGCCCCCGGCCCGGTCCTGGGCCACCTGCGGCACGGACGGGACTTCGTGGTCGCGGGCAACCTCGCCGACCTCGCCCGCGGCATGAACGCCAAGACCCGCGAGCCGCTGATCGACCCGGACGCGCTGCGCCGCACCGTCGAGGACCGCGACCGCCAGCTGGCCAACCCCTTCGCCAAGGACCTCCAGGTCACCGCCATCCACGGCGCCCGCCGCTACCTCGGCGACAAGCTCGTGCGCACCGCCGCCCCGCACCGCATCCTCGACCCCGGCGCCGCCCCGCTGATCGCCGTGCGGCTCAACATCCTGACCCGCAAGTCGCTGGGCGGGCTGGAGACGGACCTGTCCTCCCGGGTGCTGCGGCCGGACGGGGAGGTGCTGCCGGGCCTGTACGCGGCGGGCGAGGCGGCGGGCTTCGGCGGCGGGGGCGTGCACGGCTACCGCTCGCTGGAGGGGACGTTCCTGGGCGGGTGCCTGTTCTCGGGCCGTACGGCGGGGCGGGCCGCGGCGCAGGCGGTCGGATAGCCGGCGGGCGGCGGGCAGTTCGACGGCGGGCAGTTCGACGGCGGGCGGCGGGCGGCGGGCGGTTCGACGGCGGTCGGTGCGGCGGCGGGCGGTTCGACGGTGGCCCGCCCGGGGGCACGGGGCGTCAGGCCTGGTGGGCGGCCCCTGACCGGCGGGTACAGTGCCGGTGCAGAGCGCGCCGCCGACCACGAGGGGTATCCAGAACCGATGAGCCGCCGAGACCGTGACCGTGACGGCGCCCGGGACCACGACCGGAAGCGGGGCGCCGGCTCCCCGGTGACCGTGACCGTCTGCCGCGGCTGCTGCTGCGGCACCGAGGCGAAGCACCCCGGGGTGGACCACGCGGGGCAGTACGAGCGGCTGCGGACGGCGGTGGGGGCGGCGGGCCGGGTCCGTGCCGTCAAGTGCCTGGACGTGTGCAGCCAGTCCAACGTGGTGGTGGTCGGGCCCTCCAGCGAGGGTCGGGCCGCGGGCGGGCGGCCGGTCTGGCTCGGCTTCGTCCTGATGGACGAGATGATCGACGACATAGCCGCCTGGGTGCGCGCGGGCGGCCCCGGGCTCGCCGAGCCGCCCGGTCTGCTCGACCTCCAGCTGATCTCGGTCTCCCGGCGGGTCCGCGAGGGCCTGTCGGAGTAGTGTCCGCCGCCGGGCCCGACCTGACCGATCGTCATATGGTCGTCCCGGGGTAGTCCGGCGGTCCGCACCACTAGCATGACCGGTGGCACCGAGCCGTTCCGCGCCAGGGAGGAAGACGATGACGACGGTCTGCCGCATCTGCGCGGGCACCGGACGGACCGCCGGCCTCAACTGCCGGACCTGCCAGGGCACCGGCACCACCGAGGTGGGCGGCGGGGGCGGCAACTGCTTCCTGTGCGACGGCACCGGGGTGTACGTGCGCTACCGGGTGGACGCGACCGGCGCCAAGCACGCCTACCGGGACGAGATCTGCCGCACCTGCGACGGCACCGGGAACCGCACCGCCACGCAGTGGGACGAGCCCTCCTGACCCGCCTGCCCCTCCGGTACGCCGTTCCCACCGGGGGAGGCCGCGCCGACACGGACTCAAGTGGACCGGTCGGCGGGGGCCATGATCCGGCGTCGGATCGACGCGGACACGCCCTTTACCGAACCATGGTCGAACATTGGTGTTCGAATGGGGGACACGCTGCGGCCCGTTCACCGGGCGTCCGCGTCAGATCCACGCGCCGCTGACAGAGTCCCGCGCATGGATATCCCCAACATGGGCGTGCCGGCCAAGCTTGCCGACCGCATGAGCATGGCCGAGCAGCACGAGTACCTGCGGGCCCGCTTCTCCCGCCGCCGGATGCTGCGCGCCGGTGCCGTGACCGTCGGTGCCGTCGCCGTCGGCGGTGCCCTGGGCAGCGGCACCGCCTTCGCGGCGCCGGCCGGCCCGCAGCTGCTGACGGGCGGCACGACGGACGGCATCGACGGCTCGCTGGTCGCGCCGGTCGGCCGCCACCTCCAGTTCGGCCCCGAGCCGGACACCCAGTTCCGCATCTCCTGGCAGGTCCCGGCGCCGGTCAAGAAGCCGTTCCTGCGCTTCGGCAAGACCCCGTGGGAGCTCAGCCACAAGGTGCAGGCCGAGGTCCGCGCGCTGCACACCCCGGCGCTGACCCCGGGCAGCCAGCCGGTGGACCAGTACTACCTGCACGTGGCGCTGGAGGACCTGCACCCCGACACCACGTACTACTACGGCGTCGGCCACGAGGGCTTCGACCCCGCGTCGCAGCAGCAGATCTCCACCCTGCACACCTTCCGCACCGCGCCCTCCCGCGACCACCGCTGGGGCAAGGTGTACGAGCCGTTCACCTTCACCGCCTTCGGTGACCAGGGCGTCAGCGCCCACGCGGCCGGCAACGACCACATCATCAAGGCGCAGAAGCCGTCCTTCCACCTGCACGCCGGCGACATCTGCTACGCCGACCCGGCCGGCTCCGGCACCGACCCGGACAAGTCCGTCTACAACGCGAAGACCTGGGACGACTTCCTGGTCCAGACCGAGACGGTCGCCGCCGAGATCCCGTGGATGGTCTCCTACGGCAACCACGACATCGAGGCCTGGTACTCGCCCAACGGCTACGGCGGCGAGAACACCCGCTTCTACCTGCCGAACAACGGTCCGGACCCGCGCACCGTCCCGGGCGTCTACACCTTCCGCTACAAGAACGTCGGCGTGATCTCCCTCGACGCCAACGACGTCTCCTACGAGATCCCGGCCAACCTGGGCCTCTCGGCGGGCAAGCAGACCAAGTGGCTGGAGCGCACCCTCAAGGACCTGCGCAGCGACGAGACCATCGACTTCGTCGTGGTCTTCTTCCACCACTGCGCCTTCTCCACCACCGTCGCGCACGCCTCCGAGGGCGGTGTCCGCGAGGCCTGGGTGCCGCTGTTCGAGAAGTACCGGGTGGACCTGGTCATCAACGGCCACAACCACATCTACGAGCGCACCGACGCCATCCTCGGCAACAAGGTCTCGAAGCAGGTGCCGAGCGGCGCCACCATCGAGCCCGAGAAGGACGGCGTGGTCTACGTGACCGCGGGCGCGGCCGGCCGCAGCCTGTACAAGTTCGACGCGCCGGACACCTACGAGGGGCACGAGAACCACCAGGACGAGGTCACCACGTACTACTGGAGCAAGGGCCGGGTGAAGACCCCCGAGACCATCCAGTGGTCGCGGGTGCGCTACACCGGCTACTCCTTCATCAAGGTCGATGTCACCCCGGCCCACCTGGGCCAGAAGTCGACCATGAAGGTCACCGCGCTGGCCGAGGACGGCACGCAGATCGACAACTACACCATCCTGCGCAAGGTCGGCGAGGGCTGGGACTCCGGCCGCGACGACGACGGCGAGGGCGGCGGCTGGGGCTGGTAGTCCCGGGCGGTCGCACCGGTGCCGCGGTGTCGGAAGCCCGACACCGCGGCACCGGTGCGTCCGCGGTGGCCGGTCGTCCGGCGGGTCAGCGCCGGGGGCCGTACATGATGACGGCGACCCCGGCCAGGCAGATCAGCGCGCCCGCCACGTCGTAGCGGGTCGGCCGGAAGCCGTCGACGAGCACGCCCCAGAGCAGCGAGCCGGCCACGAACACCCCGCCGTACGCCGCCAGCACCCGGCCGAACTGGCTGTCCGGCTGCAGCGCCGCGACGAAGCCGTACGCGCCGAGCGCCACCACGCCCAACCCGGCCAGCCACCAAGGCCGTTGCTCGCGCACGCTCTGCCAGACCAGCCAGCAGCCGCCGATCTCGGCGAGCGCGGCGAGGACGAACAGGGCGATCGAGCGCAGGACGGTCATGGGTGCGAGGGTAGGGGCTCAGCTCTGGCGGTACGTCGCCAGGAAGCGCCCGATCCGGTTGACGGCCGTCTCCAGGTCGTCGGCGCGGGGCAGGGTGACGAAGCGGAAGTGGTCCGGGCGGGGCCAGTTGAAGCCGGTGCCCTGGACGACGTGGATCTTCTCGCGCAGCAGCAGGTCCAGCACGAACTGCTCGTCGTCGACGATCCGGTGCACCGCCGGGTCCAGCTTGGCGAAGGCGTACAGGGCGCCCTTGGGCTTGACGCAGCTGACGCCGGGGATCTCGTTGAGCGCCCGGACCGCGATGTCGCGCTGCTCGGTGAGCCGGCCGCCGGGCAGCACCAGGTCGTTGATGGACTGGTGACCGCCGAGCGCGGCCTGGACGGCGTACTGGGCGGGCACGTTGGGGCACAGCCGCATGCCGGAGAGCATGGTGAGGCCCTCCAGGTAGTCGGTGGCGTGCTGCTTGGGGCCGGAGACGACCAGCCAGCCGCTGCGGAAGCCGGCCACCCGGTAGGACTTGGAGAGGCCGTTGAAGGTGAGGGTGAGCACGTCGTCCGCGAGGGCGGCCAGGCAGTGGTGCTCGGTGCCGTCATAGAGGATCTTGTCGTAGATCTCGTCGGCCAGGACCATCAGCTGGTGGCGGCGGGCCAGGTCGAGGATGCCCTCCAGCAGTTCCTTCGGGTAGACCGCGCCGGTGGGGTTGTTGGGGTTGATGACGACGATCGCCTTGGTGCGGGTGGTGATCTTGGCGGCGATGTCGTCCAGGTCCGGGTACCACTCGGCCTCTTCGTCGCACAGGTAGTGCACGGCCTTGCCGCCGGCCAGCCGGACCACCGCCGTCCACAGCGGGTAGTCGGGCATCGGCACGAGCACCTCGTCGCCGTCGTCCACCAGTGCGGTGACGGCCATCTGGATCAGCTCGGAGGCGCCGTTGCCGAGGTAGACGTCGTTGACGTCGACGCCCTGGACCCCGCGCTGCTGGTAGTACTGCACCACCGCGCGGCGGGCCGGCAGGATGCCGCGGGAGTCGCTGTAGCCGTGCGCCTTGGGCAGGTTGCGGATGATGTCCTGGACGATCTCCTCGGGCGCCTCGAAGCCGAACGGGGCCGGGTTGCCGGTGTTCAGCCGCAGCACGGTGTGCCCGGCCTCCTCCAGGGCGTTGGCCTGGTCGACCACCGGACCGCGGATCTCGTAGCACACGTCATTCAGCTTGCTGGACTGCCGAAACTCCATCTGCGGCCTCCCGACCGTCACCACCGCTCCGTTGCTTCTGCTTTGTTCTACCAAGTTGGCACTTGGAAAGTCCAACCTCTTGGCTATGCTGATCCACATGTCACGCCGAAGCTACGACCAGTACTGCGCCGTCGCCCGCGCCCTGGACGCGGTGGGGGAGCGCTGGAGCCTCCTGATCGTCCGTGAACTCCTGGCCGGCCCGCGCCGCTACACCGACCTGCACGCCGACCTGCCCGGCGTCTCCACCGACATCCTGGCCACCCGGCTCAAGCAGCTGGAGGGCGAGGGCCTGGTCGCGCGGCGGCGACTGGAACGGCCGGCCAACGCGACGGTCTACGAGCTCACCGAGCGCGGGCGCGAACTGCGACCGGTCATCGAGGCGCTGGGGGAGTGGGGCCTGGCCGCGCTCGGCGAGCAGCGGCCCACCGACGCCGTGCGCGAGCACTGGTTCACGCCCCGCAAGGCGGGGGACGAGGCGGCCGTCGCGCTCTGACGAGCCGGTGGCCCGGCGGCCCGGCAGCGCGACGGCTCGGCGGCGCGGTGGCGCGGTGGCGCGGTGGCCCGATGGCCCCTTGGGTGCGGTGGGCGCGGTGGGCGCGGTGGGCGCGTGGCGGGTGAGCGGGGGCAGCGGCAAGGCCCCCGTCGCCGGCCGCCGCCCCGTGCGCCCAGGATGGCGCGGGCCGATAAACGAACGGTCGACGCCCGATGAGCACCGAGGTCAGGGGCCTGACTGCGGAGCCGCACCGACGCGCACGTACGATCGTCGGACCGCGAAGCCGTCCCAGGAGAGCGGAGGCCCCCGCCCGTGCCCACCACCCATCGCAGCTACGCCGGCTACGTCGCCCTCGGCGACTCCTTCACCGAGGGCATGTGCGACGACCTGCTGCCCGACGGCCACTACCGCGGCTGGGCCGACCGGGTCGCCTCGGCGCTGGCGGCGGAGCGCGCCGACGGGGACTTCCGGTACGCCAACCTCGCCGTCCGCGGCAAGCTCATCGGGCAGATCCACGACGAGCAGCTCGCCCCCGCCGCCGCCATGGGCGCCGACCTGGTCACCCTGGCCGGCGGTCTCAACGACGTGCTGCGCCCCGGCTGCGACATCGAGAGGGTCGAGCAACTGCTCGGCGACTGCGCCCGCGAGCTGCGGGCCGGTGGCGCCACCGTGGTCCTGTTCACCAGCACCGACCCCACCCGCAGGATGGCGGGCAGCGCCCGGCTGCTGCCCACCATCCTGCGGATGAAGGCCTTCGTGCAGGAGCTCGGCCGCCAGGACGGCTTCGCGGTGGTCGACCTCTTCTCCGCGCCCTGCTTCGACGACCGCCGGCTGTGGGCCGAGGACCGGCTGCACCTCTCGCCCGAGGGGCACCGGCGGGTCGCCGAGGGCGTGTTGGAGGCGCTCGGCCGCCCGGCCGCCTTCGACTGGCGCGCCCCGCTGCCCGTCGCCGCCCCGCCCGGCCGGACCGAGCGCCTGCGCGCCGACGCCCGCTGGCTGCGCACCCACCTCGGCCCGTGGGTCGGCCGCCGCCTCACCGGCCGCTCTTCCGGCGACGGGCGCCCGCCGAAGCGGGCCGAACTCCTGCCGTACTCCCAGGAGTCCTGACTCGCACGAGTCCTGACTCCAGGGAGCCGTGACCCCTACGAGCCGGACCCCTACGAGTCCTGGGCCTGCGGGTCGGTCGGGTCCAGGACCAGGCTCGCCATGGGGGAGTGGGTGGTCCAGCCAAGCGCGGTGTAGAGCGCCTGTCCATCCGGGGTGCCGACCAGCACGCCGGTGCGCGCGCCCCGCTCGTACGCGGCGGACTGCAGCGTGCGCATCACCAGGGCGCCCAGGCCCCGGCGGCGGAACCCGGGCGCGGTGGTGATCTGGTCGGGCACGGCGACCGGTCCGGCCAGGCCGGCCTGGCCGCGCGCCGCCAGGTGCCCGTCCTCGGTGCGCACCATCGTCCGGATGACGCCGCCGCGCTCCCAGGTGGTGACGGTGTGGCCGGCCGGGGCCGCCGGCCGCTCGGGGGCGAGCGGGACGCTCATCAGGAAGCCCGGCTGGTCCTGCCGCCACTGCGGGCCCAGCCAGGGGAGTACGGTGGCGTCCTCGGCGAACAGCTTCAGCCAGGTGGTCGGCGCGGTGGTGGCCTCGGCGATCTTGCGGACCTCGGCCTCGGTCGGCTCGGGCAGCACGTGCCGGCCCACCTCCCCGGTCGGTGAGCCGACGTCGATGCTCCAGCCCCAGGGCTGGTCGACCGGCTCGGCGGCGCCGCGCGACACGACCCAGCCCGAGATCCACATCCGGACCAGTTCCCTGGTGTCCGGCTCCTGCATGATGCCCACCTCGTTGCATGTAACAGCCTCTGATGCTTTTCACACCTTACCGGCGATGGGGGTGGTCTGCCCAGTAGGATTTCGGGGTTCACGGCGCCGCACCGGCGCCCGGCTGGAAGGACCCCGGAACGTGCGCGAGACCGAGTCGCCGCAGGACCCCACGGCGGCCGAGCCGACCCCGCTCCGGTCCGACTGCAGCAGCTGCTTCGGGCTCTGCTGCGTCGCGCTGCCGTTCGCCGCCGGGTCCGACTTCGCCGTGAACAAGGCCGCCGGGAGCCCGTGCCGCAACCTGCAGGCCGACTTCAGCTGCGGCATCCACGCGCGCCTGCGCGACAGCGGCTTCCAGGGCTGCACCGTCTACGACTGCTTCGGCGCCGGGCAGAGGGTCTCCCAGGTGACCTTCGGCGGGCGCAGCTGGCGCGAGGAGCCGGACAGCGCCGGGCCGATGTTCGAGGTCTTCCCGGTCGTCCGGCAGCTGCACGAACTCCTCCGGTACCTGACCGAGGCGCTCACCTTCGAGCCCGCCCGCGCCGTCCACCCCGAGCTGCGGCAGGCCCTGGAGGAGACCGACCGGCTGGCCGGCGGCACCCCCGAGGAGATCCTCGCCCTCGACGTCCCGGCCCACCGGCAGCGCGTCAGCGAACTCCTGCTGCGCGCCGGCGAACTCGTCCGCGCCGGTGTCCCGAACCGCCGGGAGCACCGCGGCGGTGACCTCTTCGGCGCCCGGCTGCGCGGTGCCGACCTGCGGGGCGCGAACCTGCGCGGAGCCCTGCTGGTGGCCGCCGACCTCTCCGGCGCGGACCTGCGCCTGGCCGATCTGATCGGCGCCGACCTGCGCGACACCGACCTGGCCGGCGCCGACCTCAGCACGGCGCTCTTCCTCACCCAGGCCCAGCTCCACGCCGCCCGCGGCGACTCCGCCACCCGCCTCCCGGCCGGCCTCACCCGCCCGGCCCACTGGCCCGACACCGCGGTGCCCGCGGCGGCGCGCCCGGCGGCGAAGCCCCGGTCCGGGCCCGGCAAGGGCGGGCGGCCGGCCCGGGGGCGTCGCCGCTGAGGCCGCGACGGTCCGGGGCCTACTGGCCGACCCGGCCGTCGACGCACTCGCGCAGCAGGTCGGCGTGCCCGCAGTGCCGGGCGTACTCGTCGATCCGGTGCACCAGCAGCTCCCGGACGGCGATG
This sequence comes from Kitasatospora sp. NPDC085464, assembly GCF_044541955.1. NCBI lineage: Bacteria > Bacillati > Actinomycetota > Actinomycetes > Kitasatosporales > Streptomycetaceae > Kitasatospora > Kitasatospora sp. NPDC085464. Next base: position 9,852 of record NZ_JBITTM010000031.1, read on the forward strand.
CCGTCCTTCCCGAGTCGCTCGCCGAGGTCCGGGAACCCGCTGAGCAGGGCGTCGGTCGCGGCCTGTTCGCGTTCCAGGTCCCGGAACGCGGCCTCCACCACGGCCGGTTCGGCCACCGCGCCGTCGAAGTCCGCGTCCCGCGGCCCGTAGAGCTTCGGGAGCCGCTCGCCGCCGGTGACCCAGTTGCGCCAGTCGCGCTCGACCTCGGCCAGGTGGCGCACCAGCCCCAGCAGCGACATCGTCGACGGCGGCACCGAGCGGCGGGCCAGCTGTTCGGCGTCCAGCCCCTCGCACTTCATCCGCAGGGTCAGCCGGTAGTTCGTCAGACAGTCGATCAGCGGGCCGAGTTCGCCGTCCGGACTCGGCCCGTCGCTGTTGCGGGGGTCGTCGTCCGGGTCGGCCCACATGTCGGGGTGGACGGTCGCCTCGGTCCATCGTGCGGGGTGTTCGGTCATGTCCGCATCGTCGCCTGCAACCACCGCCGCCTGCCAGCGAGTTATCGCCTGCGCGGGAAGTCGGACCGGCCGACTTCCCGCGCGGCCGGTCCTCGGCGGTTCCCCTCAGCGATCCTCTACCGCTCCTCGGCTGCCGTTCAGTCGGTCAGCAGCCGGGCGCGCAGGGCGTCGGCCTGGCCCCGGTCGATGCCGAGGGTGCCGCTGAGGTAGGCCTCGACCGAGCCGTGGCGGGCGGCGAGGTCGGCGAGCGTGAGGCGGATGACGGCCTCCGGGGCGCGGCCGTAGCCGGGCCAGCGCAGGGTGCGGTCGGGGTGGGCGGCGTGCCACTCGGCGACGAAGTGCGGGGTGGCGAGCTCGGTGAGGGCGAAGTCGGCGGCGATGTCGTCCTCGCCGACGCCGAGCAGGGTGAGCAGCAGGGCCGCGATGAGCCCGGTGCGGTCCTTGCCGGAGGCGCAGTGGAAGACCACCGGGGCGTCGGCGGCGGCGATCACCTCCAGGACCTGCCGGATCTCCTTCACCCCGTCCTCGGCGACCTCGGCGAAGCGGTCGGCGAGGTAGCGCCAGGGGTCGAGCTCCGGGTCGATCTCGGCCTGGTCGTACGGGCGGTGCTCGATCGACAGGTTGTGGTACTCCAGCCCGTCGACCTCGGGGACCCGGCCCTTGGCGGCGATCTCCCAGGGGTAGCGCAGGTCGATCACGGTCCGGACGCCGAGGGCCCGCAGCCGGTCGAGGTCGGCGGGGGAGGAGAGCTTGCCGAGCGAGTCGGAGCGGTAGAGCAGGCCCCACCGTACGGACCGTCCGCCGGCGGCCGGGTACCCGCCCAGGTCGCGGAAGTTGTGCAGGGCATCGAAGCTGTGGTGACGCGTTGTCATGCGCGGCACTCTAGCCAGCCGTTCAACCGTTCAACCGTACAACCGCTCAGCGGTCCATCGGTTCAGCCGTCTCGCCCGGGGGCGGGGTGGCCGTAGCCGTGGGCGAGGAGGTCGAAGGCGCGGGTGGCGTCGCCGGCGGCCTCGGCGTGCAGGTCGTCGGCGGTGCGGCCGCCCTCCTGGATGCGCTGCCAGTTGTGCAGGGCCAGGACGCGCTGGGTGGCGGTGACCTGGGCGGCGAGCAGCGCGGCGGTGAGCGCGCGGGGTTCGGGGAGTTCGGGGACCCCGCAGAGGGCGTCGGCCAGGGAGCGTTCGGCGCGGGACACGTACGCGCCGACCCGGGCGGCCAGGCTCGGGGTGCCGTACACGAGGGCGGTGAAGGCGAGGACGGCGGGGTGGTCGTTGAGGCCGGTGACGGGGTCGCGCCGGGTGAGGCCGGTCAGGAAGTCCCTGAGCAGGGCGTCGAGCACCGGTTCGCCGGCGAGCCGGTTGCGGACGACGTCGGCCGCCTGCTCCTGGTGGTCGGCGAAGCGGTGGACGACCAGGTCCTCCTTGCTGGGGAAGTAGGAGAACAGCGTCGGCTTGGAGACCTCGGCGGCCGCCGCGACCTCCGCCACCGACACCTGGTCGAACCCGCGCTCCAGGAAGAGCGCGATGGCTGCCTCGGAGATGGCCCGCCGGGTCTGCTCCTTCTTGCGCTCGCGCAGTCCAGTCATGGGTCCAGGCTAGCAGAGGATCTTGACTCGGGAAGGTTTTTTACCCGGTCGGCGCGCCGGTGCCCGGCCGCCGCGCGGCCCGCGCCGACCGACCTCGCGGACGCCTTGGCCGCCGCCCGCGGCCCCCTGGGGAGCGACGGCCCCCCGGGAGCGGCGGGCCGTTGCGGGGGAGCGGTCAGACGCTGCGGTCGGCGAGCACCTCGCGGACGACGTGGCGGGCGTTGGCGGTCAGGGCCGCGTCGGTGTGACGGTAGTACGGGATCGTCACCAGGGCGATGGAGAAGGCCCAGGCGCGGCCGCGGGCCCACATCGCGTCGTCGGCGCGCAGAGCGGCGCGGAAGGCGGGGCGGGCGGCGGCCGGCAGCAGGTTCCAGGCGGCGATCAGGTCGGCGGTCGGATCGCCGACGCCCATCAGCGCGAAGTCGATGACGGCGGCGAGCCGGCCGGACCGGGAGAGCAGCAGATTGCCTGGGGTGAGGTCGCCGTGCATCCACTGCGGCGGTCCGGCGTGGTCGGGCAGGCGCAGGGCCTTGTCCCACAGCGCGGTCGCGGCCGCGGTGTCGATCGAGCCGGCGAGCTGGGCGATGGCCGCGCGGGTCGCGCCGTCGCGGGAGGCGAGCGGGACGCTGCGGTGGCCGGCGGGGGCGTCGGCCGGGTCGACGGCGCGCAGGGCGTTGACGAAGCCGGCCAGGTCGCGGGCCAGCGCGTCGGGTGCGGCGAGGGTGCCGACGGCCGGGTTGACGCCGTCGATCCAGTGCAGCACCGCCCACTCCCACGGGTAGCCCGCGGCGGGCCGGCCGACGGCGAGCGGGGCGGGGATCGGCAGCGGGAGCCGCGGCGCCAGCCGGGGCAGCCACTGGCGTTCCCGGCGGAGGTCGCCCGCCGCCCACTCCACCCGGGGCAGCCGGACGGCGAGTTCGGGCCCGAGGCGGAACATCGCGTTGTCCGCCGCCGCGGAGCCGACCGGGGTGATCGGAAGGTGCTCCCACTGCGGGAACTGGGCGGAGATCAGACGCCTCACCAGGGCCGCGTCGACCACCGGCTCGTCGGGGTGCATCCGGGTGGCAGCGCACATGCCCGGCAGCGTACAGCGCCGATCGTTTCCGTTCAGCCGTATTCCCCAACTGCGCTGACTTGTAGGCTGACGACATGGTGATCAGTCAGCAGACGGCGGGCGAGCGTCGGGCCCTGCGCGCGGCGTCGGCGGCGCTCGCGCTGCTCGTCCTGCTGGGCGCGGTCGGGCGGTACAGCGAGCGCCCGGGCGGCCTGCTGGTGCTGCGCGGCTGGTTCGACCGGCCGCTGCTGCTGTTCACCGCCGCGCTGCCGCTGCTGCTGGTGGTGCTGTACTGCGTCACCTGGCGGGCCTGGATCCGGGTGGTCCTGGGCGTCGGCGTGCTGCTGGCGGCCGTGGCGACGGTGCCGCTGTGGCTCTTCCTGGACGCCCCGTACGACACCGGGACGCAGCGGGCACCCGACCGCTCCGACCGCCGGATCGTCCGGCAGGAGGAGCCCGGGATGCTCAGCACCGCCCAGTGGGTCTTCGTCGACCAGGGCACCGGCCTGACCGCCCGCCGCTGGCCGATCGCCCACGCGGGCTTCCGCTACGACGACGAGATCGACGCCGCCTGGGACGGCCCGGACCGGGTCCGGCTGACGAGCGGCAGCACGACGAAGGTGATCGACCTCGCCGCCGACGGCCGGCCCAGCGACTCGCTCACGCTGGGGTGACCCGCACCCCGATCGTGCCGTCCTTGCCGAACCGCAGCACGTTCGCGGTCAGCGCGATCGCGCACAGCAGCCCGTACTTGCGGCGCAGCAGCTTGCGGTAGGCGGGCGCCCGGACCGGGTCGAGCACGGCCGTGGCCGGGACCTGCGCGCCGAGCAGGTTGCCGCGGATGTCGCTCGGGCCGACCAGTACGTCCGAGCGGTTGCGCAGGCGCTTGACCTTGCCGGTCTTCGTCACCGTGGTGAAGACCAGCGCGTCGCCGTCCCGCGCGACCCAGACCGGGGTGGCCACCGGGGTGCCGTTCCTCCGGTAGGTGGTGAACAGCAGGTACTTGGCGGCGGCGAGCCGCTCCAACTCGGCGGCAGCGTCCAGAGTGTCCATGCCCGCCAGGCTATGCAGGGGCAACTGGGCATCGCTTGAGCCTTCTTGGGGCCGTCGGCGGCCCGCCCGGGGCCGCCGGCCGGGCGCGCCACGCCCGGCCGCCACGGGTGCGGCCGGGCGTCGTCGTCGGCACCTGCCAGAATGCAGGGCGTACGGCGAAAGCACTGAAGGAGAAGGTGACCGGCTTCGTGACCACGCCAGTCGAACAGGCGGCCCGCCAGGGCCAGCAGGCGATCGAACGCAAGATCGCCGAGGAACTGGGCGTCCGCGAGGGGCAGGTGAAGGCGGCCGTCGACCTGCTCGACGGCGGCGCGACCGTCCCGTTCGTGGCCCGCTACCGCAAGGAGGTCACCGGCTCGCTCGACGACGCCCAGCTGCGCGGCCTGGAGGAACGGCTGCGCTACCTGCGCGAACTGGAGGAGCGCCGGGCGGCCGTCCTGGAGTCGATCGAGTCCCAGGGCAAGCTGGACGACGCGCTGCGCGCCCGGGTGCTGGCCGCCGACTCCAAGGCGCGGCTGGAGGACATCTACCTGCCGTTCAAGCCGAAGCGGCGCACCAAGGCGCAGATCGCCCGGGAGGCCGGGCTGGAGCCGCTGGCCGACACCCTGCTCGCCGACCCCGCGCAGGACCCGGCGACGCTCGCCGCCGGGTACCTCAACGAGTCGGTGGCGGACGCCCCGGCGGCCCTGGAGGGCGCCCGCGCGATCCTGGTCGAGCGCTTCGGCGAGGACGCCGACCTGGTCGGCTCGCTGCGCGAGCGGATGTGGACCCGAGGCCGCGTGGTCGCCACCGTCCGCGACGGCAAGGAGCAGGACGGCGCCAAGTTCGCCGACTACTTCGACTTCGCGGAGCCGTACACCAAGCTCCCCTCGCACCGCATCCTGGCGATGCTGCGCGGCGAGAAGGAGGAGGTGCTCGACCTCGAACTCTCGCCCTACGACGGCGAGTCCGAAGGGGACCTGCCCGGCGGGAGCGACTACGAGCAGCGGATCGCCGCCCGCTTCGGCATCGCCGACCGCGGCCGCCCGGCCGACAAGTGGCTCGGCGACACCGTGCGCTGGGCCTGGCGCACCCGGATCCTGGTGCGCCTCGGCATCGACCTGCGCGCCCGGCTGCGCGCGGAGGCCGAGGAGGAGGCGGTGCGCGTCTTCGCCGCCAACCTGCGCGACCTGCTGCTCGCCGCCCCGGCCGGCACCCGCGCCACCATGGGCCTGGACCCGGGCTTCCGCACCGGGGTGAAGGTCGCCGTGGTCGACGCCACCGGCAAGGTCGTCGCCTACGACACGATCTACCCGCACCAGCCCGCCAACAAGTGGGACGCGGCCGTGCACACCCTGGCCGCGCTGGCGAAGAAGCACGACGTCGACCTGGTGGCCATCGGCAACGGCACCGCCTCCCGGGAGACCGACAAGCTGGGCGAGGACCTGATCAAGCGCCACCCCGAGCTGAAGCTCACCAAGGCGATGGTCAGCGAGGCCGGCGCCTCGGTCTACTCGGCCTCCGCGTTCGCCTCGCAGGAGCTGCCGGAGCTGGACGTGTCGATCCGCGGCGCGGTCTCGATCGCCCGCCGCCTGCAGGACCCGCTGGCCGAACTGGTCAAGATCGACCCCAAGTCGATCGGCGTCGGCCAGTACCAGCACGACCTGAGTGAGGTGAAGCTCTCCCGCTCGCTGGACGCCGTGGTCGAGGACTGCGTGAACGCCGTCGGCGTGGACGTCAACACCGCCTCGGCGCCGCTGCTCACCCGGGTCTCCGGCATCACCGGCACGCTCGCCGACAACATCGTCGCCCACCGCGACGCCAACGGCCCGTTCCGCACCCGCAAGCAGCTCAAGGACGTCGCCCGGCTCGGCCCCAAGGCCTTCGAGCAGTGCGCGGGCTTCCTGCGCATCCCCGGCGGCGAGGACCCGCTGGACGCCTCCAGCGTGCACCCCGAGGCCTACCCGGTGGTGCGCCGCATCCTCGCCGCGACCGGCGGGGAGCTGCGCGCTCTGATCGGCAACGGCGCCGCGCTGCGGGCGCTGAAGCCCGCGGACTTCGCCGACGAGACCTTCGGCGTCCCGACCGTCACCGACATCCTCGGCGAGCTGGACAAGCCCGGCCGCGACCCGCGCCCGGCCTTCCGCACCGCGACCTTCAAGGAGGGCGTCGACAAGATCGGCGACCTGGAGGTCGGCATGGTGCTGGAGGGCGTGGTCACCAATGTCGCGGCCTTCGGGGCCTTCGTGGACGTGGGCGTCCACCAGGACGGGCTGGTGCACGTCTCGGCGCTGTCCAGGACCTTCGTCAAGGACCCGCGCGAGGTGGTCAAGCCCGGCGACATCGTGAAGGTCCGGGTGGTCTCGGTGGACGTGCCGCGCAAGCGGATCGGGCTCACCCTGCGGCTGGACGACGAGGTCGGGCGCGAGCGCGGCGACCGGGGCGGCGACCGCGGGGACCGCGGCGAGCGGCAGGCCCGCCCGCCGCGCCAGGAGCGGCGCGGCGCCGGTCAGGGCGGTCAGGGCGGCCGCGGCGGTCAGGACCGGCGCGGTGGCGGCCAGGGCGGGCGCGATCGGGGTGACCGGGGCGGCTCCGGCGGCTCCTCGGCTCCGGCCAACAGCGCCATGGCGGACGCGCTGCGCCGGGCCGGCCTGGCCGGTGGCGACGGCGGCTCCGGCGACCGGCGCTCCGGGCGGCGCTGAGCCGGGACGGACGGACGACGGCCGTACCGGGACGGCCGTACCGACGACGGCCGTACCGGGACACGGCCGGGGGCCGGTGGACGCAGGTCGCGTCCACCGGCCCCCGGCCGTGGTGCCCGTCGGGGCGTTCAGGCCAGGATTTTCGCCTTGGCCTGCTGGTACTCCTCGTCGGAGATGGCGCCCTTCTCCTTCAGGTCCGCCAGTTTCGCCAGGTCGTCGACGTGGCTGCCGCCGCCGCCCGGTCCGGACGCTGCCGCGTCACGGACGTAGGCCTGGAACGCGGCCTGGTTCTCCTTGGCCTGTTCCATGTCGCGTTTGGTCATCGACTGCCCGCGGGCGATCAGGTAGATGAGCACGCCGATCAGGGGCAGCAGGATCACCAGGACCAGCCAGCCGGCCTTGCCCCAGCCGCCGAGGTCGTGGCTGCGGAAGATGTCCGTGATGATCTTGAAGAGCAGGAAGAACCAGAGGATCCACAGGAACAGCTCCAACATCGTCCAGAAGATGTTGAGCAGCGGGTAGTCCGCGGCCAGCGTGTAGGTGTCCATGGCCGAGTCATATCATCGCAAAACGGACATTGCGCTCCGATGTTCGTCCGTTCCAGTGATCTTCCGGGGCGGCGGGAATAGCCGCGCTCGACCGGCGCCTCAGCCCAGTCCGGCTCGCCGCCGCAGCTCCACCGCGAGCCCGATCAGCTCGCCCCACCAGGCGTCGTGCCCGGTCAGCAGCAGTCGCTGCGCCTCGGCGACCGGCACCGGACGGACCTCGACCACCTGCTCGCCGTCGGCCGGGTTGGTCGGCGAGGACTCCAGCGCGACCTCTCCCCAGCCCCACAGCCAGGCCTTCTCCGGGTGCGGCTGCCACGGCCGGTACGGCACCGGGTCGTCGGTGCGGCAGCGGTGCGCACCCAGCCAGCCCGGCTCGCCGAGCAGCCGGGCGCCCGCCTCCTCGCGCAGCTCGCGCTCCAGGCAGGTGGCGATGCTCTCGTCCTGCTCCCGGGTGCCGCCGGGCAGGAACCAGTGGTCCCGGTCGTCCCGGCAGAGCACCACCTCGCCGTCCGCGAAGCCGACCAGGTGGATGTTGGTGACCAGGTCGTCCGGCGGCAGCACGGTGGAGAACTGCGCGTCGTAGCGCCCCCAGCTCCAGTACTGCGGCGCGTGCAACGCCGGGAAGCGGGCGGCGAGTTCGGCGGCTCTGGCGGAGGCGTCGGTGCGGTCCGTGGTATCGGTCATTCGGTGATCGTAGTGCCGGCCGGGAAACGGCGGGGGACGGTCGGATGGACGAGGGCGATGTCGGAGGTGGAGATGGCACGCGGCCGGCGGGGGCGCGGTGCCTCGGCCGGCGCGCCGACCCAACTCCCCAGTGAGATCTCGGCGGTGATGCCCGGCCCGAAGCCGGCGATCAGTCCGGTGGTGCCCTCCGGCACGCCGCCGTCGTCGAACAGCCGGGCGAGGGCGTCGAACACGACGGCACTGGCGATGTTGCCGCGTTCGGTGAGCGTGGCGCGGCTGTAGCGGAAGGTGGCCGGTTCCAGGTTGAGGAAGCGGCACAGGTCGTCCAGGATGCGGGGGCCGCCGGCGTGCACGATGTAGAAGCCGAGCCCGGACACCTCCCAGCCGTGCTCGCCGGCCAGGCGGCGCAGCGCGGGCGCGAGCATCTCCATCGTGCCGGGCACCCGCTTGTCCAGCTGGAAGTGGAAGCCGGTGTCCTTCACCCCGTAGGAGATCCAGTTCTCGGTGCCCGGGACGAGGTGCGAGCCGTTGCGCTCGATCTGGACGCCGTGCCCGCCGTGCCCGCGCATCACCACGGCGGCCACCGCGTCGCCGAACAGGCCGTTGGAGAGCAGCGAGCCCACGCCGAGGTCGGTCGGCTGGTAGCAGAGCGAGCAGAACTCGCAGGCGACGACGAGCACGTTGGCGCCCGGGTAGGCGCGGCAGAAGTCGTGCGCGCGGTTGACGGCGGCCCCGCCGGCCGCGCAGCCGAGCTGGGCGATCGGCACCTGGCGGGTGTCGGAGCGGAAGCCCATGGTGTTGATCAGCCAGGCGGTCATCGACGGCATCATGAAGCCGGTGCAGGACACGTAGACCATCAGGTCGATGTCCCGGGCGGTCAACTCGGCGTACGCCAGGGCCCGTTCGATCACCTCGGGGACGCGGTGCTTGGCCTCGCGCTCGTATACCTCGTTGCGGCGGGTGAAGCCCGGGTGGGTGAGGGTCCGCTCGATCGGCTGGACCAGGTGCCGGGTCCGCACCCCGGTGTTCTCGATCAGCCGCAGGGCCAGGCCGAGCTGGGGGTGGTCGGCGTGCAGGGCGCGGGCGAGGTCGAGGGTCTCGCCGAGGGTGATGACGTGCTCGGGCACGGCGACGGCGGGGCGGCAGAGTGTTGCCATGGGTGTGTGGGTCTCCCCTGGGGGCCTGGGGGCAGGCCGGTGGATGCGTGGAACGGGTACGGGCGGCGCAGTGCGGCGCGGTGCGGCTACCAGGCCACCGGCAGGGTGCGCGGGAAGCGCCAGATCGAGCCGGAGTCCCAGTCGAGTTCGGCCGGGTCGACGGCCGGCCGCAGGCCGGGGAAGCGCCGCAGCAGGGTGCCGATGGCGACCTGCAGCTCCATCCGGGCCAGGTGTGCGCCGAGGCAGTGGTGCTGGCCGTACCCGAAGGTCATGTGGGTGGGTGCGCCGCGGTCGAGGTCCAGCTCGTCGGGGCGCTCGTACACCGCCGGGTCGCGGTTGGCGGTCAGGTAGGAGACGTGCACCGCCTCGCCGGCCCGGATCAGCACCCCGCCCAGCTCGACGTCCTCGGTCGCGACCCGGGCGATGCCGACGCCCTGCCGGAACGGGATGAAGCGCAGCAACTCCTCCAGGGCGCGCGGCAGCATCTCGGGCCGGGCGCGGAGCCGGGCGAGCTGCTCGGGGTGGGTGAGCAGGGTGTGGGTGATGTTGCCGAGCTGGTAGGTGCTGGTGTCGTGCCCGGTGACCAGCAGGACCATCGCCATCACGGTCAGCTCGTCGGCGTCCAGCAGTTCGTCACCGTCGCGGGCGGTGGCCAGGGCGCTGATCAGGTCCTCGCCCGGCGCGGCGCGGCGGGCCGCGGTCAGCTCGCCGAAGTAGGCGCGCAGCGCGGTCTTGGCGGTCTCCTGGCCGTCCCGGCTGCCCGGGCCCATCCGCATCATCGCGACGGCGTGGCCGCGCAGTTCGGCGCGGTCGGCCTCGGGGATGTCGAGCAGCTCGCAGATGGTGGTGAGCGGGAGCCGGCCGGCCAGGAAGTGCATCAGGTCGGCGGGGGAGCCGTGCTCGGTCATCTCGTCGTAGTAGCCGTCGACGATCCGCTGGGTGGCCGGGCGCATCCGTTCGACCTGGCGGTTGGTGAAGCCCTGGGCGACCAGCCGGCGCAGCCGGTTGTGGGCGGGCGGGTCCATCAGGTTGATCGCTTCCGCCTGGGCGATCGGGGCGGGCGTCATCCGCGGCAGGTCCCGGCCGATGCCCGCGGCGCGGCTGAACCGGCGGTCGGTGGTGACCACCCGGACGTCCTCGTAGCGGGTGGCCAGCCAGGCCTCGCCCTCGCCGTGCGGTAGCCGGATCCGGGCGATCGGGGCCTCGGTGAGCAGCCGCTTGAGGAGGGGGTCGAACTCCAGGCCGTCGGTGTGGTGGAAGGGGCAGTCCCACACGGGGGCGGTGGTGGTCACGGGCCTGTCCAATTGTCTTCGTCATGCCGGGTGATGCCGCCCGAGGTGGTTCTTCCGTTCGGGCGCGGACATGCAGATGTTCCCCCATGGATTGGCAAAAAGGGCGATTCGACGGGGAGTTAGCTCTAATGAGTGAGCTGCATGATTGTCATGCGAACTGCCTGTTGTGGCGGGCCTGTTGTGGCTGGCCTGTTGTGGCTGGCCAGTTGGGGCGGGCAGGTCGGGGATCAGCCGCCGCCCGGAGCGACCAGGCCGGTCTCGTAGGCGAGGACCACCGCCTGCGCCCGGTCGCGCAGGTTCAACTTGGCGAAGATCCGGGCCACGTGCGTCTTCACCGTCGACTCGCTGAGGGTGAGCTCGCGCGCCAACTCGGTGTTGGAGAGCCCGCGTCCGAGCAGGGCGAGCACCTCCGCCTCGCGCGGGGTGAGCGGAGCGAGGTCCCGGTGCAGCGGCGGGCCCTCGGCGCCGGGAGCCGGACGCGGTGCGCCGGCCGCGAAGCGCTCGACCAGGCGCCGGGTGATCGAGGGCGCGAGCAGGGCGTCCCCGGTGTCCACCAGCCGTACGGCGGCGGCGAGATGGGCGGAGGTGACGTCCTTGAGCAGGAAGCCGCTCGCCCCGGCGGCCAGGGCGGCGTAGACGTAGTGGTCGAGGTCGAAGGTGGTCAGCATGATCACCCGGCAGCCCGGCACCCGGGCGAGGATCCGGCGGGCGGCCTCCAGGCCGTCCGTGCCGGGCATCCGGATGTCGAGCAGGGCGACGTCCGGCCGGTGCAGGCCGGCGGCGGCCACCGCCGCCTCGCCGTCGCCGGCCTCGGCGACCACGTCGATGCCGCGCGCGGTCAGGATCATCCGGAAGCCGGTGCGGACCAGCTCCTGGTCGTCGGCGATCACCACCCGGGGGCGGCGCTCCGCCACCGGGTCCCGCACCTCCGCCGCGGTGCCCTCTGCCGCGGCGCCCTCGCCCACGGTGTCCTCGCCCACGGTGCCCCCTCTACAGTGATCTCTTCCACGGCTCTTCCCGTCGCGAGGTGTGCGGTCCCTCGCGGCGTGAGTTCCCTTACGGCGTGCGCCCGGTCACGGCCGGTCCAGCGGGATGCGGGCGCGGACCCGGTAGCCGCCGCCGAGCCGGCGCCGGGCGTCCAGGTCCCCGCCGTACACGGCGACCCGCTCGCGCAGGCCGAGCAGCCCGCGCCCGGTGCCGTCGGCCGGGCGCGGCGCCGGGGCGGGGCCGTCGGCGAGCACGCTGGGCCCGCTGTTGAGCACCTCGACCCGCAGGTAGTGGTCCGCGTAGCGCACCGTCACCTCGGCCGTCACCCCGTCCCCGTGCTTGAGCGCGTTGGTCAGCGCCTCCTGGACGATCCGGTACGCCGTCACGTCGATGCCCGCCGGGAGCGGCCGGGGCTCGCCGGAGATCCGCACCTCGACCGGCAGCCCGGCGAAGGCGAACCGGTCGATCAGCGGGCTCAGCCGGCTCAGGCTCGGCTGCGGCGCGAAGTCGCCCCCGTCCGGCTCCTCGCCGCCGTCCGCGGCGGGTGCGAGCAGGCCGAGCAGGTGCCGCAGTTCGGTCATCGCGTCCCGCCCGGCGGCCTCGACCGCGCCCATCGCCGCCGCCGCCTCCTCGGGCATGGTGGCCAGCACCTCGCGCGCCGCCCCGGCCTGCACCACCATCAGGCTCACGTTGTGGCTGACGATGTCGTGCAACTCCGCGGCGATCCGGGCCCGTTCGGCGTCCACGGCGGTACGGGCGGCGCTCTCCCGCTCCCGCTCCAGCAGCCAGCCGCGCTCGCCGATCGCCGACCGGTGCAGCCGGCGCGCCCGCGCGAGCGCCACGGCCAGCCGGCCGGCCCCCGCGCACGCCGCCCCGGCCACCGCGACGGACACCCACTCCACTTCCGTTCCCCACACGGCGTCAGCTTCCCAGGTCACGGCATGATCCACATCATCCGGGGGTGCCGCGCCCGTACATCCCCGGTACTACGACGGCCCGCGGTTACACCCCGGGTGGGACGTACCGGCCGGGCGCCCGCCCCTACCGTCGTCCACCATGAGCAACGACCACGACGGGACCTCCCGGCCGGACGACGCGCAGGTCGTCGTCGAGCTGTCCGGGGTGCACAAGGAGTTCGGCGACGCCAAGGCGCTCGACGGCGTCGACCTGCGGATCCGGGCGGGCGAGGCGGTCGCCGTGATGGGCCCCTCTGGATGCGGCAAGTCCACCCTGCTGAACATGGTGGCCGGGCTGGACCGGCCCACCGCCGGCACCGTCCGGGTGCAGGGCCAGGACCTCGGCCGGCTGAACGAGACCGGCCTGGCGCTGTTCCGCCGCCGGCACATCGGGATGATCTTCCAGTTCTTCAACCTGATCGACGACCTCCCGGCCCTCGACAACGTCGCCCTGGCCGCCCAGCTGACCGGCACCACCGCCCGCCAGGCCCGCCGCCGCGCGCTGGAACTGCTGGACGAACTCGGCGTCGCGCACCGCAAGGACGTCTACCCGGCCGCGCTCAGCGGCGGCGAGCGCCAGCGGGTCGCGGTGGCCCGGGCACTGATGAACCGCCCGGCCCTGCTGCTCGCCGACGAGCCGACCGGCGCCCTGGACAGCCGCTCCGGCGAGCAGGTGATGGACCTGCTGATCGACCTCAACCAGATCGGGCAGACCCTGCTGATCGTCACCCACGACCCCGACCTGGCCACCCGCTGCGCCAGCCGGCTGGTCGAAGTGGCGGACGGCCGGGTGGCGCGCGAGCGGATGCTGGAGGCCCGGTCGTGAACGGCGGAGCCGTCTGGCGGGCCTCGCGCGCGGCGGTGAAACGCCGCAGGGTCCAGACCATCGTGATCGGCCTGGTGGTCTTCTGCTCCACCACGACCGTGCTGCTCGCCCTCGCGGTGATCAGCGCCGCCCGGGCCCCCTTCGACGACGCCTTCGGCGCCCAGCGCGGAGCGCACGTCGTGGCTGCCTTCGACGCCGGCAGGGCATCCGCGGAGCAGCTCGCCGCCACCGCCCACCGGCCGGGCGTCGAGGCCGCCGCCGGGCCGTTCGACCAGGTCGTGGTGGAGATCCCCACCGACTGGGCCGGCAGCCCGCCGGGCCCGCTGCCGCTGGTCGGCCGGGCCGACCCCGGCGGCCCGGTGGACCGGGTCGAGCTCCTGTCCGGGCGCTGGGTCGCCGCTCCCGGCGAAGTGGTGCTCGACTCGCCGTTCGGCGGCTCCGCGACGAGCCAGCTGGGCAAACCGATCACCACCGACCGGGGACTGAAGCTCACCGTCGTCGGCTTCGCCACCAGCATGAGCCGGTCCGCCGGCGGCTGGGTCACCCCCGGGCAGGCCGCCGACCTGCAGCCCACCGGACGGCAGATGCTCTACCGCTTCGCCGACGCCGACACCGCGCGGCAGGTCACCGCATCCCTCGGCACGGCCACCGAGGGCCTGCCCGCCGACGCGCTCACCAGCGCGCAGTCGTACCTGGTGCTGAAGCAGGCCTTCTCCGCGGGCGCCGACGCCTACCTGCCGCTGATGACCGTCTTCGGCGTGCTCGGCCTGGTGGTCGCCACGCTCATCGTCGGCAACGTGGTGAGCGGCGCGGTGGTCTCCGGCTACCGGCACATCGGCGTGCTGAAGTCGATCGGCTTCACCCCGCGCCAGGTCGTCACCGTCTACCTGACCATGGTCTCGGTGCCCGCGGTCGTCGGCACCGTCCTCGGTACGGCGGCCGGCTGGGCGGCGGCGTTCCCGATCCTCCGGACCGCCTTCAGCGGGATCATGACCGGCGTCGCCGTGATCGAACCGGCCGGCTGGCTGCCCGCCGCGACCCTCGCCGGCGTCCCCCTGCTGGTCGCCCTCGCCGCACTCGTCCCGGCCTCCAGGGCGCACCGGCTCTCCGCCGCCCAGGCCATCTCGGCGGGCAGCGCGCCGCGCACCGGACGAGGGCTGAAGGTCCAGCGCCTGCTCGGCGGCACCCGGCTGCCGCGCGCCGTCAGCCTCGGCCTCGGCCAGCCCTTCGCCCGACCCGCCCGGACCGCGCTGACCATGGCGGCGATCGTGCTCGGCGTGGTCACCGTGACGGTGACCACCGGCGTGAGCAGCACCCTGAGCCGGACCATGGCCCCGGCCGACGACAGCACCCACGTCAACGTGCAGACCGCCCACTTCGCGGACAACCGGACCGCACCGCGGCTCACCCCGGCCCAGACCGAGGCGATGCTGCGCGCCACCCCCGGCGCGGCGGGCGTGGTGACCCGGGGGCTGGTCCGGGTGGGCCTGATCGGCTACCCCCAGCCCGTCTTCGGCGACTTCTACGGCGGCGACGACATCGGGGCCGGCAAGTGGCTCCGGGTGGTCGAGGGCCGCCCGCCGACCGGCCCGAACGAGGTCTCGGCCGGACCGGCCTTCCTCGACCAGCACGGGCTCAGGCTCGGCGACCGGCTCACCCTCGACCTGGAGGGCCGGCACCTGACCGTCACCATCGTCGGCAAGGACGTCGAGGGCAACCCGAACGCGATCACCTCCAACGACGCGACCCGGGCCGCGCTCACCGACGACCCGCACCACGTCGAGTACGACGTACGGCTCGCCGCGGGCGCCGACGCCGGGGCGTACCGGAAGGCCGTGACGGACGCCGACCCGAGCCTGACGCCCTCCGTCGTCACGCCGCACCCGGACGCGGGCACCGTCGCGGTCAAGAGCTTCACCACGACCTTCACCGTCCTGCTGTCGGTCGTCGCCGCGCTCGGCGTCTTCAACACCCTGCTGCTCACCATCCGGGAACGCCGCCGCGACCTGGGCATGCTGAAGTCGATCGGGATGACGCCCCGGCAGGTCGTCACGATGACGATCACCTCGGTGGCCTGGCAGGGCGCGCTCAGCGGCGTCATCGGGATCCCGGTCGGGATCCTGACGCACCGGTTGATCGTCGAGAACGTCCGGATCATCGCCTTCACGGACGATGCGATCGACGTCTGGGGCGCCCCGCTGCTCACCGGCCTCGCCCTCGCGGGGGTGATGATCGCCGTCCTCGGGGCACTCGTCCCGGCGCGGTCGGCGGCCCGGCTGTCGATCGCGGAGGTGCTGCACAACGAGTGAGCCACGGGGGTGGGGGCGCCGGCCGGCGGTTCGTCGCTCCCGGCCGTCGCTCCCGGCCGTCGCTCCCGGCCGCCGCTCCCGGCCGTCATTCCCGGCCGTCACTCCCACCGGAACCGCCCGACCGTCCGCCCGCGTCCCAACTCCCGCTGAGGACAAGGTGATCGGGGAGGACGTCGTGTCACTGTTCAGGGCGCCGGGCCTGGGCCGCCGGGTCGCGGTCACGCTCGGCGGGATCGTCCTGCTCAGGCTCGGGCAGAACCTGCCGCTGCCGGGCGTCGACCCGACCGTGCTCGGGCGGGTCGCGGACAGGGCACTGCCCGGCGACCGGGTGCGCGGACTGGTCGACCTCGTCACCGGCGGCGGGCTGTACCGACTGGCGCTGCTCCCGTTCGGGGTGCTGCCGCTCCTCCTGGCCCGACTGACCGTCCCCGCCCTCGCCCGGCTGCACCCCCGGCTCGCCGCACTGCGCGCCGTGCGCCCCGGGCTGCTCCTGCTGCAGCGCCGGACCGCCCTCGCGCTCGGCCTGCTCGGCAGCCTCGCCCTCGCACTGGTCGCGGCGACCGGACACCTGCTCCCCGGCGCGGCCGCCGGGGACGGCGTACTGCGGCTGCACGGCGCGCTCGCCGTCGCCGTCCTGACCGCCGGGGCCGCCGCGGGCACGGCGGCGCTGGTGCCGCTCACCCGGTGGATGGACCGGCACGGGCTCGGCGACGCGATCGCGGTACTGCTGCTCGCCCAGGTCGCGGCCGTGCTGCCCGGTCAGCTGTGGGCCGTCCGGGAACGGGCCGGGTCCGGCGCGTACGCGTCGGTGCTGGTGGCCGTGCTGGTGGGGCTGGCCGTGACGATCGCCCTGGTGACAGCCGGGCGCAAGGGGGAGCGGCGGGTCGAGCTGTTCTACTCCCCGCTCGGCGGGCGGCGTGCGGGCGCCGAGCGCCGCTACCTGCCGCTGGTGCTCAGCCACCGGGGATTCGTGCCGGCGGTGGCCGCCGCCCTGCTGCTCGCTCCGCTGCGGCTGCCGTGGTTCCCGTACCTGGTGCTGCTGTTCCTGCTCGCCGCGGCCGGGTCCTGGCCGGCGGTGCTGGACGGCCGGTCCGTGCTGACCGACGCCGACAAGCTGCTGCGCACCCGCGCGTACGTCCCCGGCGTCGAGCCCGGCAGGGCGACCGCCGACCACCTCGCCGCCGTACGCAGCCGGCTCGCCGTCGCCGAGATGCTGGGCACCGGTGTGGTCGCCGTCCTGCCGGCGCTCGTGCTGTCGGCGGCGGGCGCGGCCGGCGGGTTCGGCGCGGTCAGCGGACTCGGCGGGTTCGGCGGGTTCGGCGGGTTCGGGGCGTTCGGGGCGTTCGGCGGGGCCGGGGGTGCCGGAGGCTACGCGTTCGGCGGGGCGAGCGTGCTGGTGGTCGCCGGGGCTTCGATCGACGCGGTGGGGCCGCTGTTGCAGGACGTGCAGCGGAGGCGGATGAGGCGGCACTATGCGCCATACGCCTGACGTGCCGTCAATGACGGTTGTTCGAAGGCCTATCATCGCGCCATGTCCACCGCTGAGCTGATCCGCATCGTCTCCCGCTCCTCGCCCATGGCGCTCGCCCAGGTCGAGCGGGTCCGCGCCGAACTCGCCGTCCTGCACCCGGACCTTCGCACCGAGGTGGTGCCGGTCACCACCTCGGGCGACCGCTGGACCGGCGACCTCGCCCACCTGGGCGGCAAGGGCGCGTTCACCAAGGAGGTCGACGCCGCGCTGCTCGCCGGGGAGGCCGACGTCGCCGTGCACTGCCTCAAGGACGTTCCCGCCGACCGTCCGCTGCCCGCCGGCACCGTCTTCGCCGCCTACCTGCGCCGGGACGACATCCGCGACGCCCTCGTCCACCCCGGTGGCCTGACCCTCGCCGAACTCCCGCCCGGCACCCGGATCGGCACCTCCTCCGTCCGCCGCACCGCCCAACTCGCCGCCTCCCACCCGCACCTGGAGTGTGTGCCGATCCGCGGCAACGCCAACAGCCGGCTCGCCAAGCTCGACGCCGGGACGGTGGACGCCCTGCTGCTCGCCGTCTCCGGCCTGGAACGGATCGGCGAGCAGACGCGGATCACCGAGATCCTCGGCGTCGACGCGATGTGCCCGCCCATCGGCGCCGGGATCCTCGTCCTGCAGTGCCGCGAGGACGACACCGCGACCATCGACGCCGTCACCACGCTCGGCCACCACGACACCTGGCGGGAGGCGGCGGCCGAACGGATGTTCCTGCACGTGCTGCAGGGCCACTGCAACAGCCCGATCGCCGGCTACGCCAAGGCCGAGGCGGACGGCCGCCTCTCGCTGCGCGGCCGGGTCTTCACCCCGGACGGCAAGCAGGTGCTGGACGCCCACGAGTGGGCGGGCGCGCTCAACCCGGAGGACCTGGGAACCTCGGTCGCCCTTGCGCTCAAGCGGCAGGGGGCGCAGGAGCTGATCTCCTCCATCCCGCACTGACCGTCCCGTCCGGAGCGGGCGCCCTGGGTACCCGGACGGCGGAGAGCCCGTCCGGGTGCACGGTCCGCCGTCCCCGGCGCGCGTACGTCCGGCTCGTCCGGGCGTGCGGTGACCCGTCCCGGGGTGACGCGCGGAGATTCCCCCCTCGGCGCGAGAACCGGCCGCGGGTGCGCGGCGTCCGTTGAGGAGTGATCAGTGCGGTGCTCGGCGGGATGCCGATGTTCTGGCCCGGGCTGCTGCTCTCGCTGGCGCCCGCGGCCCTGTTGAACCGGCCGGTGGGGCGGTTGCTGCGGGCCCACTGGGCGGTGGGCTTCGTCCTGCTGCTCGGGCTCGGCGGGGTGGTCGTGGCGACGCTGCTGCCGGAGGCGTTCCGGCTCTCCGAGGACGCTGTGCGGCACTGCACGGTCGAGGGCGGTCGGCCTCGGTCGCCGTACGAGCTGCTGCACGTCCGGTACATCGAGCTCAAGCTGGCGACCTACGCCCCGGTCGGCTTCGCGGCCGCCCTGGCGGGGACCAGGCGGCGGGCGGTGGTGGCGCTGCTCGGTGCGGCGGTGCTGCCGTTCGCGGTGTCGGCGATGCACTACGCGCTGCCGGTGATCGGACGGTCCTGCGATGTGCAGGACGTCTGGGACGGGGTGCAGGGAGTCGTGCTGGGCGCGGCGGTGGGGCTCCTGGTCGGTCCGCTGGGACGGGCGGTGGCCCGGCAGTCCTGGCGCCGGGCCTGAAGCGTGGTCACCGTTCCTCGGGAAGCTCCCCGGGGCGCGGGTCGGGGCCCGCGGCGGGGCTCGCGGCCGGGCTCGGGGAGGGGAGTGCGGTGGGAGGCGCGGCGGGAAGCGCGTCGAGGAGAGGGAAGAGGCGCGTGACGGCGGCGACCGGGCGGGCCCCGGCGGGGCGGGTGGCTGGGTCGGCTTCGCGGCCCCGGTAGCGGGCGAGGACCTGACGGACGGCCTCGCCGACGGCCGAGAGCTCGTCGGGGGTGAGGTAGACGACGGCGCTGAAGGCTTCGTCGTGCTGCCAGTCGGCGGGGGCTTCGGCACGGTGCGCGAGCCAGCGTTGGTAGCTCTCGTCCTCCAAGCCGCGGGCCAGCGCGCCGAACCCGTCGCCGAACCCGTCGCCGAACCCGTCGCCGAACTCCTCGCCGGCTCCGGGGGCGAACTCGTCGCCGACCCCAGGGCCGACCCCGTTGCCGGGCCGGCCGCCGGGCTCGCCGCCGGGCCGGCCGTCGGGCTCCTGCGGGTTCCGGGGCGCCTGCGCTCGGGGCAGGCGCCAGGGGCGGGCGCGGCCGTCGACCGGCGGGGCCTCCTCGATCAGGCCGTGTCGGCCGAGCTGTCGCAGGTGGAACGAGCAGAGGCCGGAGCTGACGCCGAGCCGGGCGGCGGCCTCGGTGGAGGTGATGGTGCCGTGCTCGGCGAGCAGGTCCAGCAGGGCGGTGCGGACGGCGTGCTCGGGCAGGGCGCCGGCGGTGGCGAGATCTTCTGCGGTCACTTTGCAAAGTCTGCTACTTTGCAAAGTCGGTGACAAGTTGTCATGCCTGGATTGCGTCGAGGAGCACGCCCATGTCCGACCTACGCGAACGTCCCCCCGTCCTGCGGATCACCGAGATCGGGGAGTCGATCCTGCACGGCCCCTGTCGCCCGGCCGGCGAACAGGACTACGGCAGTGAGGAGTTGGCGCAGCTGATCGACTCCATGTTCCTGACCATGTACGTCGCCGACGGCTGCGGGCTCGCCGCCAACCAGGTCGACGTGGACCTTCGCCTCTTCGTCTACGACTGCCCCGACGACGACGGCGTCCGGCACACCGGCCACCTGCTCAACCCGGTCGTCGAGCCCCAGGCCGCGGGCCGGCGGCTGATCGAGGACGCCGAGGGCTGCCTCTCCGTCCCCGGCGCGGGCACCCCCGCGCTCGCCCGTCCGGCCCGCGCGGTCGTGCGCGGCTTCGACCGGCACGGCAGCCCGCGCACCGTCGAGGCCACCGGCTACTTCGCCCGCTGCCTGCAGCACGAGACCGACCACCTCGACGGCCGGCTGTACGTGGACCGGCTCTCGCGGCGCGACCGCAAGGACGTGCTCCGGCAGACGGCGGACCGCCGGGAGGAGGTGTTCGCGCGGCGGGCAACGGCCGGCGAGCGGCCGGACTGGGGCGGGCCGGTGCAGGAGTGCAATGCGTCGTGCCGCTGCCGGCGCCTGGAGGCGCGGGCGTGAGCGAGCCCGACTTCCTCGCCGCGATCCGGACCTCCTACGACACCGTCGCCGCCGACTACGTCCGGACCGTCGTCCCGCCGACCGGGATGGACTCCCTCTCGCAGGCGATGCTGGCCGCCTTCGCGGAGCTGGTGCGGGGTGCGGGCGTGGGCGGGCCTGCGGGTGCGGGCGTGGGTGCGGGTGTGGGCGGGCGTCCGGGTGCGGGCGTGGGCGTGGGCGTGGGCGGGCCTGCGGGCGTGGGCGTGGGTACGAGCGTGGGTTCGGGCGCGGGGGCGCCGGTGGGTCCGGTCGCCGACCTCGGCTGCGGACCGGGCAGGGTCACCGCCCACCTGGCGGCGCTGGGCGTGCCGGCCTTCGGGGTGGACATCTCGGGCGAGATGATCGCGCTCGCCCGTCGCGCGTACCCCGAACTCCGGTTCCTGCAGGGCACGATGACCGACCTCGACCTGCCCGACGGCGCCCTCGGCGGCATCCTCGCCTGGTACTCCGTCCACCACACCCCGCCCGAGCTACTGCCCGCGCTGTTCGCCGGGTTCCACCGCGTCCTCGCGCCCGGCGGCCACCTCCTCCTCGGAGGCCACGTCGGCGACGAACACCTGCGCCCGGTCTCGGGCTACGGCCACCCGGTGACGTACTCCTCCTACCTCGTCCCGGCCGGCCGCCTGGTCGAGCTGCTGACCGGAGCCGGCTTCACCGTCACCACGCGACTGGAACACCTGCGCCCGGAGTGCCCGGGCCGCGGCTACGTCAGCCTGCTGGCGCACAGGTAGATGGCTCCGCCGGGGGAGGGGGTCGATTCGGGCGGACGAGGCGGGGCACCGGTGCTGTCGGCGACGGTGGACGCATGCTGACGAACATTCCGCTGGGCGACACCGAACGCCCCGTCCCCCGTTGGGCCCTTCGCCTGGCCAGGGCGCTCCCATTCGTGGTGCTGCCGCATTGCCTGTGGCGGCTGCCGTTCGCGGTGGACTTCCGGATGGGGACGATCGACCCGGCCGCCCCGGCCTTCACCTGGTGGGCCACGCCGTACGTGATCGGCCTGAGCGTGCTCACCGAGGCGCTGGCGCTGCTCACCCTGGGGCTGGTCAGTGGATGGGGCGAGGTCTTCCCGTCCTGGGTTCCGTTCCTCCGGGGCCGACGGGTGCCGCGGCTCGCCGCCGTCGCCCCGGCGGTCCTCGGCGGGCTGGCGCTCGTCGCCCTCTTCGATCCCATGCCCCTCGCCTGGCTCGGCGTCCTCGGCTTCGAGGAGGTCGCGTACTCCAACGGCTGGTGGCAGGCCCTGGCCCGGGCCTGCACCTCACCCAGCATGCTCTGGGGCCCGATCGTCCTGGCCCTCGCCTGCGCCTACCACCACCGCCGCCGCCCCACTCTCGACCCCCGCCCCGGCCCTGGCCCCGCCAGGGACACTATGTAGACCGCCCGACATATTCCTGCCGCCCGCCCCGAGACCCCGAGAGGCGCCTGCACAGGAAGTCGGCCCGCCTGACTTCCTGCGCAGGCGCCGTTGCGATGGGAAGAGGAGGAAATATGACGCTCGGTCTACATATTTCCCCGGCCCCGTCGGAGCGGCCGGACCGCCCTGGCCAACTGTGGGCGGCCGCCCTGCGGGGCACCGCGCCGCCTGCGTGACTGACTGCCTGCCGCGGAGCATCGCGCAGAAAGTCGACCAGGCCGACTTCCTGCGCGTGTGTGTGCGTGCATGCATACGGGCATCGCCTGGGCCGGGCGAATATGTAGATCGACCGTCATATTCTGCCTGCCGCGCCACAGGCTGGTGCGCGAGAAGTCGGCTGGTTCGACTTCCTGTGCGTCCGCATCGCCCGGCCGGGGACCATATGTAGACCGACCGGCATATTCAGCCGGGCGCGTCGAAGGGCTGGGGCGGCGATGGTGGCAGGCCCTGGCCCGGGTCTGCACCTCGCCCAGCATGCTCTGGGGCCCGATCGCCCTGGCCCTCGCCTGCGCCTACCACCGCCGCCGCCCCACCCCCGGCACAGGCCCCGCCCGGTCCACTATGTAGACCGCCCGACATATTTCTGCCCTCCGCCCCGAGAGCCCGGGAGGCGCCTGCACAGGAAGTCGGCCCACCCGACTTCCCGCGCAGGTGCCGTTGGGATAGGCAAGGGGGAGGAATATGACGCTCGGGCTACATGCTTCTGCTCCGCCGCCTGCCTGCCGCGGAGCATTGCGCAGGAAGTCGACCAGGCCGACTTCCTGCGCGTGTGCGTGGGTGCATCGCCTGGGCTGGGCGAATATGTAGACCGACCGTCATATTCTGCTCGGCGCGCCGCAGGCGTTGCGCGGGAGGTCGAACGGGCCGACTTCTTGTGCGTGCGGCACCTTTGCGGACAGGCTATGTAGACCGGTCGTCATATTCCTCTCGGCGCCGCACGGCGAGGGTGGCGAGGACGGCGCAGGAAGTCGGGCCGATCGACTTTTCGTGCGGTTTGCCGCCGCGAGCAGGGCCCATATGTAGACCGGTCTTCATATTCCGAGCGGGCTGATCCAGTGGTGCCGGCGTGGCCTCCTCGCCGGGCGCGTGCTGCGGGGGTGCGGTGCTGCGCAGGAAGTCGGGCGGGCCGACTTCCTGCGCAGCCGGGGGCTGGGGGCCGGGGGCGGGGCACTGGCAGTGGTGGGGGTCAGTCGGCAGCGTTTCCGGTGAGCAGGGAGTCGGCGAGGTGCTCGGCCGTCGTCGCGTCCAGTGGGGCGTGCCCGAGGAGGAAGCGGTACCAGAACACCCCGTAGACCTGGTCCACGATCAGCTCCAGGTCGGCATCGTCGGCCAGTTCGCCGCGTTCGCGTCCGCGGGAGAGGAGCTCGCGCAGGGCGGTGCGGCGGGTGGCGGTGAAGGTCTGCATGAGTTCGGCGAGGTGCGGGTCGCGGGCGGCTTCGCGGACGAGGGTGCGCAGGGCGGAGGCCGTGGTGCTGCGCTGGGCGGCGTCGAAGGTGGTGGCGACGAAGGCGTGCAGGTCGGTGCGCAGCGTGCCGGTGTCGGGGCCGCGGACGTCCTGGTCGGCGCGGTCGGTGAGGGCGTCGAGCAGGACGGCGCCCTTGGAGGGCCACCACCGGTAGACGGTCTGCTTGCCGACGCCGGCCGTGCGGGCGATGGCGTCGATGGTGACCGGGGTGCCGTCCGAGTCGGCGAGCAGGTGGAGGGCGGCGTCGAGGATCGCCCGGTGGGCGGCTTCGTTGCGGCGGCGTCCGGTGTGCGGGCGGGTGGACGCGGTCTGCTCGGGCGTCTGGTCCGTCTGGTCCGTGTGTTCCGGCTGCTGTGCCCGATCTGCCCGCACTGCCCGGACTGCCTGCGCAGGCTGTTCCGCCCGTTCCGCCCGTTCCGCCCGGGGTTCGGTGTCGCTCATGGTCTCCCTCTCGTCGGCCCCGTTTCCTTGCCCCCGCTTGACAAGACTAGCAGTCTCGACAAATATCAATGCCAGAACCGACAGTCTCGACAAGTCGAAAGGCCCCACCGCCATGAGCACTGCGTCAAACCTCTTCGCCGGACAGCGCGTCGTCGTGATGGGCGGCAGCTCGGGCATCGGCGAGGCGGCCGCGACCGCCTTCGCGGCGGACGGTGCCGAGGTCGTGGTCACCGGCCGTGACCGCGAGCGGCTCGACGCCGCCGTGGCCCGGATCGGCGGCAAGACCACCGGTCGCCGGCTGGACGCGACCGACCCGGCCGCACTCGCCGCGTTCTTCGCCGACGAGGGCACCGTGGACCACCTGGTCGTCGCGGTCAGCGGCGCGGCCGGCAGCGGCCCGTTCGCCCAGCTCGACCTGGCCGACCTCGCCACCGGCTTCGACGCCAAGTTCTGGCCGCAGGTCCGCGTCCTGCAGGCCGCGCTGCCGCACCTGCGCAAGGACGGCTCGGTCACCCTGATCACCGCGGCCTCCGCCCGCGCCGCCATCCCCGGCACCGCCGGACTGGCCGCCATCAACGGCGCGCTGGAGGCGATGGTTCCGCCGCTGGCCGTCGAGCTCGCCCCGCTGCGGGTCAACGCCGTCTCGCCCGGCGTCATCGACACCCCGTGGTGGGACCGCGTCCCGGTCGAGCAGCGCACCGCGCTCTTCGAGGGGCTGGCCGCCACCACCCCGGTCGGCCGGGTCGGCCGCGCCGAGGACGTCGCCCGGGCGATCCACATGCTGGCCGCCAACACCTTCGTGACGGGCGTGGTGTTCGACTGCACCGGCGGCGCCAACCTGCCCACCGGGCGCTGACAGCGCTGACAGCGTGGATGGCGCCGAGGGCTGATAGTGCCGAGGGCTGACAGCGCTCAGAACGCCGGACGGCCCGGCCGGGGGAACTCCCCCGGCCGGGCCGTTGTCACAGGTCCTCCGTACGGTTCGACCGTGAGCGTTCCCGAACTGATCCCGATCCGGCACGAGCCGGAGGGGCGCACCCGTACCATCGGGCGCTGGTGGGGCGGCGCGTTCTTCGCCTCCGTCACGGGGCCGGTCGACCGGCCGGAGTGGTACGCGGTGCTGCACCGCTTCGACTCCGCCGGGCAGCACCTCGACTCGGCCATCCGGGCCGCGGGCACCGGGCCCGAGGCCCGGCGGCTCCTGGAGGAGTGGCTCGACGCCCTGCCTGGTCGGGAGTACGGGAGCATCGCGATCGCCCCGTTCGAAGTCCGGTTCGACGGCGTGCTGTTCCGCCTCGTCATCGAGGAAGACGGCGAGGACGGCGAGCACGAAGAGGACGACGACGAGGCCGACCGCTTCACCGCCGAGCTCCAGCCCGACGGCCTGGGCTTCCACGCCCCCTGGTGCGGCTGCTACGACACCTGAGCAGCCGCACCGGGCCGCCGGTGGGCCCGGCTCGTCACCACTCCGCGACCCGGTAGTCCTTGAGGAACACCCCCGACACCGGGTGTCCCGCCTCGCCCCGAACGATCGGGTCGTAGACGCGGGCCGCGCCGTCCACGATGTCGAGCGGCGTGCGGAAGCCCCGTTCGGCCAGGCGGGCCTTCTTGGGGGCCGGGTTCTCGTCAGTGATCCAGCCGGTGTCGACGGCGCACATGTGCACGCCCTGCGGGGCGAGTTCGGCGGCGCTGGTGCGGGTGAGCATGTTGAGCGCGGCTTTGGCCATGTTGGTGTGCGGGTGCCGGGCGGTCTTGTTGCGTACGGCGAACCGGCCCTCCACCGCCGTGACGTTGACGATGTAGCGGGCGGGGTGCTGGGAGGCCAGCAGCAGGGGCAGCAGTCGGTCGCAGAGCAGCGTCGGGGCCAGGGCGTTGACCAGCTGGGTCTCCAGGACCTCCGCCGGGTCGAGCGAACCGAGCCTGGCGGACCAGGAGTTGTCGGGGGCGAGGTCGGGTAGCAGCCCGGCCTCGTCGGTGCCGGCGCCGAGTTCGCCCAGGTTTCCCATCCCGACCAACGATCCGGCGCCGGAGGGCAGTCGGGCACCGCCGGAGAGGGGTAGGAAGCCCGGGGCGTGGCTGATCACCCGGCGGTCTGCGGTGGGCAGGGCGTCCTGCTCGCCGGCGGCCAGCAGGGCGTACGACTCGGGCGGGCGGCGCAGCGTCTGGGCGGCGTTGTTGACGAGGATGTCGAGCGGGCGCCCGTCCGCACGCAACTGCTCGGTCAGTCCGATGACTTGGCGCGGGTCGCGGAGGTCGATGCCGACCACGGTGAGGCGCTCCCACCAGTGCTCGCTGCCCTCGGCGGCGCGGAAGCGTCGGACGGTGTCCTGCGGGAAGCGGCTGGTGACGATCAGCTCGGCGCCGTCGCGCAGCATCATCAGCGCGAGCTGGAAGCCGATCTTCACCCGTCCGCCGGTGAGCAGGGCGCGACGCCCGCGCAGGTCGGTGCTGAGGCCCCGGCGCGCGGTGTTGTCGGCCGAGCAGTCCGGGCAGAGCATGTGGTAGAACCCGTCGACCTGGCGGTAGGCCTGTTTGCAGACGTAGCACTTGCGCGGGATCTGCAGTTCGCCGACGGGCCCGCCCCCGGACGCGAGCGTCGTGAGCGGTGCGTCCTCGCGGCGGTGCCGGCTGCCGGTCGCGGTGGCGGTGAGCAGCTCGGCGTCGGCCTGCCGGACGGCTTCCTTGGCCTCCTGGCGGCGGAGCTTGCGGCTCTCCATGACGAAGGAGCCGATCTGCCTCTCGACGTGAAGCCGGGTCCGGTCGGTCCAGGGGAGCGCCCGCAGCCGGCCGAGGGTGCGGCTGAACGCGGCGAGTTCCTCCGCGGTCACACCCGCCGCGAGTGCCGCCTCGCCGGTCGGATGGATCGTGTCGAGCTGGTCGTGGTCGTCCCGGACCGTCATGTCCGCCCCCTCGTGCCGTACAGGTGGGTGGGACTGTAGTGGACGGTCCGGGACGATGAGATGCCAATTTTCTCCGGTCGGCCGCCGGCGGGGCTCCCGGGGACGCCGGGGTGCCGGTCGGCCCGGGAAGGGCGGCCGGCACCCCGGTCGTGCCGCGGGGGTCAGCCCGCGTACTGGCTGAAGATCTTGGCGAACTCGTACGGCTGCTGCGGGATGTTGGTGCACTTGGAGAGCGAGCCGCCGGTGCAGGCGTTGGCGTCCCGGGTGGCGTCCCAGAAGGCGAGCAGGCCGAGGTGGTTCTGCTGGGCGAAGGTCACCAACTGCTGGGCGTCCGCCTGGTTGTAGACCTGGTGGTCGTCGTTCTCGCCGATCATCGGCGTCACGCCGACCATGGCCCACAGTCGGGCGTCGGTCTTCGCCGGGTAGAGCGCCCTGAGCTGGCCGAACAGCGACTGGGCGGCCTGGACGGCGGCGTTGCCGTAGTCCGTCCCGCTCCGGTAGTAGTCCATTGCCATGATGTTGACCAGGTCGGTGTCGACCCCGGCGTCGCGGGCCGACTTGACGATGGCGGCGCCCTCGGCGGTCAGGCCCTCGGGCAGCACCGGCAGGGTGAAGGAGACCTTGAGGCCGGGGTGGGCCTGCTGCAGCTTGGCGAGCGCGGCGGAGCGGCGGTCGTTGGCGGCGGTGTCGGCGATCGCGGCGCCCTCGATGTCGAAGTCGACATAGCGCAGCCCGTAGGCCTTCACCACGGCGTCGTACTCGGCGAACAGCGAGTCCACCGAGGTGCAGGCGGCGGCGAGTTCGGTGCCGCTGGCGCCGCCGAAGGAGACCTTGACGTCGCCGCCCGCCGCGCGCAGGGCGTCGACCTGGTCCTTGGCCCAACCGGTGCGCGGGTCGTAGGCGTTGAACCAGCTGGCCTTGCAGCCGACGCCGGTGACGAAGCCCATCGTGTAGCCCTTGAGGTTGCCGGCCTTGGAGAGGGCGGGCATGGACGGGGTGGGCCAGGCGCCCATGTCGATGTAGGGGGCGACCGGCAGCGCGACGTTCGGCGGCGGGGTGCTCGGGCCGCCGGTCGGGGTGCCGGTGGGCGTGCCCGTGGGCGTGCTCGTCGGGGTCGGCGTGCCCGAACCGGGCGGCGGGGTGGTCGGGGTGCCGCCGGGGCCGGTCAACGCGATGTCGTCGGCGAGGTAGCCGCCCTGCCCGTACCAGCCGTGCAGGTAGACGGTGACGCTGGTGGTGGCCGGCCCGGTGGTGAAGCCGGTGGACAGCTGCTGCCAGTCGGCGCCGCCCGGGGTCCAGGTGGCCGGGTCGGTGACGCCGCTGCCGGTGGCGCCGAGGTAGACGTACCGGCCCTGCACCCAGGCGCTCAGGCTGTACCGGGTGTTCGGCAGGACGCTGACGGTCTGGCTGCACTGAGCGGTGTCGCTCGCGCTCACGGCCCCCTTCAGTGCGTACGTCCCGCCGTGCGCACCGGTGCCGGCGATGCTCCCGGTGCCGGCGGAACAGCTCCAGGGGCTGAGCGCGCCGCTCTCCAGGCCGCCGTTGGCGAGCAGGTTGCCGTCGGCGGCGCCGGCGTTCCCGGCGAGGACGGCCAGGCCGCCGGCGGCCAGTGCGGTGGCGGCGACGAGGCTCAGCAGGGTGGTCCGGCGGGCGGGGCGGCGGTGCGTGGGGGCGTGCTGGGGCGCGCTGGGCATGGGGGTGCCTCTCGGGACGTGGTGGCCGCCCGCGCCGCGAGGGGGGAGACACGGGCGGGCGGCGGCCTGGGGTGGTCCGGTGGGGGGAGCGCGGTGCTGAGCATCAAACTGGACTAGACCAGCTGTGCACGTCAAGCACTTCCCCACGCCGGACGCCTCGCCGAGGGCAGGTTTTAGGGAGGGTTAAGGAGGCGACTCGCGGAGGCCGGTCGGGTGGCGCTCCGGGCCCCGGCCGGTCAGCTGCAGCACGGCTTGCACTCCTTCACCTGCACGTCGTCGAGCACCGGCCCGTACGCCCCCGCCACGGTGCTGGTGAAGGTCAGGGTGGTGGAGGAGTTCTGTGCGACGAAGCTGAACTGCCGCCCCACGTAGCCCATCGCGGCCATGGTCTTGCCGGTGGAGTCGAAGGAGAAGTCCTGGAAGTCCTGGCCGTCGATCAGCGCCTTGCCGGTCTTCACGGCCGGTCCGCCCGCGGGGTTGGCGGCCAGCGCGTACGTCACCGAGTAGGTGGTGCCGGGGGTGGTGGTGAAGGTCTGGGCGATGGTGCCGCCGGTGCCGCCGTTGAGGTCGACCGACTGGTCGCCCTCGGCGGCCTGCCAGAAGCCGGCGCCGATCAGGTCGATGTTCCCGGCGGTGATCCGCCACGGGCCGATGGTCTGGCCGGTGGCCAGGTTCGTGAAGGAGCCCGCCGGGGCCTTGGGCGACTCGAAGCTGCCGTCGTCGAAGCGGCTGAGCGCGCGGGTCCCGCCGGCGGCCTGGGCCGGGACGGCGAGCGCGGTGGCGGTGGCCGCGAGCAGGGCGACGGCGGCGACACGGGTGCGGGAGAGCTGCATGGGTTGGTCCCCAATCGGTTGTGAACTGACGAGCCTGGTGATGGAACGACGAGCCGATGATCGGCTGTGCACAGAGCGTCGACCGTCGCGGTGAGTCCTGCCAAGGCCGGACGGGCGGCGCCCGGTGGTGCGGGAGATCCGTGGGCGGGCGCCTGCGCGCCGGTTTGGCGCAGCGTCACCCGCGGTGGCCCGGTGGAAAGTCCGGGGACGAAGCTCGCGCCGTCGACGGCGGGCTCGTTCTACCCGGTGGTGAAACCGGAAGCGTGCGCCCCGCTCGCACCCCTACGGTGGGCCGATGACCATACGAACAGCCTTCGACGGTCCGCGGATCTGCTTCCTCGGCGACTCCTTCGTCCAGGGCCTCGGCGACCCGGAGTTCCGCGGCTGGGTCGGCCGGGTGCTGCAGGCGGCCGCGCCGGGCGCCACCGCGTTCAACCTCGGGGTCAGGCGCGACACTTCGGCGCAGGTGCGGCGCCGCTGGCAGGCCGAGGTCGAGGCGAGGACCGTTCCCGGCGCGGACAACCGGCTGGTCGTCTCGGTCGGCGCCAACGACGCGACGGAGGAGGACGGCGCGCCACGCGTGCCGCCCCTCGGGACGCTCGACAACCTCGCCGCCCTGCTCGGCGGCGCCCGCGCACTCGGCCTCGGCACGCTGGTGGTCGGCCCGCCGCCCGTGGTCTGCGACGGGGCGGCGCACCTCGACCGGCTGCGCGGCCTCGTCCCGCAACTGGCCGCGACCTGCGCCGCGTTCGAGGTCCCGTTCGTCGACGTCACCGAGACGCTGGCGGCCGATCCGGTGTGGGTGTCCGAGGCCGGAGCGGCGGACGGCGCTCACCCGGGCGCGGGAGGGTACGGGCGGCTGGCGGAGCTGGTCCTGGCGGGCGGGTTCCGTGAGTGGATCGGAACGGACTTGACCTTGAGTGCACTCCAAGGTGAATGCTGAAGGAGTTGATCACGCATCACCGCGCCGACCAGCACGCGAACCCGCGAACCGCCCCACGCAACCGGGCGGGGTGCGCGCACCGCCGTGCGAACCGCGCGAACCAGCACACGAACCAGCACACGAACCACGATGGGAGCACCGTCATGCGCAACGCCACGTTCGGTACCAACGGCCCGGAGATCGGCGTCATCGGTCTCGGCTGCATGGGCATGACCTGGGCCTACGACGTGCAGAACCGGGACGACGAGAACTCCGTCCGGGTGATCCGGCAGGCGCTGGACCTCGGCGTCGGCCTGATCGACACCGCCGACATGTACGGCCCGTACACCAACGAGGAGGTCGTCGGTGCGGCGCTGGCCGGCCCGTACCGGGAGCGCGCCTTCCTGGCCACCAAGGTGGGCATCGTCCCGGGCGGCGAGGGCCAGATGGAGCGCAACGGCCGGCCCGAGCACGTGCGCCGCTCCATCGACGAGAGCCTGCGCCGTCTGGGCACCGACCACGTCGACCTCTACCAGCTCCACCGGGTCGACCCGGAGGTCCCGATCGAGGAGACCTGGGGCGCGTTCGCCGAGATCGTGGCGGCGGGCAAGGCCCGGCACATCGGCCTGTCCGAGGTGACCGTCGAGGAGATCCGGCGGGCCCAGTCGGTGCACCCGGTGGCCTCCGTGCAGAACGAACTGTCCCTGTGGACCCGGGACGCGCTGGCCGAGGTCCTGCCGTACACCGAGGAGCAGGGCATCGCCCTCCTGCCGTTCTCGCCGCTCGGCCGCGGCTTCCTGACCGGCAGCATCTCCTCCTTCGACGAGCTGCCCGCCGACGACTTCCGCCGCCGGCTGCCGCGCTTCCAGCAGGACGCGCTCAAGGCGAACCTGGCGCTGGTCGCGAAGGTCCGGGAGGTCGCCGAGCGGCTCGGCACCACACCCGCGCAGGTGGCGCTGGCCTGGGTGCTGGCGCAGGGCCGGTACGTCTTCCCGATCCCGGGCACCCGGACGCCGCGCTACCTGGCGGACAACGTGGGCGCGGCCGACGTCGTGCTCTCGCCGGCCGACCTCGCCGAGCTGGACGGTCTGCCGGCGCCGACCGGCGGGCGCTACTGACCGCTCCGTGCGCTGCCGACCGGCCGGTGTGGCACCGGCCGGTCGGGTGCGGCACCGCCGGCCGGGGCGCTACCGGTCGGTGTCCCGGTCGGCCCGGGGCCGTTCCTTGACCCACACCAGCTGCCGGCCGGTCTCGCCCGGTGCCCGGACGGCAACCGCGGCGACCCGCTCCAGCCGGTAGCCGAGCTTGCGCGGGACGGCCGCGCTGGCGGCGTTCGCCCGGTCGCAGTGGATCTCCACCCGGGTGATCCCGGGCAGGGCGAGCGCGGCTTCGGTCAGAGCCCCGGTGGCGGTGGTGGCGATGCCGCGGCCGACGTGCCCGGCGGCGACCCAGTACCCGAGCTCCAGCGCGCCCGGGCCGATCCGCGCGTGCAGGCCGAAGGCGCCGATCACGTCGCCGGGCTCGGCGTCCAGGCCGGCCAGGTACATGAAGTCGGTGCCGGCCTCCCAGGCGGCGGAGCCGGCCCGGGTGAGCTCGGCGGTCCGCGCCCGGGTCGGGGCCTCGGCCGCCCACTCCAGCCAGGGGCGCAGGTGGTCCAGGTTGGCGCGGACGGCCCGGTTCAGCGCCACCGCGTGGGTGCTGCGCCGGCGGCGCAGCCAGAGGCCGCCGGGCAGCCGCAGCAGCTCGGGCGGCCGCCCGGTGGTCACCTCCGCCGCGATCGGTGCCGGTCCGGGCCCCTGCCCCGGTCCGACCGCCTGCCCCGGTCCGGCTCCGTGCCCCGGTCCGACCGCCTGCCCCGGTCCGGCTCCGTGCCCGGGTCCGACCGCCTGCCCCGGTCCGGTCGTCCGGGCCCGTCCGGCGGCCGGTGCCCGCCCGCTCGGTGCCTGCCCGGTCGGTGCCGGGCCGCAGGACCGTGGCTGTGCTTGGCTCATGGCGGCGATTATGTCCTTGGCCCGGACCTGTCACCATTCGACCCCCGCCCGGCCCCCCGGACGGCGGGCGCGCGCGGTCGCGGAGCCCGGTGCCGGGCCGCGCCCCGGCGTGCCGGCGCGTCCTCGGCGCCCGGTCGCCGCCCCCGGCGCGTCAGAGCCGGACCATCACCTCGTCGAGCTCCTTGCGCCGCAGGTCCGGCACCCGAGCCCCCTCGGCCGGGTAGCCGACCGGGATCACGTACGCCGCCCGCTCCTCGGCCGGACGGTCGCACACCTCGTTGAGGAACCTCATCGGGCTCGGCGTGTGGGTCAGTGTCGCCAGCCCGGCCTGGTGCAGCGAGGCCAGCAGCAGTCCGACCGCGATCCCCACCGACTCCTTGGTGTAGTACGGGCGCGGCGAGTCGGGCCCCTTGTGCACCTCGAACACCACGATCACGGCCGGCGCGTCCTCCAGGAACGGCTTGCGCCAGTCGGTGCCGATCGGCGCCAGCGCGGCCAGCCACTCCGCCGACGCCCGGCGGGCGTAGAACTCGCGCTCCTCGGCCTCGGCCGCCTCGCGCAGCCGCCGCTTGCGTTCCGGGTCGGTGACCACCACGAACCGCCAGGGCTGGACGTGTGCGCCGCTGGGCGCGGTGCTCGCGGTCCGGACGGCCCACTCCAGGACGCCGTCCGGGATCGGGCGGGTGGCGTAGTCGCGGACGGTGCGGCGCCGGGCCATCACCTCGTGGAAGGACTTGCTGCGGGCCTCGGCCTCGTGGGCCGGGACTGTCATGGGGGTGAGGGGGACGGTCGGGTGGGGCGTCCCCGCCACGGCGCTCTCCGCGCGCTCTGCACTGTCAACCATGGCCGACAGCACAGCACATGACGACCCCTCCGGGAAGAGGTAGAGACCAATTCCGGAGGGGCCGCCATCGGCCGGGCGCGGGTTACAGCTCGTGCACCCGACCGTCCCGGACCTCGATCCGCCGGTTCACCGCGACGGTGTCCAGCATCCGCCGGTCGTGCGTCACCAGCAGCAGGGTGCCGGTGTACGAGCCGAGCGCGGACTCCAGCTGCTCGATCGCGGCCAGGTCCAGGTGGTTGGTGGGCTCGTCCAGGACCAGCAGGTTGACCCCGCGGGCCTGCAGCAGGGCCAGCGCGGCCCGGGTGCGCTCGCCGGGGGAGAGGGTGCCGGCCGGGCGGAGCACGTGCACGGCCTTGAGGCCGAACTTGGCCAGCAGGGTGCGCACGTCCTCCGGTGCGAGCTCCGGCACGGCGGCGGAGAAGGCCTCCACCAGCGGCTCCCCGCCGAGGAACAGTCCGCGGGCCTGGTCGACCTCGCCGACCACCACGCCGGAGCCCAACGAGGCGCCGCCGCCGTCGAGTTCGAGCCGGCCGAGCAGGGCGGCCAGCAGCGTGGACTTGCCCGCGCCGTTGGCTCCGGTGATGGCGACCCGGTCGGCCCAGTCGATCTGCAGGTCCACCGGGCCGAAGGCGAAGTCGCCGCGGCGCACCGTGGCCCCGTTGAGGGTGGCGACCACCGAGCCGGAGCGCGGCGCGGTGGCGATCTCCATCCGCAGCTCCCACTCCTTGCGCGGCTCCTCGACCACGTCCAGGCGCTCGATCATCCGCTGGGTCTGGCGCGCCTTGGAGGCCTGCTTCTCGGTGGACTCGGCGCGCATCGCGCGCCCCATCTTGTCGTTGTCGGAGGACTTGCGGCGGGCGTTGCGCACGCCGTGCTCCATCCAGCCGCGCTGCATCCGGGCGCGGGCCTCCAGCCCGGCCTTGGTGTCGGCGTACTCCTCGTACTCCTCGCGGGCGTGCCGACGGGCCACCGCCCGCTCCTCCAGGTACGCCTCGTAGCCGCCGCCGTACAGGTTGACCTGCTGCTGGTGCAGGTCCAGCTCCAGCACCTTGGTCACGGTGCGGGCCAGGAACTCGCGGTCGTGGCTGATCACCACGGTGCCGGCGCGCAGGCCCTTGACGAAGGACTCCAGCCGCTCCAGGCCGTCCAGGTCGAGGTCGTTGGTGGGCTCGTCGAGCAGGAAGACGTCGTAGCGGGAGAGCAGCAGCGAGGCGAGGCCGGCCCGGGCGGCCTGGCCACCGGAGAGGGCGGTCATCGGCAGGTCGAGCGAGACCTTCAGCCCGAGCGAGTCGGCGACCTCCTCGGCCCGCTCCTCCAGGTCGGCGCCGCCGAGGTCCAGCCAGCGGTCCAGGCTCACCGCGTACGCGTCGTCGGCGCCCGCCCGGCCCTCGACCAGGCCCTCGGTGGCCTCGTCCAGTGCGGCCTGGGCGGCCGCCACGCCGGTGCGGCGGGCCAGGAACGCGCGCACCGACTCTCCCTCGCGCCGCTCCGGCTCCTGCGGGAGGTGGCCGACGTTGGCACTGGCCGGGCTCAGCCGCAGCGAGCCGCCCTCGGGGGTGTCCAGGCCCGCCAGCAGCCGCAGCAGGGTCGACTTTCCGGCGCCGTTCACGCCGACCAGGCCGATCACGTCGCCGGGGGCGATGACCAGGTCCAGGCCGGAGAAGAGGGTGCGTTCGCCGTGACCGGCGCTGAGGTCCTTGACTACGAGTGTCGCGCTCATGATGGGGCCGATTGTAGGAGGAGCGGGGCCGACACGGGAAAAGCCCGGGGGCCGCGGCTGTGGCAGCCGCGGCCCCCGGGACCGGTGGGGATCATCCCCCGTGGATCACTTGGCCTTCTTCGAGAAGTACTCGAACATGTGCTGGGCCACGTCCTCCAGGTACGGACCGGCCTCGTAGGTGTTCGCGCCGTTGCCGATGGAGGTGTCGCTGACCAGGGCCGGCTTGCCGTCCTTGGTCGCGAACCAGCCGCCGCCGCTGCTGCCGCCGGTCATGTTGCAGCCGATCAGCAGCATCGCCGGGCGGCTCGGGTCGCCGGTCTTCTTGGACGGCTTGCCGCCGTCGCAGTGCTCCAGCTCGACGCCGTCGAAGGGCTTGCCCTCAGGGAAGCCGTAGTTGGCGACGGAGGCGATCTGGTCGCGCGGGGCGTTGAACCACAGCGGCACCGAGCCGCCGACGGTCTCCTCCAGCGACTTGCCGTTCGGGTCGGGGTTGGCGACCTTGATGATGCCGAAGTCGTACTGGCTCCACGGGCCGCCGTGCTCCGGGTCGGCCTCGCCGGTCCACTGCGGGGAGACCATGCCGGCGGTCGCGCCCCACTCGCCGTACGGCTCGGCGTCGTCCAGCTTGGACTTCTGCTTGTTGCCGTTGCTCAGCACGCCGTTGCTGTTGAAGGCCGGGGCGAAGGTGATGTCGGTGTAGTACTTGTTGCCCTTGCCGCCGTGCAGGCAGTGGCTCGCGGTCCACACCAGGTTGCTCTTGCCCGGGTTGGCCGGGTCGGAGACGACGGTGCCGGAGCACACGTAGTCCTCGTCGCCGTCCTTGAAGAAGATCTTGCCGTTGACGTGCATGTTCTTCGGGAACGGGTGCGCGACGGGCTTCGCCGGAACCACGGCGGGCATCTGGTCCGGGCCGGTCGGCGGCTGCGCGGCGGTGGGCTGGGCCGGGGCCGCGCTGGTGGGCTGCGCGGTCGGCTGGGCGGGCGCCTGCGTCGGGTCCTGGGCCGGGGCCTGCGGCAGCGGCTTCGGCTTGGCGTTCAGCAGCTTCTGCAGGGTCCAGTAGCCCTTGACCGCCGGGGTGATGACGTTCGCCTGGGCCCACTTGTCCCAGTCCTCAAGCTTCCAGGTCTTCAGCTCGTCGAGCGTCGGGAGCTTGATCGGCGCCGCGCCCGGCTTGCCGGAGGCGCTGGCCGCGACCGAGGGAGCCGTGGTCTGGGCTCCGGTCACCGGGTCGCTGTTGTCCGGTCCGCACGCGGTCGCGACCACCATGGTCAGCGCGGCGACGGAGGCACCCAGGACGGCACGGCTCGGCCGGGATATCGGTGACATGAGTTCAAATCCCCCTGTTGACTTCCGCCATACGGCCCTTCTCCTCGGGCACGGCCCGGGGCCGCGTGTATGGCAGGTGAGGAGTCTGCCATGCGGATGAGGATCTCCTTACACCCACCCCCGACCGGGACGAAGCTGTCACCGGATCGCTACGGGATCGGCACGGAGCCTCCGTCGGGGCCGGAAAACCGGTTGCACGCGTCCCGTGGCGTGCCTAGCGTGGTCCGGGTCGCCAACCAGACAAGGAGTAGGCCGTTGATCTACTGAGGCTCCGGGACACCGCCCCGCCGCGCAGGCACTGTTGCCGCGTGGTGCGCGAGTGCGCGACCTCAGTCACGGCCCGGTGGCGATCCGCGATCCCCCACGATCGATGCTCCGTGATCCTCCGTGATCCTCCGTGATCCTCTGTGATCCGCGGCGATCGTCGGTGTGACGCCACCCCTCCTCGTCCCCGCCGGCCGTACCGGTCCCCGCACCCGCGGTGTCTCCCCGTGTTGCTCATCACCCCTTCGGCAACCACCTTCGGGAGGCCTCCATGGCACAACCCACCACCGCCGTCCTCTGCACCGACCTCGCGTTCGACTGGCCCGACGGCAAGCCCGTCCTGAGCGGCTTCCACCTCGCCGTCGGCCCCGGCCGCACCGGCCTGATCGGGCTCAACGGCGCCGGCAAGTCCACCCTGCTGCGGCTGATCGCCGGCGACCTCACCCCGACCGGCGGCACCGTCCGGGTCGACGGCGAACTCGGCTACCTGCCCCAGGGCCTGACGCTCGACACCTCCCTGCGGGTGGACGAGGCGCTCGGCATCCGGGCCGCCCGCGAGGCCCTGCACGCCATCGAGTCCGGCGACACCGACCAGCGGCACTTCGACGCCGTCGGCGACGACTGGGACGTCGAGGAGCGCGCCCGCGCCACGCTCGACCGGCTCGGCCTGCGCCGCCTCGGCCTCGACCGCACCACCGGCGAACTCTCCGGCGGCGAGGCGGTGCTGCTGCGACTGGCCGCCCTGCTGATGGCCCGCCCCGACGTCCTGCTGCTGGACGAGCCCACCAACAACCTCGACCGGGCCGCCCGCGAGCGGCTCTACGAGACGGTGGCCGGCTGGCACGGCGTGATGCTGATCGTCAGCCACGACCGCGAGCTGCTGCAGCACGTCGACCAGATCGCCGACCTCCGGGGCGGCGAAGTCACCTGGTATGGCGGCAACTTCGACGCCTACGAGCGCACCCTCGCCGCCCAGCAGGAGACGGCGGAGCGGCTGCTGCGCAGCGCCGAGGCCGACGTCCAGCGCCAGAAGCGGGACCTGGTCGACGCCCGGTCCCGCCTGGACCGCAGCGCCGCGTACGGAAAGAAGCGCTCGGTCACCCGCAACGACCCGCACATCTTCCGGGGCATGCTCAAGCGCAAGGGCCAGGAGACGGCGGGCCGGCTCCAGGGCATGCACACCGAGCGGCTGGAGGAGGCCAAGGCGCGGCTCACCGAGGCCGAGGAGGCCGTCCGGGACGACGCCGAGATCCGGATCGACCTGCCGCGCACCGAAGTCCCGGCCGGGCGCACGGTGCTCACCCTGCAGAAGGTCCGGCTGCCGCACGGCATCACCGCCGAGCTCGACCTGCGCGGGCCGGAGCGGATCGCCCTGGTCGGCCGCAACGGGGCCGGCAAGTCCACCCTGCTGCGCACCATCGCGGGCGAACTCGCCCCGCTGGAAGGGCAGATCACCGCTCCGGTGTCGCTGCGGCACCTCCCGCAGCGGCTCGACCTGCTGGACGAGAAGCTCAGCGTGGTGGAGAACGTCAAGCTGTTCGCCCCCGCCGCGGGGGACAACGCGATCCGCGCCCGGCTCGCCCGGTTCCTGTTCCGCGGCGCCAGGGCCGACCAGCCGGCCGCCACCCTCTCCGGTGGCGAGCGGTTCCGCGCGACCCTGGCCGCCCTGCTGCTGGCCGACCCGCCGCCGCAGCTGCTGCTGCTCGACGAGCCGACCAACAACCTGGACCTCGCCAGCGTCCGCCAGCTCACCCAGGCGCTGGCCGCCTACCGGGGCGCGCTGATCGTGGCCAGCCACGATCTGCCGTTCCTGCGCGGCCTGGGCGTGACCAGGTGGCTGGAGCTGGACGGCGACCTGCGGGCGGTGGATCCGATGTAGCGGGGACGGCTGCGGCCGCCAACGCTGCTGCTGGGCGCCCTGGTCGGCCCGGGCGTCCCCGGCGAGCACCCGGCGGGCCGTGCTCAGGGCGGAGCCCCCGAGCACGGCCGGCTCGTCGGGAGTGAACACCGGGGTGCGGAGCCGGCTCCGACGCCCCGCTCCCGGAGGACGCGCCCGCGGCGTGAGACGCGCGGGCAGTCGCTCCGGGTGCCGGTCCCGGCACCGCTCCCGGTGCCGCGTTCCGGTGCTACGGCTGCGGCTACGGCTGCGGCGCGGGGCGCAGTCTGCCCGCGACCCGTGTCCCGAGCCGGTCCAGCCCGACGACGAGGGCGGCGAGCACGACGAACTCGACGGTCAGCTGGGCGATCTGCCCCCAGACGTAGCCGTAGCCCTTGGTGGTCGGGTCGAAGAAGAAGTACGGGTAGGGCAGCGGGTAGTCGTCGAACAGCGCGTTGCGGGTGAGCACGATCGCCGCGTAGCCGAGCGGGAAGGCCAGCCAGAGCGGTATGTCCTTCCAGGCTGCCGCGTTGCGCGGCTTCAGGACCAGCCAGTCGACGATCACCATCACCGGCGTCACGTAGTGCAGGAAGAAGGACGACCAGTTCGCCAGCCGGTCCGGCCCGCTGACCAGGCCGGGCAGCGGGTTGGCGCCGTGCTGCAGCAGGACGTGCGAGACCAGCCCGGTGATCAGGATGTACAGCGTGGCGGCGCCGCGCAGCCGGGGCGCGGGCGCGTCCACGGTGCCGCGCCGTTCCATCCAGTACACCGCTCCGATGAAGTAGCCGAGCACGATCACGTTGCTCTGCACGGTGAAGTACACGAGCGGTGCCGTTCCGAGGGTCAGGCCGAGGCCTGCCGAGAGCACGATTCCCATGCGCCACCACAGCGCGGGTCGGGTCCGGACTGTCATGCGGCCACCAGTTCGTTTCAGGCGATACGGGAGGTATCGGACGGCTGAGGGGAAGGTCGCACTCTACTCGCCGGTACCGGCGGGGTGGAACCCGTGTGTGATCCCCACGGACCTCCGGTGGGCTCCCGTGCCCGTCTGCGGGTGTTCAGCCCGGCAGCACGAACCCCGACTCGTACGCCGCGATGACCGCCTGGGTGCGGTCCCGCGCACCGAGCTTGGCGAGCACGCTGCCGACGTGCGTCTTCACCGTCTCCTGGCTCACCACCAGCCGGGCGGCGATCTCGCCGTTGTTGAGCCCGGTGGCCATCAGCCGCAGCACCTGCCCCTCCCGTTCGGTCAGCCGCCCGATCGGCCCCCGGTCGGTGCCGGCCTCCCGCCGGCGGTCGTTGCCGTGCCGCACCGCGAGTTCGCGGACGGCCGCCGGGAAGAGCAGCGAGTCCCCGCGTGCGACCAGCCGTACCGCCTGCACCATCTCCTCGGCCCGGGCCCGCTTCAGCAGGAACCCGGCCGCGCCCGCGCGCAGCGCGTCGTACACGTGGTCGTCGTGCTCGAAGGTGGTGACCACCAGGATCCTCGGCGGCTCGGCCATCCCGCCGACCAGCTGCTCGGTGGCCCGGATCCCGTTGATGCCGGGCATCCGGACGTCCATCAGCACGACGTCCGGCCGCAGCTCGCGCACCAGCGGGACGACCTCCGCGCCGTCGGCTGCCTCGCCGACCACGGTGAGGTCCGGCTCGGCGTCGATCACCACCCGCAGACCCATCCGGACCAGCCGTTCGTCGTCGGCGATCACCACCCGGATGCCGTCGGTGCCGCTGTCCACGCCGCCGCCCGTCACGCTTTCCGTGCCGCCGTCCGTCAGGCCGTCCGTGCCGCTCCCCATGCCGCTGCCCATGCCGGTCCCGTCGTTCGTCATGCGGTCCCTCCCACCGGCAGCCACACGGCCAGCCGCCACGTCGTGCCGTCCGCGCTCGGCCCCACCGTGCTGCCGCCCCGCAGGGCCGCCGCGCGCTCCCCGATCCCGCGCAGCCCGCGCCCGCCGCCGGGTCGGCTCGGACGGGCGGGGCCCAGCGGGTTGGTCAGTTCGATCTCCAGTCGGCCGGCGGCCAGCCCGACCCGCAGCCCGGCCGGGGCCGGTCCGGCATGCCGCAGCACGTTGGTCAGGCCCTCCTGCACGATCCGGTAGGCCTCGCGGGAGACCGGGGCCGGCAGGGCGGCCAGGCCGGGGGCCAGGTCGGCGTCCACCGTCACCCCGGTGCGGGCGAGTTGGCGCAGCAGGTCGTCCAGCCCGGCGAGGGTGGGCCCGGCCGGTCCGGCGGCCTCCGGGTCCTCCTCACGCAGCAGGCCGAGCACGGTGTCGAGTTCGCTGACGGCCGCCCGCGCGGTCTCCTCGATCGCCTGCAGCGCCTCGGCGGCGAAGTCGGGGTTGGTCCGCAGCACCCGGGCGGCCGCCGAGGCCTGGATGCCGACGGCGCTCAGCGCGTGCCCGACCGAGTCGTGCAACTCGCGTGCCAGCCGGTTGCGTTGGGCGAGCACGGTGGCTCGGCGCTCGACGGCGGCGAGCCGCTCCTCCGGGGTCGGGCCGAGCAGGGCGGGCGCCCAGCGGGCGAGCAGGGCTCCGCAGCCGGCGTTGGTGAGCAGGACCAGCAGCAGGACGGCGAGGCCGAGGGCGGGGCCGGTGACCATCCAGCCGGGGAAGCGGTCCTCCCAGAAGCGGGCGATGTCCTCGGCCCCGCCGAAGGAGAACATCAGCACCACGGCGAACGGCACCCCGGCCAGCGTCATCCCGGCGACCACCCCGCCGAAGAACACGTGCAGCACGTACCAGACCGCGGTGCGCCACCGGGCCGGCCAGGTGCGGGCCGGGCCGGTGGCCAGTTCCTCGGGCCGTTCGGCCGTGCACAGCGCCCGGGCGGCCGCGCCCTCCAGCCCCCGGACCGTGGGCACCAGCGCGGTGACGGCGGCCATCGGCAGCGAGGTGAACAGCGAGAGGAACTGCAGCAGCGCCTGCCGGGCGTTGCCCTGTTCGGGGTTGAGCGCCCCGAGCAGCACCACCGACAGCAGCCAGTACGGCATCAGCAGCGCGCCGCCCAGCACCAGGTGCACCCAGCGCAGCCGGGCCCGCCGCCCGACCACCGCCCCCGCCGCACGCCGCAACCGCGTGCCCGCCCCCGTGATCACCTGGGTGACTCTACGTCAGGGGCGCCCGCTCGGGCTCCCCGTTCGGTCAGCGCGACCGCCCCGACGGCCAGCATCAGCACCGCGGTCACCACCTGGCCGGCCTGCACCAGCGGCATCAGCCCGGGCACCGCCATCCGCAGCTCGGTCACCCGGGTCGTCGTCGCCCCGAAGGCCACCAGCTGCCAGCTGCCCCAGCCGAACAGCGAGCCGGCCGCCGTCCAGGCCACCAGCAGCGGACCGAGCAGCCGCCGCCGCGGC
Source organism: Kitasatospora sp. NPDC085464 (assembly GCF_044541955.1). NCBI lineage: Bacteria > Bacillati > Actinomycetota > Actinomycetes > Kitasatosporales > Streptomycetaceae > Kitasatospora > Kitasatospora sp. NPDC085464. The sequence goes on from NZ_JBITTM010000031.1 coordinate 51,191, forward strand.
CGGACCCGGAAGACCACCACCAGCAGGGCCGCCGCGGCGGCCACCGCCATCACGGCGGTCACCCCGTCCATCACCGCCACGCCCCGGTTCCGCTCCTGCGCCATCGCGGCCGGCACCCCGGCGGTGCCGCCGAGCGACCAGTACGTCCGGGCCGCCGCGACACCGGCGGCGAGCAGCGCCGCGACGCAGGCGAGGGTGCGTTGCACGGCCAGCGTGGGGGAGCGCGGCAGGTCGCCGATCCGGTCCGCGAGCAGCCCGGCCCACCGCCGCCGGGCGTACAGGGCGAAGGCGGTGATCAGCGCGAGGCCCTGCACCGCGAACCCGCCGTACACGACGACGAAGACCCAGCTGCCGAGGCCCTTGTCGTCCGGAGCGGTGCCGTGCTCCGGGCCCAGCACCAGGGTGCTCAGCAGGGACAGCGGCAGCGCCACGAGGAGGGTGCCGAGCAGCCCGGTCGCCACCCACATCGGGAACGCCACCAGCCCGGCCGGGGCCCGCCGCCCCCACGGCCGTACGAAGGCCAGCGCCAGGGCGACGGCGATCGCGTCCATCCCGAAGGTGAGCAGGTTCAGCAGCCAGAGCCGGTCCATCCCGGCGGGGTCGTCCGACCCCACCGGATGGCCGGTCAGCCAGAGCAGCTTGAGCGTCAGGTACGGCCCCGTCGCCGCCACCGCCGTCCACGCGGCCCCGGCCCGTACGACGGTCTCGTTGATCCTCATGCCCCCACGGTCGCGCCGGGACCGGCTCCCCGTCCTCCGCCCGGGGCGTGATCCCGCTCCCCCCGGCGGGGGATGTCCGGCTCGGTCCGTCCGGCTCTGTCCGTCCGGCTCAGGCCATCCGGTGGATCAGCCGGTCCTCGGCGTCGACCCGTCCGTCCGGGTCGGCCACCAGCCCGAGCCGTTCGGCGAGCCGGCGGGAGGGCAGGTTGTCGGCCCGGATCAGCGCGACGACCGGGATCCCCGGGAACCGCGGGCGCCCCTGTGCCATCGCCGCCCGTGCGGCCTCCGCCGCGTAGCCCTTGCCCCAGGCGGACGGCCGGAACCGGTAGTAGAGGTTGAACACCCGCTCCCCGTCCAGCGTGTGCAGGTACAGCCCGGCGAAGCCGATGATCACCTCCGGCTCGTCCCGCGTCGACACGGCGCAGTACCCGACGCCGTCCCGCACCCAGTCCGCCACGAAGCCGTCCAGCGCCTCCTGGGCCTGCGCGAGGTCCCGCTGCGGCCCGTGCGGGTTGTACCGGTTGGTCTCCGGGTCCCCGTGCACGGCGAACATGGCCTCGGCGTCGCCCTCCTGCGGCCGGGTGAGCACCAGCCGCTCGGAGACGGCGACGACCGTGCGGTCGGTGGCGGGCCGGTCGGTGACGGGCCGATCGGTGACGGGCCGGTCGGTGACGGTCCGGTCGGTGATGGTCATGGCGCTTCCCCCGTGGTTCTTCGTGTCCTTCGTAATGGATGCAACGCAGACTAGGCCATTACGCCGACAGGCGCCCGGCCAATTTCCGCCGGTGGGCCCCGGGGCGGCGCGGACCGGCGCGGACCGGCGCGGAGGTCTTGTTACCGGCGGGTCGCTTGCCTATCATCGCGAGTGTTACAGCTTTACTGTCAAACCCCGAAGGGTTCTGCGGCCAGTGCGTGACTCAAGCGGTGCACCGGGCTCGGGCGGCCCGTTGGCGGGCGTGCGGGTGGTGGAACTCGCCGGGATCGGACCGGGGCCGTTCGCGGCGATGCTGCTGGGGGACCTCGGCGCGGACGTGGTGCGGGTGGACCGGCCGGAGCCGTCGCCGCTGGGGACGGACCCGGCCCACGACCTCAGCAACCGCAACAAGCGCTCGGTGCTGGTCGACCTGAAGTCGCCCGACGGCCCCGGGCTGGTGCTGGACCTGGTGGAGCGGGCCGACCTGCTGATCGAGGGCTACCGGCCGGGCGTCGCGGAGCGGCTCGGGGTCGGGCCCCGGGACTGCCTGGCGCGCAATCCGGCGCTGGTGTACGGGCGGATGACCGGCTGGGGCCAGCACGGCCCCCGGGCCGCGACCGCCGGGCACGACCTCGGGTACGCGGCGGTCGCCGGGGTGCTGGGGATGGTGGCCGCGCCGGGCGGTGCCGAGGAGGCGCCGGGCATCCCGGCCAACCTGCTCGGCGACTACGCGGGCGGCTCGCTCTACCTGGTCGTCGGCCTGCTCGCCGCGCTGCACCACGCCCGGGCCACCGGCGCCGGCCAGGTGGTGGACGCGGCGATCGTCGACGGCGCGGCACACCTCGGCAGCATGCTGTGGGGCCTGCTCGCGGCCGGGCACTGGCAGGACCGCCGGGGTGTCAACCTGCTCGACGGCGGCGCCCCGTTCTACGCGGTCTACCGGGCTGCGGACGGCGGACACCTGGCCGTCGGCGCGCTGGAGCCGCGCTTCTACGCCGAGTTCGCCCGACTGCTGGAGCTGGGCCCGGACGCGCCCGGCCAGCACGACCTCGCCCGCTGGCCCGAGCTGCGCGCCCTGATCGCCGCCCGCTTCGCCACCCGGACCAGGGCCGAGTGGGAGGCCGTCTTCGCCGGCTCCGACGCCTGCGTGGAACCCGTGCTGACGATGCGTCAGGCGGCGGCCGACGCACACCTGTCGGCCCGCGGGACGTACGTCGAGGCGGGCGGCGTCACCCAGCCGGCGCCCGCCCCCCGCTTCTCCGCCACCCCCGGCGCGCTGCGCCGCCCGCCGGCCCGACCCGGCGCGGACACCGCCGAGGTGGCCCGCGACTGGGGCGTGCCGTCACTCGGCCCGTCGGCCCCCGACTCCGTAGCAGAGCAAGGAGAGTAGCGTTGCAGCGCGAGATCTTCACCGAGCAGCACGACGACTTCCGGGCCACCGTCAAGGCGTTCCTCGCCAAGGAGGTGCTGCCGCACTACGACCGCTGGGAGAAGGCGGGCATCGTCGACCGGTCCGCCTGGCTCGCGGCCGGCCGGCAGGGCCTGCTCGGCATCGCCGTCCCCGAGGAGTTCGGCGGCGGTGGCACCCCGGACTTCCGCTACGCCGCCGTACTGGCCGAGGAGTTCGCCCGGGCCGGCGCCTCCGGACTGGCGATCGGCCTGCACAACGACATCATCGGCCCCTACCTGACCTCGCTCGCCACCGAGGAGCAGAAGCGCCGCTGGCTGCCCGGCTTCTGCTCCGGCGAGCTGATCACCGCGATCGCGATGACCGAGCCCGGCGCCGGCTCCGACCTGCAGGGCATCCGCACCCAGGCGGTCGACCGGGGTGACCACTTCCTGCTCAACGGCGCCAAGACCTTCATCTCCAACGGGATCCTCGCGGACCTGGTCGTCGTGGTGGCCCGCACCACCCCCGAGGGCGGCTCGCGCGGCCTGAGCCTGCTGGTCGTCGAACGCGGCACGCCCGGCTTCGAGCGCGGCCGCAACCTCGACAAGATCGGCCAGAAGGCCCAGGACACCGCCGAGTTGTTCTTCGAGGACGTCCGGGTGCCGAAGGAGAACCTGCTCGGCGAGCTCAACGGCGGCTTCGTCCACCTGATGCAGAACCTCGCCCAGGAACGGCTCACCATCGCGGCCTCGGCGATCGCCGGCGCCGAGTACCTGGTCGAGATCACCACGGACTACGTCAAGCAGCGCGAGGCCTTCGGCCGGCCGCTCGCCAAGCTGCAGCACGTCCGCTTCGAGATCGCCGAACTGGCCACCGAGTGCGCCGTCACCCGGACCTTCGTCGACCGCTGCATCACCGAGCACAACCGCTACGCGCTCACCCCGGCCGACGCCTCGATGGCCAAGTGGTGGGCCACCGAACTGCAGAAGCGCACCGCCGACCGGTGCCTCCAACTGCACGGCGGCTACGGGTACATGAGCGAGTTCCCGGTCGCCCGGGCGTTCACCGACGGCCGCATCCAGACCATCTACGGCGGCACCACCGAGATCATGAAGGAGATCGTGGGCCGCTCCGTCCTCGGCTGACCTGCCAAGCCCCCCGCCCCGAAAGGCAAATCCCATCGTGACCACCGAAGCGTACGTCTACGACGCGATCCGCACCCCGCGCGGCCGGGGCAAGGCCAACGGCTCGCTGCACGGCACCAAGCCGATCGACCTCGTCGTCGGCCTGATCCACGAACTGCGCCGCCGCTTCCCCGGGTTGGACCCGGCCGCGATCGACGACATCGTGCTCGGCGTGGTCAGCCCGATCGGCGACCAGGGCTCCGACATCGCCCGGATCGCCGCCGTCGCGGCCGGCCTGCCCGACACCGTCGCCGGCGTCCAGGAGAACCGCTTCTGCGCCTCCGGCCTGGAAGCCGTCAACCTGGCCGCCGCCAAGGTCCGTTCGGGCTGGGAGGACCTCATCCTGGCCGGCGGCGTGGAGTCGATGTCCCGGGTCAGGATGGCCTCCGACGGTGGCGCCTGGTTCGCCGACCCGATGACCGCCTACGAGACCAACTTCGTCCCGCAGGGCATCGGCGCCGACCTGATCGCCACCATCGAGGGCCTCTCCCGCACCGACGTGGACGCCTTCGCCGCCGAGTCCCAGGCCCGCGCCGCCAAGGCCCAGGCGGACGGCCTGTTCGACCGCTCGGTCGTCCCGGTGCGCGACCGCAACGGCCTGGTCGTGCTGGAACGCGACGAGTTCATCCGCCCCGGCACCACCGTCGAGACCCTGGCCGGCCTCAAGCCCTCCTTCGCCCAGATCGGCGAAGCCGGCGGCTTCGACGCCGTCGCCCTGCAGAAGTACCACTGGGTGGAGGCCATCGACCACGTCCACCACGCGGGCAACTCCTCCGGCATCGTGGACGGCGCCGCCCTCGTCGCCATCGGCAGCCGCGAGGTCGGCGAGCGGTACGGGCTGCGCCCGCGCGCCCGGATCGTCTCCGCCGCCGTCTCCGGCTCCGAGCCGACCATCATGCTCACCGGCCCCGCCCCGGCCACCCACAAGGCGCTCGCCAAGGCCGGGCTCACCGCCGCCGACATCGACCTGGTCGAGATCAACGAGGCCTTCGCCGCCGTCGCGCTCCGCTTCGTCCGCGAACTCGGCTTCCGCCACGACCAGGTGAACGTCAACGGCGGCGCGATCGCCCTCGGGCACCCGCTCGGCGCCACCGGCGCGATGCTGCTCGGCACCGTGATCGACGAGCTGGAGCGGCGCGACCTGCGCTACGGCCTGGTCACCCTCTGCGTGGGCGGCGGCATGGGCATCGCCACCATCGTCGAGCGCATCTGACCCCCCCGTCCCTCGGATCCCCTCGGAGACCCTGAACTCATGAGCGACACCACCACCATCCGCTGGGAGCAGGACCAGGACGGCGTGGTCACCCTCGTCCTCGACGACCCCACCCAGTCCGTCAACACCATGAACGAGGCCTTCACGGCCGACTTCGAAGCCGTCGTCGCGCGCCTGGCCGGCCTCGGCGACGCGCTGCGCGGCGTGGTGATCACCTCCGGCAAGAAGACCTTCTTCGCCGGGGGAGACCTGCGGATGCTCTCCGCCGCCCGCGCCGAGGACGCCGAGGCCGTCTTCGAGAAGTCCATGCGGATCAAGCGCTCGCTGCGCACGCTGGAGACCCTCGGCAAGCCGGTCGTCGCCGCCGTCAACGGCAGCGCGCTCGGCGGCGGCCTGGAGATCGCCCTCGCCTGCCACCACCGGATCGCGCTGAACACCCCGGCCGCCCGGATCGGCCTGCCCGAGGTCACCCTCGGCCTGCTGCCCGGCGGCGGCGGAGTCGTCCGCACCGTGCGGCTGTTCGGCATCACCGACGCCCTGCTGAAGTTCCTGCTGCAGGGCCGCCAGTACCGCCCCGGGCAGGCGATGGAGCACGGACTGGTGCACGAACTGGTCGACACCCAGGAGGAGTTGACCACCCGGGCGCGCGCCTGGATCGACGCCAACCCGACCGCCGTCCAGCCCTGGGACGTCAAGGGGTACAAGATCCCCGGCGGCACCCCCGCGACCCCGGCCTTCGCCGCCAACCTGCCCGCCTTCCCGGCCAACCTGCGCAAGCAGCTGAACGGCGCGCCCTACCCGGCCCCGCGCAACGTCCTGGCCGCCGCGGTGGAGAGTGCCCAGGTGGACGTCGACACCGCGATGGTGATCGAGGCCCGCTACTTCACCGAACTCGCCTGCGGCCAGACCAGCAAGAACATGATCCAGGCGCTGTTCTTCGACATGCAGGCCGTCAACTCCGGTGCCGGGCGCCCCAAGGACGTCGAGAAGCGGCTGGTCCGCAAGGTCGCCGTGCTCGGCGCCGGCATGATGGGCGCGGGCATCGCCTACGCCTGCGCCAAGGCCGGCATCGAGGTCGTGCTCAAGGACGTCAGCACCGAGGCCGCCGAGCGCGGGAAGGCCTACTCCGAAGGCCTGCTGAACAAGGCCGTCGCCCGCGGCCGCTCGACCGAGGCCAAGCGCGACGAACTGCTCGCCCGGATCACCCCCACCGGCGACGCCGCCGACCTGGCCGGCTGCGACGCGGTGATCGAGGCCGTCTTCGAGAACACCGAGCTCAAGCACAAGGTGTTCCAGGAGATCGAGGGCGTCGTCGCCCCCGACGCGCTGCTCTGCTCCAACACCTCCACCCTGCCGATCGGCCTGCTCGCCGAAGGCGTGCGGCGCACCGACGACTTCATCGGCCTGCACTTCTTCTCGCCGGTCGACAAGATGCGGCTGGTGGAGATCATCCGCGGCCCGCAGACCGGCGACGAGGCCCTCGCCCGGGCCTTCGACCTGGTCCGCCAGATCGACAAGACCCCGATCGTGGTCAACGACTCGCGGGGCTTCTTCACGTCCCGGGTGATCGGCCAGTTCATCAACGAGGGCGTCGCCATGGTCGGCGAGGGCATCCACCCGGCCTCCGTCGAGCAGGCCGCCGCCCAGGCCGGCTACCCCGCCAAGGTGCTCTCCCTGATGGACGAGCTCACCCTGACCCTGCCGCGCAAGATCCGCGACGAGTACCGGCGCGCGGCCGAGGCCGGCGGCGGCACCTGGACCCCGCACCCGGCGGACGCGGTGGTCGACCGGATGGTCGACGAGTTCGGCCGCCCGGGACGCAGCGGAGGCGCCGGCTTCTACGAGTACGGCGCGGACGGCAGGCGCGGGCGGCTCTGGCCCGGGCTGCTGGAGCATTTCGGCGGCTCCGGCGGCGGTGCTGCTTCCGGCTCCGGCTCCGGTACCGCTTCCGGTGCCGGGACCGACCCGGCCGAGGTGCCCTTCGAGGACCTCAAGGAGCGGATGCTGTTCAGCGAGGCCCTGGACTCGGTGCGCTGCCTGGAGGAGGGCGTGCTGACCTCGGTCGCCGACGCCAACGTGGGCTCGATCCTCGGCATCGGCTTCCCGGCCTGGACCGGCGGCGTGTTCCAGTACATCAACGGGTACGAGGGCGGCCCGGCCGGCTTCGCGGCCCGCGCCCGCGAACTCGCCGCCGCGTACGGCGAGCGGTTCGCGCCCCCGGCGCTGCTGGAGCGGATCGCGGCGGAGGGCCGGACGTTCACCGACTGACCGGGGAGCCTGCCCGGGGCCGGGTGAGGCCGGTGGGGCCGGGTGGGGCCTGTGGGGCCGGGGCGGGCCTGTGGGGCCGGGTGGGGCCGCGCGCGTCGCGGCCCCACCCGGGCTCCTAGGCCTCGCCGGGTTCCTCGCTCGGGTACCCGCCCGGGGCCTGGGTCATTTCCTCGTTCGGGTCCTCGTTCAGTTCCTCGCCGAGCTCCTCCCGGAGCGAGCGCTGGAACGCCGTGACCAGGGCCTGCGCCACCATCGGCTGGATGTGGTCCGTCAGCGCCTTCATCCGGACCAGCTCCGCCGGCTCCGGCTCGCTCTCCCGGTACGGCTTCCACACCGTCTCCCGGAACAGCCGCTGCAACTCCCGCGCCGTCGCCCGGCTGTGCTCCAGCACCACCTCGCGGGCCGCCAGCAGCGTCTCCAGCGGGATCGGCACGTCCAGGATCCGCACGCCCAGCGGCAGCAGGCCCGGATCCACCCGGAACACCTCCGGGTCGGCGGTCCGCTCCAACACGCCCATCGCCGCCAGCCGCTCGACCTGCGCCGGCGACAACCCCTGCCCGGCCCGCCGCTCCAGCTGCGCCCGACCCAGCTCCTCGGCGGCCTCCGGCGTCCAGGACGCCACCAGCGCCCGGTGGATCGCGAGGTCCAGCGGCGTGCTGTCCTCGGGCAGTCGCGCCAGGTACCGCTCGATCGCCGCCAGTGTCAGCCCCTGCCGCTGCAACTCCTCGATCAGCCCCAGCCGGTCCAGGTGCGCCGCGCCGTACAGGCCGACCCGCCGCGGCCCCAGCTCCGGCGGCGGCAGCAGCCCCTTCGTCCCGTAGAACCGCACGGTTCGCACGGTCACCCCGGCCCGCGCCGCCAACTCGTCCACCGTCAGCCGCACCTCGCCCGCCCCGGCACCGTGCTCCCCCATCTGCTGCCTCCCGCGCTGGCACACTCCTGCTGTGACAGCAGCAGTGTGACAGTGCGGCCGGAGCCGGTCCACCGGGATGGCGCGCGGTCGGGTCGGTGGGGCGCTCGTCGTCGGCTGTCGGGGCCGGGTTGGGCGGGGGAGCGCGGGCAGGCGGCGGGTGGGTACGGCGAGGCCCCCGCCCGTCTGCCGGGGGCAGCTCGGGGCAGGGGCGTTGCGTGCGGGTCCCGGTGGCCCGCCCGGGGCCGTCGTACGGGGTGGTGGCGGGTCCAGTGCGCCCGGGTGTGGCCCATCGGTTCGTCGGGGCCGAACCCGGGGCCACCGGGGCTTCCCGGCGGCCCCGGTCGGTCAGGCGAGGGCGGCGTGGTGGCGGCGGGTGACTTCGGGGTGGGCCCGGGTGTAGCCCTTCCACTCGTTGAGGCCGAAGTCGGCGAAGAGGGGGTTGTCCGGGTCCTCGGTGGCGCCGGGGGCGTGGTGGGCGAGCGGGAAGTCCAGCGGCGCGATGTGGGCGTCGAGGCGCGGGTTGTAGAAGAACGGGACGGAGAAGCGCTCGCGGGCTCCGGGCGGGCTGACCACGCGGTGGCTGGTGGCCTTCAGGTAGCCGTCGGTGGCCACCTCCAGCAGCTCGCCGAGGTTGACGACGAAGGCGCCGGCGAGCGGCGGGACGTCCAGGAAGGTGCCGTCCTGGCGTTCGACCTGGAGGCCGCCCACGGTGTCCTGGAGCAGCAGGGTGATGAAGCCGTAGTCCTTGTGGGCGCCGACGCCCTGGCCGGCGCCGTCCGGGGCGGTGCCGGGGTAGCGGACCAGCTTGAGGCGCAGGTGGGGGTGGCCCGCGAAGGCGTCGTCGTAGAAGTCGGGGCGGGCGCCGATCGCGGTGAGGAGTTCGTGCAGCAGTCGCCGGGCGACCCCGCCGAGGTGGTCGATCCAGCCGAGCGCGGCGGTGCGCAGCGCGGGGAGCGCCTCGGGCCACTGGTTGGGGCCCTCCAGCCACCAGTACGGGGGCTCGCCGGCGCCGGGGACGTGCGGGGGCAGCTCGGCGCCGATGTCCAGCTGGTCGCGCCAGTCCTGGCTGCCGCCGGTGCGCTCGTCGCCGGTGCGGGTGTAGCCCCGGTAGTGCGGGGAGTTGAGGTTGCTCACGGCGAGCCGGTCGGCCTCGGGGAGGGCGAAGAAGGCGCGCATGGCCCGGGTGAGCGCGGCCGTCTCCTCGGGGGTGACGCCGTGGCCGACGAGCTGGAAGAAGCCGACGCCGGTGGCCGCGGCGCGGAGTTCGTCGTGCAGGCGGCGGCGTTCCTCCGGGCTGCCGTCGGCGAGCGAGAGGTCGATCACCGGGAGGGTGTCCGCGAGGTCGGAGCCGGAGCCGTTTTCGGGTACGGGCGTGTACTGCTGCGTCATGTGTGACATCCGCTGGGTCTCGTCCCGGCCTGGTCCGGTGGTCGACCGGGGGCGCCGGAGCCACGCCTGGTGCGGCGGGTGCCCCGGGAGCCGGGAGGCGGGGGCGGCCGGGTGGTGGGGCCGCCTGAGGGTGGGTGGAGCGAGGTTCAGCCGGAGCGTCGACAGGACATGCTGGTCACGCGGAGCAGGTCCACGTGGCGACGGCGAACAAGGATGAGCACTTCACCAGCTTAAATGACTGGTTCGGCGGCGGGCGACCCCCCTGCAGCGGAGGGCCGCCCACCACTTGTTGGTGAACGATCAAGTGCCGGTTCTCGGTCGAGGGCGCGGTGTCGCCGGCGGTCCCGTCCGACGCGGTGGACGGCTTCCCTCAGGCGTGGTCGGCGGCCCCTCAGGCGTTGTTGAGGTAGGCCAGGACGGCCAGCACCCGGCGGTTGTCGTCGTCGGACGGCTGGAGGTCGAGCCGGACGAAGATCGACGCGGTGTGCTTGGCGACCGCCCGCTCGGTGATCACCAGCTGCTGGGCGATGGCGGCGTTGGAGCGGCCCTCCGCCATCAGCGCCAGCACCTGCCGCTCGCGCGGGGAGAGGGTGGCGACCGGGCCGGCCGAGGAGTTGTGGGTGAGCAGCCGGGTGATCACCTCCGGGTCCATCGCGGTGCCGCCCTGGGAGACCCGTCGGACGGCGTCGATGAACTGGGCGCCGTCCATCACCCGGTCCTTGAGCAGGTAGCCGATCCCGCCGGTGCTGCCGGCCAGCAGCTCGCGCGCGTACAGCTGCTCCACGAACTGCGACAGCACCAGGACGGGCAGGCCGGGGTGGGCCTGACGGGCAGCCAGCGCGGCCCGCAGCCCCTCGTCGGTGAAGCCGGGCGGCAGCCGGACGTCGACCACGGCGATGTCGGGCCGGTCGGCGGCCACCGCGGCGAGCAGCTGGTCGCCGTTCTCGACCGCCGCGGTGACCTTCATCCCGTTGGCCTCCAGCAGCCGGGTCAGGCCGTCCCGGAGGAGGAAGAGGTCTTCGGCGATGACAACGCGCACGGGATCTCCAGGTTCACGATGGTGGGCCCGCCGGACGGGCTGCTGATCGCGAGCACTCCGTCGAAGGCGGCCAGTCGGCGTTCGGTTCCGCTGAGACCGGTGCCCCGGGACGGGTCGGCGCCGCCGCGCCCGTCGTCGGTGACCGATATCCGCAACAGCCCGTCACTGTGCCCTATCTCGATCCAGACGCGCGAGGCGCCCGCGTGCTTCACCACGTTGGCCAGGAGCTCGGTGACCGCGAAGTAGGCGGCCGACTCCACCGGTTCCGGTGCCCGGCCGGTCAGGGTGCCGGTGAAGGTGACCGGCAGCGGCAGGTCCAGCGCCGTCGCCTGCACCGCGTCGGCCAGTCCGCGGTCGGCGAGCACCGGGGGGTGGATGCCGCGGACCAGGTCCCTCAGCTCGCCCAGTGCCTTCACCGAGGACGTCCGGGCCTCGGCCAGCAGCGGGGCCAGGGCGTCCGGGTCGTCCTTCAGCTGCTCGGCCACGGTCAGCAGCATGCCGAGGGCCACCAGCCGGGCCTGCGCCCCGTCGTGCAGGTCCCGCTCGATCCGGCGCAGTTCGGCGGCCCCGGCGTCGATGGTGTCCGCCCTCGTCCGCGCCAGGTGGCTGACCTGGCTGGCGAGTTGTGCCCGCCGGGAGGGCCCGAGCAGGGCCCGGGCGGCCTGCTCGTGGATCCGCAGGACCGACGGGGCGGCCCACAGGGCGGCGGCCGGCGCGGCGTACAGGCCCATCCCGTAGATCACGCCGAGCGGGAAGAACGGCCCGTTCCGGCCGAAGACCTCCAGGGCGACCGGGGTCAGCACGACGACCGCGGCGGTGAGCAGCACCGCGAAGCCGGTGAGCAGCGCCCAGAGCAGGTCACGCCAGGTCGCCGGGTCGGCCAGCCAGCCGCCGGCCCGCAGCCGCTGCCAGGGGCCGGTGACGCCGGGCGGGCGGTGGTACGGCACCGGGACCGGCCGCCCGCTCCACTTCCCGACCACCCGCCTGCTCTCCCCCGCGATCCAGCGCGCGCCGAACAGCGCGAGCATCAGCAGCGCGGGCGACAGCCAGAGCGAGACGGACCGGCCGCCGGGCGCGGCGCCGCCGTAGAGGTGCGTCGCCATCACCGCGAGCGCGCCCGGGGCGAACAGGGCGGCGCCGACGGCCCGGCCGCCGCCCCCGGTGGCCCAGCAGAGCGCCCAGAGGGCGACCACTCCGAACGGGACCAGCAGGATGAACGGGCCGCCCGGCCCGAACCGCCCGGACTCCTCCGGGCCGAACAGCGCGGAGGCCAGCAGCAGCGGCCCGGACAGCAGCGAGACCAGGCCCGTCACGGCCAGCGTCACCACGTACCAGGCGCGTACGCCGTCGACGCAGGCCCGGCCCACCCGGGCCGTCACGTCCGTCACCGCCTGCACACCCATGAAGCGCCCCCTCGCCGTCCCGGAGCCTCCGCCCGGGGCTTCGAAGCCCTCGGTCCCGGAGCCCCCGCGGGCCCTGCGGACCCCGGTTCCGATCTTTACGGTGGCTCAGTCTGCCGGGCCGCGGCGGCCGGCGCTCTAGGCCTGGACACCCAGTTCGGGGTGTATCTGGATACACCCCCAAGACGCCGTCCAGACGGTTGGCCGGGCCCCCGGGCCGGTTCGTAGCGTCGTGTCCCGTCAGCCGGTCCTGGTCCGCCCGGGGCCGGACCGAGAACCGTGGAGGGCCAGTGAACGCGCCGATCATCCGGATCCGCGGCGTCAGCAGGACGTACGACCGATCCGACGCCGCCCGCCCCGCCCTGGCCGGGCTCGACCTGGAGGTGCGGGCGGGCGAGGCGCTGGCCGTGCTCGGCCGCTCGGGCAGCGGCAAGTCCACCCTGCTGAACCTCATCGCCGGCCTCGACCGCCCGAGCGAGGGCACGGTGGAGGTGGACGGGGTGGCCGTCCACGGGCTCGGCGAGGCCGCGCTGGCCGAGTTCCGGCGGCGGCGGATCGGCATGGTGTTCCAGTTCTTCAACCTGCTGGACGACCTGAACGTCGAGGACAACGTGCTGCTCCCGGCCCAGCTCGCCGGGATGCGGCGGGAGCCGGCCCGGGCCCGGGCCGACGAGCTGCTGGAGCGGCTGGGGGTGGCCCGGCACGCCAGGGCGTTCCCCGGCCGGCTCTCCGGCGGCGAGCGCCAACGGGTCGCGGTGGCGAGGGCGTTGATGAACCGTCCGCCGGTGCTGCTGGCCGACGAACCCACCGGCGCGCTGGACACCGCCTCGGCCGCCGACGTCCGCGACCTGCTGCGCGGGCTCAACGCGGAGGGACAGACGATCGTCCTGGTCACCCATGACACCGCGCTCGCCGACTCCTGCGCGGACCGGACGATCGAACTGCTCGACGGCCGGCTGGTCCGGGACAGCGCGGCCGTACCGGCCCCCGGCGAGCGGAGCGGGGTGGACGCATGAGTTTCCTCGGCAAGGTGGTCCGGGCCGGGGTGGGCCGCAAGCGGGTGCAGACCCTGGTCATGGTGCTCACCGCGATGATGTCCGTGACGGCGTGCATCCTCGCGGTCGGTCTGCTGGTCGCCGCCCGGGGCCCCTACCAGCGGTCCTTCACCGACCAGCACGGCGCGCACCTCAACGTGCTCTACGACCCGACCGCGGCGAGTCCCGACCGGCTCGCCGCGGCCGCCCACGCGCCCGGTGTCACGGCCTCGGCCGGCCCGTACCCGGCGGTCACCGTCCGGCCGCGCTCGGGGGAGGGCACCGAGCTGCCGCCGCCCGGCAGCCTGCTCCCGCCGATGACACTGGTCGGCCGGGCGCAGGACGGCCCGCTGGACGGCCTGCGGATCACCACGGGCCGCTGGGTCGCGGGCCCCGGCGAGGTGGTGCTGCCGGACGGCCGCTCGCCGCTGGCCGTCGGCGACGGCATGCAGTTCCCGGACCTGCCGGGGCGCCCGACGCTCAAGGTGGTCGGCCTCGCCTCCTCCGTCTCCTGGAGCGCGGACGGCTGGATCGCGCCCGAGCAGGTCGCCGGGCTGACCGCGCCGGGCACCACGGCCGCCGCCCAGTACCTCTACCGCTTCGCCCGCGCCGGCACCGACGCCGAGGTGGAGGCCGACCACGCCGCGCTCGCCGCCGCGGTGCCGGCCGGCGCGCTCGTCCGGGCGACCTCCTACCGGCCCGCCCAGCAGGAGGCCGACCGGACGGCCTCGACCTTCGTCCCGTTCGTCACGGCCTTCGGGGTGCTCGGCCTCGCCATGTCGGTGCTGATCATCGGCGTCGTGGTCAGCGGCGCCGTCACCGCCGCCACCCGGCGGATCGGCATCCTCAAGTCCCTGGGCTTCACCCCGGCCCAAGTGGCGCGCGCCTACGTCGGCCAGGCGCTGATCCCGGCCGGCACCGGCACGGCGCTCGGCGTGCTCGGCGGCAACGTGCTCTCCGTACCGGTCCTCGGCATCGCCCGCAAGGCACTGCGCGGCGGCCTGCTCGGCATCCCGCTCTGGGTGGACCTCGCCGTCCCGCTGGCGGCCCTGGCCGCCGTGACGGGCACCGCGCTGGTGCCGGCGCTGCGGGCCGGACGGCTGCGCACGGTGGAGGCGCTCGCGGTCGGCCGGACGGCGCCGGGCGCGAAACGGGCCGCCGCCCTGGCCGCCCGGGGCGGACCCGGCGACGCCGGAGTGCCGGGTCTGTCGGCGCGGGCCCGGAACGGGATCGGTCGGCTGCCGGTGCCGCGCTCACTGAGCCTCGGGCTGGCGAGCCCGTTCAACCGGCCGGGCCGCTCGGCGACCACGGGGGCCGCGGTGGTGCTCGGCACGGCCGGCGTCACCCTCTGCGTCGGCCTGACGCTCTCGCTCGGCCTGCTGCAGGAGGGCCTGGAGGCCGGGCGCGGCGGAAAGGTCGTGGTCCAGGCCCCGATCGAGGGCGGCACGATGCCCGCCGAGCAGGTGGACGAGGCGGCCGTGGCCCGGGCGATCGATGCCCGCCGGGGGACCGGGGCCTGGTACAGCAGCGTCCCGGCGCAGGCCGCCGTGGCCGGGAACACCGGCCGCTCCGAGGTGGTCGCGTTCAGCGGCGACGTCTCGCGGGCCGGCTACCAGCTGGTCTCCGGCCGCTGGTTCGGCGGCCCCGGCGAGGTCGTGGTCGGATCGGCCTTCCTCCGCGCCAACCAGGCGAAGGTCGGTGACACCGTGACGCTCACCGACCACGGGCGCACCACCCCGGCGAGGATCACCGGCGAGGTCCTGGCCACCGAGGACTTCGTGTACGTGGACCGCGCCACGCTGGCCCCGCTCGGCGGCGCCGTCGCCGCCGAGGCGATCGCCTTCCACATCGACCTCACCCCCGGCACCGACCCGAAGGCGTACGCCGACGCGCTCGACGGCGCGGTCCGGCCGATGGGGCTGAGCGCCGAGCCCGGCGAGCAGCACGTCAACATCGTGGTGCTGGCGATGAACACCCTGGCGGGGGTGCTCACCCTGCTGCTCTCCGCCGTCGCGGGGCTCGGGGTGCTCAACACGGTGCTCCTGGACACCCGGGAGCGGGTGCACGACCTCGGGGTGCTCAAGGCGCTCGGGATGTCGCCGCGGCAGACCGTCGGCATGGTGCTCACCTCGGTCAGCGGCAGCGGGCTGGTGGCCGGGCTGCTAGGGGTACCGCTCGGGGTCGCGGTGCACCACTGGGTGATGCCCGCGATGGCCCGCGCCGCCGGGATCGGTGTGCCCGACGCGGACCTCGGCGTGTTCGGTCCCTCGGTGGTGGGGCCGCTGGTCCTCGGCGGCGTGGCGCTGGCCCTGCTCGGCGCCGCCCTCCCCGCCACCTGGGCGGCCCGGACCCGGACGGTCACGGCCCTGCGGACGGAATGACGACGGGGGGGGAGGAACCCGGCGGCGCGCCCTTCCACCGGCCGACCGGTGGAAGGGCGCCCGGCAGGAACGGCCCACCCGGCGGGGGCCGCTCACCCGGAGCGGCCGGCCCACTCCGGCGGGTTCGGTTCACCCGGCGTGGTCGGCCGCACTCAGGTCAGTCGCGCCGCCGCGTACGCCTCCATGGCGGCCCGCTGGTACGCGGCCAGGCCCGGGGCGATGGCCTCGTACGCGGCGCTCCACCGGTCGTTCTCGGTGCAGGAACGGGCGATCGCCAGGTACTCCTCCACCGGGACCGGCCGGAGGGTGCCGAGCATCCGGTACTCCTCGTCGATCGTGCTCTGCACGGGCTCGGCGTCGGCCGGGTGGCCGGCCGCCAGCAGTTCGGCCAGGTGGATCATGCGTGCGGTCCGCTCGCGCTGGCCGGCTTCGATCTCCTCCGGGCTCATCGCGGCCGTCGCGCGCCGGGTGGCCTCGACGTGCTCGGGGAAGTCCCGCAGGCTGGCGTCGACGTCGGCGGGCCGGATGCCCTCGAACAGGTTCTCGGGGCGATTGATGGTCATGGGCGTGCCGTCCTTCCGACGGTGTTCCAGGTCGGCGATCGTGCGGGAGACGGTGGCGGCCAGGGCGTCCAGCCGGTCGCGTTCGGTGACCAGCCGCCGGTGGTGGCCCCGCAGGGCGTCCAGCTCGTCCACCTGGTCGCCCAGGATCCGGGCGATCTCGGGCAGCCCCACGCCCAGCGCCCGCAGTACGAGGATCTGCTGCAGCTGCAGCAACTGCCTTTCCTCGTAGTAGCGGTGGCCGTTGGAGCCGATCCGGGCCGGCGGCAGCAGGCCGATCTCGTCGTAGTGCCGCAGGGTCCGGGCGGTCACCCCGGACATCCGGGCCACTTCCGCGATCGGCCAGGCCATGGCCGCCTCCCTCGCTCCCGGGTCCGTTCCCGGGTTCCACGTTCGTCGTACCGGGCCGGTTCTTCCGGCCGTGGTCACGACGGTAGAAGTTGCCGCTGCGGCAGCTTCAAGTCCGGACTCGCCGGCGTCCGTCAGAGCCGGGCCGGCCACGCGCCCGAGCCGGCCGCTTCCCGCCCGAGCCGGCCGCTTCCCGCCCGAGCCGGGCCTCGGCGGCCCGTCCCGCCCTGCCCATCCCGCCCGTCCCGCCCGCGGCGCCTACGTCCCGCCCGCGGCGCCTACGTCCCGCCCGCGGCGCCTACGCGTCGCCGAACCAGTCCAGGGACTGCCCGTGCGGCCCGGTGAAGGCCACCGGCCGTTCGTCCAGGGCCAGCGCGAACAGTCCGGATCCGGGCGGGGCCGGGCGGGGCAGGCGCCGGGCGACGGCCGGCAGCACGGAGACCGCCTCGTTGGAGATCCAGTGCCCGGGCAGCTCGCGCACGGTCGCCGCGAACTCCTCCCGCGCTTCCGGCGACAGGTACGCGAGCACGGCGCTGTGGAACACCACCGGGGTGGCCCCCCCCGGTACCTGCGCCACCAACTCCCGCACCGTCGCGTTGAGATCACCGCGCACCAGCAGCGGAGGCTCGGCGCGGGCGACCTGCACGGCGCCGCGCAGCCGGTCCAGCCGGTGGGTCTGCTCCGGCCAGACCAGCGACTCCAGCCAGCGCACGTCCTCCTCGGCCCGGACGTCCAGCGGGTCGAGGTCGATCCCGGCCCGCCACACCACCTCCGGCAGTCGCTCCCGCAGGGTCGCAGGGAGCGGCACCGGCCCGCTCACCGCGCAGTCCAGCGTCACCGGGCTCGCCGCGGCGCCGAACTCGGCCACCGGGACGCCGCCCGTACCGTCGGCCGGCAGGTACCGGTAGCGGTACCGGTCCGGGTACAGGCAGAGCCCGGCCGAGGCGCCCACCTCGATCAGCGCGAGCGGCTGCGGCAGCGTCGCCAGCAGCGGCAGCAGGGTGGCGCAGCGGCCCGACTCGTTGGTCTGCGTCCGGCGCTCCAGCATGGTGGCCGACGCCTCCTCCCAGTGGGCCGTCACCCAGGCGCGGAAGGCCGGCCAGCCCTCCGTCACCGGGCCGCCCAGGTGGCGGACGGCGCCGAACAGCAGGTTCGGCTGCCGCTTGGCGGCCGGCAGCCCGTCCAGCAGCGCGCGCACCTGCCCGTCCTCGGCGACGCGTTCGGCCAGGTCCTGGTAGGCCGCCGAGTTGCCGCGCGCCTCCCGCTCCGCGAAGCCCCGGTAGAGGTCCCCTGTATCGTTGTGCATCTTCGTCCGCCCTTCCGGATGATCAGAAATCGGCCCGGCGTAGGCCCGGTCGCTGCGCAGTGGCCGACCGGGCGGGGAGCGGTGTCACCCCAGCATGCCGCCCATGTGCCCGTCCTCGGCGAGCAGCCGCCAGGAGCAGCCGGGCGAGGCGAAGGCCTCCGGGTCGACGGCCTCCACCAGCCGGTCCACCACCGTGCTCAGCAGCGACTGCGGGTCGAACACCGCCCAGGTGTCGTGGCCCCGGCCGTAGTCCCAGCGCTCCCACTCGACGCGCAGCCGCTCGTACGTCCAGAGGGCGTAGAGCAGGGCGGACAGGTCGCGGTTCAGGTACGCCTCGGGCTGGCCGTCGTCGTACCAGTCGGGCAGCTCCAGGCGGCCGGTGGCGCCGTCCAGGGCGATCGTGAGGTCCGTCGGCCAGTCCCCGAGGGCGATGAAGTCCCGCTGGTACGGGCGGTCCTCCTCGCCGTCGAAGTACTCCGGGTACGCCTCGCCCATGGTGACCAGCGGCTCGTCGCACACCCCGAACATCGCCCCGCCCAGCGGCAGCCCGACGTCGGTCAGCAGCCGCCGGGTCGGCTCGTGCACCAGGGCGGCGGGCAGGTGCTCGGGCCGGAAGCGGTGCACCCGGCCGGGGCCGTCGTCCTCGTCCGTCAGTGCCGCGAGCTCCGCCACCAGCTCCGGGCCGACCTCGTACGCGGGACCGCCCGGACCGCCCGGCAGCGCACCCCAGCCCAGCGCGTGCACCAGCAGTGCGGTGCCCCAGTGCGCGGGCGGCGTGGAGCCGTGCGCGAACAGGCCCGGATCGACCTCCCGCATCCGCTGCTCGGCCCGTGCCACGACCTCGGCGACAACGGCCGGGCCGCGCCGTCCGTCCAGCGCCTCCGGCCGCCGGGCCGCCTCGGCGACGGCCTCCACCTCCCGCACCAGGCCGGCCAGTGCCGTCAGGTCGGAGGCCAGCAGGTCCCGTCGCGGGCCGCCGTTGTCCAGGAACACCTCACCGGTCGCCCCGTCCAGCAGGACGAGGTTGCCGAGGGCGGCGAAGGGCGTGCAGTAGTCCGTCTCCCCGAGGACGAACAGCCGCTCCGCGTCCGCCGGGAACGGCCGCACCGCGCCGAACTCCAGGAACGCCCCCGCGGCCGGCAGCCCCTCCCGGGCCAGGAACTCCCGGCTCTCGGCGTGCACCACTCCGCCCGGCGAACCCGACACCTGCTCACACCCCACGTACCCCACCCCTCCCCGGCCCTGACCCCCAGACCCTAGCGGCCCGGCCCGACATCGCCGCGCGGGTTGTCGCCTCGGGCCGTTGCTCGTCGGCCGTCCGGACCGGTCGACCGCCGGGCCCGCGGCCTCCCGCAGCTCCGGAGGCCCCACGTACCGGTACGCCCGGCCGAAGCCGTTCGCGACCTCCGTCGCAATGCCCCGCTCGGCCGGCCGGGCCCGCCAGTACGCCATCTGGTACACCGGCCCGTTGTCGACCTCCCAGGACAATTCGGGCTCCCACTCGGCGAGTTGCAGCGCCCGCGGCAGGGCGGCGAGGATCGCCTCCTCCGACTCCGCCGCCATCCACCGCAGCAGGAGTCCCCGCTCCGGCAGGTGGGTCGTCGACAGCGGCTCGTCGCCGAGGACCAGCGCCTGCGCCCCGCCGACGTCCAGCAGCCCGACGTGACCGTCGACCCCGCAGGCCCGGTCGTAGTCCGCACCTTCGCTGCCGGTCCACGCGTCCAGCGCCGCCTCGGGGACGAGCACCAGCGGCCCGCCCTCGGAATCGATCCACTCCACCCGGTCCATCCGGGCACCGTACCGGGGGCGGACGACCCGCGGGTCAGGCGAGCCCGCCGGCCTTCCGGGCGGCCTGCTCCACGCGGTCGTGGTGGGCCCGCCACCAGTCCGCGTCGCCCTCGGCGGTGTTGATACCGTCGGGGCGCTGGCCGACGGCGCCGTCCACGAGTTCGCGGACGAGGTCGGCGTGGCCGACGTGGCGGTGGCTCTCGGCGATCATGTGGACGAGCACCCGGTGCAGGGTCTGCTCGGGGCGGTCGCCGAACGGCAGTCGGCCGGTCGCGTCCAGCGGCAGGGCCTCGATGGTGGCGTCCGAGTGCGCCCAGACCCGCCGGTAGCGCCCGACGATCTCCTCGGCGCCCTCCTCCGCCCGCGCCCACAGGTCGCCGTTCGGCTCGGTGCCGCCGATGAACCACAGCGGGGTCGGCTCGGGGAAGGGGTGCCCGAAGGTGTCGCCGAAGTACATCGCCTCGGCCCCGGTGAGGTGCTTGACCAGGCCGAGCAGGTTCGTCCCGGTGGGGGTGAGCGGGCGGCGCAGGTCGTACTCGGAGAGGCCGTCGAGCTTCCAGAGCAGTGCGTCGCGGGCGTCCTGGAGGTAGATCCGGAGGTCGGTCTTGTCGTCCGTCGCAGTCATGCGACCAGTCTGTCGACGAGCGGAGGCCTGTCCACCGGTTTCGGCCCCCTGCCGCCGTCGCCCGCCGCCCGCTGCCCTCCGCCTGCCGCCCGCTACCGCACGCCAAGTGCAGGAGAATTGACGAATCGTCAGGCCCGAATCCCGTCCTGCCGTGATCCGATCGTCGATCCCCTGCGGGGCCATCAGCGGACCACGTCGAAGACCTGCTTCTGCAGGCCGTTGTCGTAGGCCGCGTACTCGACCAGCTTCAGCTTCTGGGCGTCCTTGTCCGTGGCGCTGAACAGGCGCTTGCCCGCGCCGAGCAGTACGGGGAAGACGAGCAGGTGGTAGCGGTCGATCAGGCCGGCGTCCGAGAGGGCCCGGTTCAGGGCGGCGCTGCCGTGGACGATGATCGGGCCGCCCTCGGTCTCCTTCAGGGCGGCGACCTCGTCGAGCGAGCGCAGGATGGTGGTCTCGCCCCAGTTCGGCACCAGGTCGTCCTCGGTGAGGGTGGTGGAGACGACGTACTTGGGCAGGGTCTTGTAGCGGGCGAAGTCCGCCATGTCCGGCCACACCGGGCTGAACGCCTGGTAGCTGACCCGGCCCAGCAGCATCGCGCCGGCCTCCTCCTGCTCCCGCCCCTTGATCTCGAACGCCTCGGGGACGAACTCGATGTCCTGGAAGGTCCATCCGGCGTTCCGGTAGCCGGGTTCGCCGCCGGGGGAGTCGACGACGCCGTCGAGCGAGATGAAGGCGGTGCTGATCAGGGTGCGCATCGGTGGTTCCTCTGTTCTTCGTACGGGTGCGGATCGGGGGGCGTGCAGACGTGCAGATGGGCGGGCGGTCCAGGGTTCAGCGGCCCGGCGGGCGAGCGGTCAGGCGAGGAGGCCGTTCAGCCACTGCTGCCAGGAGGCTTCGGCCCCCGCCGGTGCCGGGCCGAAGAGGTGGTGGAACATCAGGACCAGGCCCGAGCCGTGGTGGAAGGTGTGGAGCCCGTCGGCGGTGCGGACCGCCAGGCGCTCGTCGTCCGCCCAGACCACCTCGCCGTCCAGCGGCGGCAGGTCGGCCGGTCCGCCGTGGGCCCGTGCGCCGACGGTGACCGGCAGGGGGAGTGACAGCGCGTCGGCGAGGACCGTGCGGACCTCCGGCTCCGGCCGCCCGGTGGACGGCGCCGCGGCGAAGATGGGGGTGGCGGTGCGCCCGGGGAAGTGGGCGAGGTACTCGCGGAGCGTGTGGAGGTGGAAGGGCCAGCCGCGGCGCAGCGCGTCGTACTCGTCCTGCCAGTCGTCGCCGAGCAGGCCGCTGTGGACGACGCGGAGCACGGTGGCGACGCCGTCCCGGCCCTCGATCAGGTACTCGAAGGCCATGAAGCGGCCGTCCTCGGCGGTGGTCGTGCGGGTGGCCAGGCGCTTGCCGGGTTCGTAGGCGGTGATCACCGCCTCCTCGCGGTGGCCCCCGACCTCCATGGCGGCGGTGCCGCCCTCGCGCGGGTCCAGCTCGTTGCGGCCCATGAACCAGGAGTCGATCCCCGGTCCGGTGGCGATCGCCTCCCAGACCTGCTCGGGGCTCGCGGGCAGGGAGGTCTCCAGCTCGATCTCGAACGGGTGGGTCATCGCGGGTTCTCCTGGTTCGGCTCGTCCTCGGGCTGTTGCGCGTCGGTCCCGGCCGTCTCCGTCGGGGACGCGGGCCGTGCTGCCGAGGGGATCTGGTGGAGTCCGACGACCACCCGGTGGCTGCGGCCCCCGGGGGCGGACTCGTCGTGGTAGCGGCTGACGAGGGCGGCCACGGCCTGGGCCAGTTCCTCGGTGAAGGCCGTCCGGTCGGCCGCGGAGGCGAACCGCACCTGGGCGTCGATGCCGAAGGTGGCGACCCGCCGCCGGGCGCGGGCGGCGCCGGTCAGCAGGGTCCCGACCTCCTGGACGAGCCGGGAGCCGAGGGCCAGCAGCCAGCGGGCGGAGAGCTGGTCGGGGGAGCGGTCGGGGTCCGGGCTGACGGCGGCGAGGACGCTGGGGGAGATCACGTAGGAGGCCGCGGTGGCGCGGTAGACCCGTTCGGTGACGTTGCCCTTGCGCCGCTCCTCGGCGAGTTCGACGAGCCCGTGCCGCTCCAGTTCCTTCAGGTGGTAGTTGACCTTCTGCCGGGGCAGGCCCAGGCGGCCGGCCAGCATGGCGGCCGAGCCGGGTTCGGCCAGGGCGGCGAGGATCCGGGCCCGGATCGGGTCCAGGGACGCCTCGGCCGCGGCGGGTTCTTCGATGACGGCGACATCCAGCACCCCTCCAGGGTTTATCCGACAAAAAAATTTGTCAAGGAAAAAACGCTTGTCGGTAGGCCGGTCGGCCGAGTGGTCTCGCCCGGTCGGCCGAGCGTCCCTGCCCGTCCACTGCGGGCCCGCCGCCCGTCCGGCGGTCGCCCACCGCCCGCACCCGCCGCGACCTGGCACGGAGAGTGACGGGTGGGGCTACCGGGTCGGACTTGAATCTTTGCGAACGAATGTTCGATCCTGGGGCTGTGCCCGTTTTCGAATCTGTTTTCGAATCCACCGCCGAGCAGCCCGCACGCCCCGCGCTCCGGCCGGTGGCGCTCCCGGCTGCCGTGCCGGGGGAGCCGGGCGACGGACGGACGGAGGCCCGTGGCCTGCTGCCGGTGCCGCCCGCGCTGCGGGAGGTGCTGCCGGACGGCGGCCTGCGACGCGGCACGGCGGTGTCGGTGGCGGGCGGGGACACCGGGCTGCTGCTGGCGCTCGCCGCCGGGGTGCGGGACACCGAGGGCGGCTGGGCGGCGGCGGTCGGGCTGCCGGACCTCGGGCTCGCCGCCGCCGAGGGGTACGGGCTGGACCTGCGCCGACTGCTGGTCGCGGACGACCCCGGGCCGCACTGGGCCGAGGTGGTGTCGGTGCTGGCCGGTGCGGTCGAACTGGTCATGCTGCGCCCGGACGGTCCGGTGCCGCCGAAGCTGGCCGCCCGGCTGGCGGCGGTGCTGCGGCGCAGCGGCTGCGTGCTGCTGGTGGCCGGACCCTGGCCGGGCGCGGCACTACGGCTGGGGGTGCGCTCCGGGCGCTGGTTCGGGCTGGGCGACGGCTACGGGCAGCTCGCCGGCCGACAGGTCGAGGTGGCGGCCGAGGGCCGCGGCTCGGCGGTGCGCGGCCGGACCGCCCGGCTCTGGCTGCCGGACGAGCACGGCGCGGTGCGCCCGCTGCAGGAGCGTTCGGTCCTGGAACGCCCGCTGCAGGAGCGCCCGCTGCTGGACCGCCCGCTGCAGGAAGGCCCGTTCCAGGAGCGTCCGGTCCGGGAGCACCCGCAGCCGCAGCCCGTGGCGGAGCCGGCGGCACCACGCGTCGCGGCGGTGGTCTGAGATGCCCGGGAACGAGCGGTCCGGCAGCGAGCCGTCCGGGACCGCCGAGGACCGCACCCCCCGGGTGCTGGTGGTCTGGTGCCCGGACTGGCCGGTGGTGGCCGTCACCGGCGACGACCCGGTGGCGGTGACCGAGGGCGGGCGGATCCTCGCCTGCTCGGCGGGTGCCCGGGCGGCCGGGGTGCGGCAGGGGCAGCGGCTCAAGCTGGCCCAGCGGCTCTGCCCGGAGCTGGAGTTGCGCGACCGCGACCCGGAGGCGGAGACCCGCCGCTTCGAGCCGGTGGTCGCGGCAGTGGAGGCGTTCACGCCCCGGGTGGAGGTGATCCGCCCCGGCCTGTGCGCGATCCCGGTGAAGGGCCCGGGCCGCTACTTCGGCGGCGAGGAGGCGCTGGCCGCCAAGGTCCGTACGGCGGTGGCGGACGCCCTCGGCCGCCCGCCCGTCCCGGACGCCGTCCCAGGCGCGGTGAACCCCGAAGCTTCCGGAACCCCCGAGGCCCCTGAAACCCCCAAGGCCCCTGAAACCCCCAAGCCCTCCGAGGCGCCCGAGGCCCCCCGGCCCCCCGAAGCCCCGCACGCCCAGGTCGGCGTCGCCGACGGCCTGTTCGCCGCCGTGCTGGCCGCCCGCGCCGGGGTGCTGGTGCCGGCCGGCCGGACGGCGGAGTTCCTCGCCCCGTACCCGGTGAGCGCGCTGGGCCACGAGGCGCCGGCCGAGCTGCTCGACCGGCTCGGCCTGCCCACCGTCGGGGCGTTCGCCGCGCTGCCGCCGGAGGCGGTCGCGGACCGCTTCGGCCCGTCCGGGACGGTCGCGCACCGGCTGGCCCGCGGGCTGCAGCCGCGTCCGCTGGTGCCGCGCGACCAGGAGCCGGACCTCGCCGTCGAGCAGCGCTTCGACCCGCCGGAGCCGCTGGCCGAGCCGCTGGTGTTCGTCGCCCGCACACTGGCCGAGGCGTTGCACCAGCGGCTGGCCGGGGCCGGGCTGACCTGCCGCCGGGTGGCCGTCGAGGTGGCCTGTGCGGACGGTCGGTCGGCCTCCCGGCTGTGGCGGCACGAGGGCCGGCTGTCGGCGACGGCGCTGGCCGAGCGGGTCCGCTGGCAGCTCCAGGCCTGGCAGGGCATGGGCACCTTCACCGACGGACAGGAGGGCTTCACCCTGCTCCGCCTGGCCCCCGACGGCCTCTCCCCGGACCAGGGCCGCCAGCTGGCGCTGTGGGGCCAGGCGGTCGCGGACGACCGGGTGGAGCGGGCGGTCGCCCGGGTGCAGGCGGTGCTCGGGCACGCCGGGCTGCGCCGGATCGAGCCGGCCGGCGGGCGCGGTCCGGGGGAGCAGGCGGTCAAGGTGCCGTGGGGCGAGCCGTACGAGGCGGCGGTGCCGGCCGATGCGCCCTGGCCGGGGCGGCTGCCGGAGGTGTGGCCGGCCGTGGTGCTGCGGGAGCCCACGCCGGTGCGGGTGCTGGACGAGGCCGGGCTGCCGGTCACGGTGGACGGCCGGGCGGGGGTGTCGGCCCGTCCGGCCCTGGTCGTGGTCCGGGGGCGGGAGGAGCCGGTGGACGGCTGGACCGGGCCCTGGCCGGCGGTCGAGTACTGGTGGGACCAGTCGCTCGCCCGCCGCCGGGCGCGGTTCCAGGTCGTGGTGGGCGACGGCCGGGCGCTGCTGCTCACCGTGGAGGGGGGTGCGTGGTACCTGGAGGCCGGCTACGACTAGCGGTCCCGGAACCGGAGGGGCCCGCGAGGGACCAGACCCGCGAGGGGCCGGGCCCGCAAGGGACCGGACCCGCAATGAGCCCGGGCCCGCAAGGGACCGAGGGGGGTGAGTGCAGGCACGAGAACGACGAAGGCAACCCCCGATGGGCTTCACCAGCCACCCGAACCTCCCCTGGAGCGAGCTGCACCGCCGGCTGACCGGCGCGGCGCCGGACCGTACGGTCGTCCCGCTGCGCCGCCCCGCCCCGGAGGGGCCTCCCCCCGCCCCGGAGGAGTCCGCCGAACCCTGGGCCGAGTTGCACGTCCACTCCGCCTTCAGCTTCCTGGACGGCGCCAGCGACCCGGAGGACCTGGTCGCCGAGGCGGCCAGGCTGGGCGTGGAGACCCTCGCGATCACCGACCACGACGGCCTGTACGGCGCCGTCCGGCTCGCCGAGGCGGCCCGGGGCACCGGTGTGGCCACCGTGTTCGGCGCGGAGCTGACCCTCCGCCACGCGGCGGACCGCCGCTCCCCGGAGGAGACCGAGCACCTGCTGGTCCTGGCCCGCGACCCGGTCGGTTACCGCCGGCTGTCCGCCGCGATCGCCGCCGCCCAGCTGGCCGGTGGTGCGAAGGGCCGCCCGGCGTACGACCTCGCGGCGCTGGCCGGGGCGCACGGCGGCCACTGGGCGGTGCTCACCGGCTGCCGCCTCGGCCGGGTCCCCGCCGCCCTCGCCGGGAGGCCCGGCCCCGACCGGGGCGGGGCCGGGGACCGGCTGCGCACCCTCACCGAGGCGTTCGGCCGCGAGAACGTGTACGTCGAGCTGATCGACCAGTGGCTGCCCGGCGACGACCGGCGCAACGACGCCCTCGCCGCCCTCGCCGCCGAAGCGGGACTGCCCGTCGTCGCCTCCACCAACGCCCACCACGCCGGCCCCGCCCAGGGCCGCCTCGCGCAGAGCCTCGCCGCGCTGCACGAGCGCCGCACCCTGCAGGACGCGGTCGGCTGGACCAGGGCGGCCGGCACCGCTCACCTGCGCTCGGGCCGCGAGATGGCCGGTCGGCTGGCCCGCTTCCCGGGTGTGCAGCGGGCCACCGTCGAGCTGGGCCGGGCCTGCGCCTTCGACTTCGCCAAACTGGACCCGGAACTGCCGGGCTTCCCCGTTCCCGAGGGCGAGACCGAGATCAGCCACCTGCGCGCCCTGGTCGCGGCCGGCGGCCCGGCCCGCTTCGGTCCGGGCAACGCCGCCGCCCGCCGCCAGCTCGCCAAGGAGCTGGACGTGATCGAGGACCTCGACCTGGCCGGCTACTTCCTGATCGTGCACGACATCGTGGACTTCTGCCGGAGCCGGGAGATCTGGTGCCAGGGGCGCGGGTCGGCCGCCAACTCCGCGGTCTGCTACGCCCTCGGGATCACCGCCGTCGACCCGATCCACTACCGGCTGCTGTTCGAGCGCTTCCTCTCCACCGCCCGGGACGGGCCGCCCGACATCGACCTGGACATCGAGAACCGCCGCCGCGAGGAGGTCATCCAGTACGTCTACGGCCGCTACGGGCGCGAGCACGCCGCGCAGGTCGCCAATGTGATCACCTACCGGCCCCGGCTGGCGATCCGCGACGCCGCCCGGGTGCTCGGCTACCCGCAGGGGCAGGTGGACGCGTTCAGCCGGCAGACCGACTTCCGCTCCGCCCCCGGTGCGGACGCCGTCATCCCCGCCGACGTGCTCGCCCTCGCCACCCAACTCCACGGTCTGCCGAGACACTTGGGCATCCACTCGGGCGGCATGGTGCTCACCCGGGAGCCGATCGGGGAGATCTGCCCGACCGAGTGGGCCCGGATGCCCGGGCGCTCCGTCCTGCAGTGGGACAAGGAGTCCACCGCCGGCGCCGGGCTGGTGAAGATCGACCTGCTCGGCCTCGGCATGCTCGCCGCCCTGCACGACGCCTGCGACCTGGTCGCGGAACACCACGGCCTGCGCTACGACCTGGCCACCATCCCGGACGACGACGGGGGCGTGTACGCGATGCTGCGCCGGGCCGACACCGTGGGCGTGTTCCAGGTCGAGTCCCGGGCGCAGATGGCGACCCTGCCCCGGCTCAAGCCGGACCACTTCTACGACCTGGTGGTCGAGGTCGCACTGATCCGCCCCGGCCCGATCCAGGGCGGCTCCGTCCACCCGTACCTGCGCCGCCGCGCCGGGGTCGAACCGGCCGGCTGCCCGCACCCGCTGATGGAGAACGCGCTCGGCAAGACCCTCGGGGTGCCGCTGTTCCAGGAGCAGATGATGCAACTCGCCATCGACTGCGCCGGGTTCAGCCCGGCCGAGGCGGATCAGCTGCGGCAGGCGATGGGCGCCAAGCGCTCGCACGAGCGGGTCGCCCGGCTGCGTGAGCGGCTGCTGGGCGGGATGGCCGAGCGCGGCATCCCGCCGGAGGTCGCCGAGGACGTCTACGGCAAGATCGAGGCCTTCTCCAACTACGGCTTCCCGGAGAGCCACGCGATCAGCTTCGCCTACCTGGTGTACGCCAGCGCCTGGCTCAAGTACCACTTCCCGGCGGCCTTCACCTGCGCCCTGCTGGCCAACCAGCCGATGGGCTTCTACTCGCCGCTCAGCCTGGTCGCGGACGTCCGGCGGCACGGCGTGCGGGTGCGCGGGGTGGACGTCAACGCCAGCGGGGCGCGGCCCACCCTGGAGCCGTACCGGGGGCCGACCCCGAAACCGCCGCTGACCGCCGGGCGTCCGCAGCCGGCCATCCGGCTCGGCCTGGAGACCGTCCGCGGCATCGGCACCCCGCAGGCCGAGGCGGTCGTGGCCGGACAGCCGTACGCGGACCTGGAGGACTTCGCCCGTCGCACCGGCCTGCCCGCGCCCGTCCTGGAGGCGCTGGCGACGGCGGGAGCCTTCGACTGCTTCGGGCTGACGCGACGTCAGGCACTGTGGGCCGCAGGGGCGTTCGCCGGGATCTCGGCCGAGCTGATCCCCGGCACCACGCCCGGCACCGAGGCGCCGGAGCTGCCCGGGATGAGCCCGGTCGAGGAGACCATCGCGGACCTGTGGGCCACCGGTACCTCCGCCACCAGCCATCCGCTCCAGCACCTGCGCGACCGCCTGGACCGCGGCGGCGCGCTTCGTGCCGCCCAGCTCCCGGACGTGCCGCCGGGGACGGCGGTGGTGGTCGGCGGCCTGGTCACCCACCGGCAGCGGCCGCCGACGGCCGGCGGGGTGCTCTTCCTCAGCCTGGAGGACGAGACCGGCCTGATCAACGTGATCTGCAACCGCCCGGTCTGGGAGTCCCAGCGCCGTACCGCCCTGGACCGGGCCGGGCTGCTGGTCCACGGCCACATCGAGCGAGACCGGGGCGCCACCAACCTGATCGCCACCCGGCTCACCCCGCTCAGGATCGGACTCTGAGCGGGGTGGGCCGACCGGGGGCTTGAGGGACGGACCCTAGAGGGCGGGCTCGTCGCCCAGGTCGAGGATCCGCAGATCGGTGAGGCGGACGGCGTACCAGACGTCCCGGCCGCTCCCGTCGCCCCAGGACTCGGTCAGCCGGACGGAGGCGAAGCCCTTCTCCTGCCCGACCTCCTGGGCCGCCCAGCGCGCCGGGACGTCCTGCGCCCGGAACACCGGGTCGGCTTCGGGCTGCTGGGCCCGGGCGTCCAGCCGGTGGTTCAGGTGCGCGGAGAGGTAGTGGCCGCGGACCTGTCGTGGGGTCCGGTCGCTCTGCCCGAGCACGGCGGCGCGGTACGCCTCCAGGAAGGCGGCCACCCGGTCGGCGGCCGGAGTGCCGGCCCGCACCGGCGCTCCGATCACGGGGGTGGGTGCCACGACGGTGGCGGCATCCGCCGGGGCGGCCTGCGGGGGAGTGGCCCGGGCGGCGGCGGCGGCCGGCCCGGCGAGGGCGAGCAGGGCGGTGGCGGCGGCCAGAGCGGCGCGAGTGGTGGGGGTGCGAATCATGCGGGCATTCCACCACTCGCCGAATGTGCGGGCCTATCGCCAGAATGAGTGGTTCTGTCGCTAACGCCGCCTTCGTCAGGGAATGTGGCGATGTGTCAGCCTTTTGTCAGCCTGTGGGGAAGTCGATCTCCGCGAGGTCCTTCGCGAGCTCCTCCAGGTCGGTGTCCGGGTTGAGCGCCGCGACCACGGCCGGGGTGAGCGGGCGCAGCGCCAGGACGTGCTCGATCGCGGCGAGGTCCAGCGGCTGCTCGGGTTCGAAGTACTCCTCGGCCCAGTCCCGGTACGCCTCGGCCGACGGGTCCAGCAGCAGTCCGAACGGGCCGGCCTCGCACGCGTCGACGGCGTCCCCCCGCCAGGCCGCGTCCTGGTGCGTCCGCCAGAAGAAGGCGGTGGCGACCGGCTCCTCCTCGTCCCCGCTGCCCAGTTCCTCGACGAAGCCGCGGAACGCCTCGGGGACGGCGCCGAGCGGCTTCAGCGCCGTCGGCACCTCGTGGTCGAAGCTCCGCCCGTAGACGCCGACGGGGGAGAAGAGCACGAACCAGTCGTTGCCCTGGCCGTCGCGCATCGAACCGAGCGCGTTGTCCGCGGACCAGCGGGAATCGAAGGAGTAGTACCGGCCGCCCCAGTCGTCCGGGCTCAGGATCGCGTCGAGCACGGCGAGGGCGCGGCAGCGGTCCCGCAGCTCGGGGGTGGCGGGCAGTCGGCCGATCAGGTCGTTCATGCCCGCCATTGAACCCCGGGGGTCCGACACGTCCCGGCGGCCGCGGCCTGCGGGCCGGCCACGCGGCGGCGGCCGCGACCCGCACGGCCGGACCGCCGGGGCCGTCCGACCCTACGATCCGGGCTGCCGCCCCTTGCCCGGCGCCCCGGCGAAGGCCTGGGCGATCGGGAGCCAGGCGGCGGCGACCGGGCCGGTCGCGGTGAGGGCGAGGTCGTCCCGGTGGCGGCGCTGGGTCACCAGGAGGCAGAAGTCCAGGGCCGGGCCGGTCACCACGTCCTGTGCGTCGGCCGGGCCGATGGCCCACGTCCCGCCGTCGGGGGCGGTCAGTTCGAGCCGGACCGGCCGCTCCGGCGCGGGCAGGCCGTGTGCGCCGAAGGCGAAGCCCAGGGTGCGCAGCCCCAGATGGGCGATGTGCCGCAGCCGGGCGGTGGGCTCGCGGGTGACGCCGAGCGCGTCCGCGACGTCCTGGCCGTGCGCCCAGGTCTCCATCAGCCGGGCGGTGGCCATCGAGGCGGGCTTCATCGGCGGCCCGAACCAGGGCAGCCGTACGTCGGCCGGTGCCGCGGACAGCGCCGCCAGCACCTCCTCCCGCCCGGCCCGCCAGCGGGCGAGCAGCACCGTCGGCTCGGTGGCCGCGCCGTCCCGCGCACCCTCCTCGACCGGGTCGGCGCCGGCTGCCGACAGCTTGCCGAAGCGGGCGTCGAGTGCGGCGGCGAAGCCCTTCGCGTCGCGCGCGGCCAGTGCCGTCCAGTCGTCGGTCCAGGCCAGGTGGGCGATCTGGTGCGCGATCGTCCAGCCCTCGGCGGGTGTCGACCGGGCCCAGCCCTCTGCCGGCAGGCCGGTCACCAGCCCGTCCAGCACCGCGCTCTCGGCCCGCAGGTCCTCCAGCAGCCCGCCGAGGACGCCGCTCGGCGGCGGAGCCGGGGTGTTCGGGTCGGTCATCGGTTTCCCCTCCGATCAAGGCGGTCACCACCCGCCGGTCGTCACGGCCGCACCCTACGCCCGCCCCGTCACCGGCGCCCGGCACTCCGCGGAACACGCACGTCAGGACTCTCGCCACCGGCCGCGGCGCGTGTGAGAATCGCGCGATGAAAAGCGCGGACACTCCCCAAGCTGCGCGAGCCGGTGACGCTGCCGCGCGATCCGGCGGGGTCGTGAAACCCGGTGCCGCCGTGCGGTCCGACGCTGCCGCGCCGGATGCCGTGCGATCGGATGCCGCGCGACCGGATGCCGTGCGACCGGATGCCGGGCGACCCGGCGAGGTCGAAGTCGCCCTCCGGGCCGCCGAGCTGGTGCGGGACGCCGTCCTCGGCGACCTCGCCCGGCGGGTGGTGGCGGAGTGCGGCGCGGACGTCGGGCTGGTCGGGGTGCCGGAGCCGCTGCCCGGGCTGCGGAAGGGCGACGACGGCATGGTGCTGCGCCACTGGGCCGGCACCCGGGCGGACCTGCTGCACGACGTGGCCGTCCCGGCCGGCCTCGGCCTCGGCGGCCGCGCGCTCGCCGAGCGCGCGCCCACCTGGGTGCCCGACTACCGTGCGGCGACGACCATTTCGCACCACTACGATGCGGCCGTGGCCGCCGAGGACCTGTACGCGATGCTCACCGTTCCGCTGATGGACGGCGGCACCGTACACGGCGTGGTGTACGCCTCGGTGCGTGCCGTCGTGCCGTTCGGGGACGTCCGGATCTCCGCCGTCGGCGCGCTGGCCCGGGCCGCGGCCCGGGCGCTGGCCGGGGCGGCCGCCTGGAGCCGCGCGGCAGCCCGACCGGAGCCGGTCCGACCGGAGCCGGGCCGACCGGCCGCCCCCGTACGGCCGTTGACCCCGCGCGAGCACGAGGTGCTGCGCTGGGCGGCGACCGGCCGGACCAACCCGGAGATCGCCGCCCGACTGGGCCTGACGTGCAACACCGTGACCGGCTACCTCAAGTCCGCGATGCACAAGCTCGGCGTCCGCAATCGGACCGAACTTGCGCTGGCGGCAAGGGAGTCTGGCCTGGTGGGCTGAGCCCGCCCGAAGCGTCCGGCCGAAGCGTCCGCCCGAACCGTCCGCCCGGGCCGCCTGCCCGAACCGGTCAGTTGACGCGGCGCTCCCGACCGGTCCAGTACGGCTCGCGCAGCCGGAACTTCTGCAGCTTCCCGGTGGCGGTGCGCGGCAGCGAGTCCCGGAACTCCACCGTGGTGGGCGACTTGTAGCCGGCCAGCCGCTGCTTGCAGTGCGCGATCAACTCGGCCTCGTCGACCGTCCCGTGGCCCTCGCGGAGGACGACCAGCGCCTTCACCGTCTCACCCCACTTCTCGTCCGGCACCCCGATCACCGCGGCCTCGGCGACGGCCGGGTGGTCGTACAGGCAGTCCTCCACCTCGATCGAGGAGACGTTCTCCCCGCCGCTGATGATGACGTCCTTCTTCCGGTCCGAGATGGTCAGTTGGCCGTCCACGAGGGTGCCGCCGTCACCGGTGTGGAACCACTCGTCCCGCAGCGCCTCGGCGGTCGCCTCCGGCTGCCGCCAGTAGCCGTCCAGCACGGTGTTGGAGCGCACCAGCACCTCGCCCTCGTCGTCGACCCGCAGCCGGGTGCCGAGCGCGGGTGCGCCGGCCTGCACCAGCTTCTCGGCCCGCTCGGCGGCCGGCAGCGCGTCCCACTCGGCCCGCGAGCGGTTCACCGTGACGA
This sequence comes from Kitasatospora sp. NPDC085464, assembly GCF_044541955.1. Classification (NCBI taxonomy): domain Bacteria; kingdom Bacillati; phylum Actinomycetota; class Actinomycetes; order Kitasatosporales; family Streptomycetaceae; genus Kitasatospora; species Kitasatospora sp. NPDC085464. Next base: position 83,804 of record NZ_JBITTM010000031.1, read on the forward strand.
TGGGCGCGGTCTCGGTCAGGCCGTAGAGCTGCATGAACTCCCAGCCCAGCTCCTCCTCGACCTGCTGCACCACCGAGGTCGGCGGCGGGGCGCCGGCCACGATCATCCGCACCCGGTCCCGGCCGGGCACCGGGCCGTCCCAGTCGGCGGCCGCGTCCAGCACCATCTGGACCACGGCGGGCGCGCCGGACAGGAAGGTCACTCCGTGCCGCTCGACCCGGCGCAGGATCTCCGCGCCGTCCACCTTGCGCAGCACGATGTGCCGGGCACCGAGCCCGGTGAGGGAGAACGGCAGGCCCCAGCCGTTGGCGTGGAACATCGGCAGGGTGTGCAGGTAGACGTCGCGGTCGTTGGCGCCGTAGTGCAGGCCCATCAGGGTCGCGTTCAGCCAGACGTTGCGGTGGGTGAGCTGAACGCCCTTGGGGCGGGCGGTGGTTCCGCTGGTGTAGTTGATGGTGGCGGTGTCGTTCTCGGACATCGCGTAGCGCCGGGGGGAGTTGCCGAAGTCGTACAGCAGGGCGTCGCTGTCCGCGCCGAGCACGAACTTGTGATCGGCCACCACCCCGTCCAGCGCGTCGGCGAGTTCGGGGTCGACCAGCAGGACGGAGGCGCCGCTCTGCTCGACGATGTACGACACCTCCTCGGCCTTCAGCCGGAAGTTCACCGGCACCAGCACCCGGCCGTACCCGCTCACCCCGAAGAAGGAGGTGAGCAGGCGCGCCGAGTTGTGCGAGACGATCGCGACCCGCTCGCCGGGCCCGACGCCGAGCCGGTCCAGGCCGGCCGCCTGGGCGCGGGCGAGTTCGGCGACCCGGCGGTAGGTCAGCTCGCCCCAGGATTCGGCCGGCTGGACAGGTTCGTCGACGATGCCGACCCGGTCGCCGTAGACCAGCTCGGCCCGGTCGATGAAGTCCATCACGGAGAGTGGAATCTGCATGCGCTCACTGTCCTCTCCCGTGCGCCCCGTGCACACCCCCGATCGGGGGTGTCACCCTTCCGCAGCACTCCCGTCCGCCGCAGGAGCCGCCGGAACCGCCGCCGGGAGCGCCGCGGCGAGGGCCGCCGCCAGTCGGTCCCGCGCCTCGGTCTGGGCGGCGATCCGGCGCTCCAGCACCGACAGCCGCTCCCGGGCGATCGCCAGCACCCGTTCGGACGGCCGGTTCGCCAGCACGTCCCCGTCCAGGCAGCCCAGCAGCGGCCGGAGGTCCTCCAGGGTGAGGCCGGCGCCCACCAGCGCACGGATGTTGCGCACCCGGACGACCGCGGACTCTCCGTAGTCGCGGTAGCCGTTCGGCTCGCGCGCGGAGTCGATCAGCCCCGCCTGCTCGTAGTGCCGCAGCGCCCGGACGGTCGCCCCCGTCGCCCGCGCCAGCTCGCCGATCCGCACCCGTACGGCCCTCTCCGTCCGTCCCACTGGTCAGCCCACCAGGGCGCCCCCGTCGACGGACAACACTACGCCGGTCACGAACGAGGCCTGCGGCGAGGCGAGTTGCACGATCGCCCAGGCCACCTCGGCGGGCCGGCCGATCCGGCCCAGCGGGGTGTGCTCGATCTGCCACTTCCGGATGGCCGCCCGCCGCTCGGGGTCGTACCCGGAATGGTCGGCGATCGGGGTGTCGACGGCGCCGGGTGCCACGGCCGCCACCCGGATCCCGCGCGGCGCCAGCTCCACCGCCCAGCTGCGGGTGACGGTCTCCAGTGCGGCCTTGCTCGCCGCGTACACCGCGTTGGCGGGCCAGCCGCGCTGTCCGACGGCGGTGCTGACGTTGACGATCACGCCCCGGCTGTCGGCCAGGGCCGGCAGCGCGGCCTGCCCGAGCAGCACCGGGGCGACCAGGTTGGTGGCCAGCAGTTCTTCGATCCCCGTCCGGTCGTAGCCGCCGAGGCCCTGGCCGCTCCGGACGATCCCGGCGTTGTTGACCAGGACGTCCAGTCGGCCGAACCGCTCCAGCGCGGCCCCGACGATCGTCTCCGGCGCGTCCGGGCCGGTCAGGTCGGCGGCGAACGGCTCGATCAGCGACGGGTGCGCGGCCGCCGTCTCCGCCAGCGGCCCCGGCCGCCGCCCGACCGCGAGCACCCGCGCCCCCTCGGCCGCGAAGGCCCGCGCGGTCTCCCGCCCGATGCCCGTCCCGGCTCCGGTGACCACGACGACCCGGTCCTCTGCTGCGTTCACAGTGTCCATGCGGCAAGCCTGCGACCCTGCCGCAGGCGTCAGGGTCAAGCGGCGGCGGGCCGGGGTCGAGCGCCAGGGGCCGGGGTCGAGCGGCGGGGGACCGGCGTCGAGCGGCGGGGGAGAGGAGCACCGCCGTCCGCTTGCTGAGCCCGACGCGAACAACGCGCCCGCCGGCCCGGCGTCCGGGCCGCCGCCTGCTAGGAAGGTCGCAACGCACGGTCATCCACCCACGGGGAGCACATCCATGAGCGACCAACGGCCCGACACCCTCTACCAGGCCGTGGGCGGCATCGACGCGCTGCGCCGCCTCAGCCACACCTTCTACCGGGGCGTCCTCGCCGACCCGCTGCTCGCGCCGGTCTTCGCCGACTTCACCCCCACCCACATCGAGCACGTCGCGGTCTGGCTGGCCGAGATCTTCGGCGGCCCGACCGCCTTCACCGACGAACTCGGCGGCCACCAGGCCCTGTTGCGCGCCCACCTGGGCCTGGCGATCACGGAGGAGCAGCGGCTGCGCTGGATGGAGCTGATGGCCGAGGCCGTCGACCGGGAGCTGCCGGCGGACGAACTGCTGCGCCGCCGGGTGCTGGAGTACTTCGACTGGGGCACGAAGATCGCCGAGGACGTCTCCGCCTCCCCGGCCGGCACCGACCTCGGCGATCCCGGCCCGACCCCGCGCTGGAGCTGGGAGGGGCTGGAGAGGTGACCGTCGCCGCCCACCCGACGGCCGACGGCCTGCTGCTGCGACCCTTCGAGGACACCGACGCGCCGGCCCTGGTCGAGGCCTACCGGGACGAAACCCTGCGCCGCTTCACCCGCACCCCGGTGGACGACGCCGAGCAGGCCGCGCACTGGATGGGTCTGCAGCACGAGGGCCGGGCGGCCGGCACCCGGTACGCCTTCGCCGTCGTGGACGCCGGCGAGCTGGTCGGCACCGTCGTGCTCAAGCGCGGCACCCCGGGCGGGGCGACGGCCGAGGTGGGGTACTGGACGGCGGGCCCGGCGCGCGGCCGGGGGGTGGCCCCGCGCGCGGTGGAGGGCCTCACCGCCTGGGCGTTCGCCGCCTTCGCCGAGGACGGCCTGCGCCGGATCGACCTGCTGCACGAGGGCGACAACCACGCCTCCTGCCGGGTCGCGGAGAAGAGCGGCTATGCGTTCACGGAGATCGTCCCGGCGTTCCCGCCCTACCCGCTGGACGGCCACCGGCACTCCCGGAAACGGCTGGACGGATCCGAGCGGAGCGGGTCAGAGTAGGCGGATGGCTTCCCTGGTACGACATGTGACGATCGATTGCGCCGACCCGCACACCCTGGCCGGTTTCTGGGCCCGGGCGCTGGAGGGCACCCTCGGCGAGGACGACAACCCGGGCGACGAGGAGGCGCTGGTGGAGTCGGCCGGCGCCTCGCTGCTGTTCATCCGGGTGCCCGAGGGCAAGTCGGTGAAGAACCGGGTCCACCTGGACCTGCAGCCGCAGGACCGCAGCCGGGACGAGGAGGCGGAGCGGCTGGTCGCCCTGGGCGCCACCGTGCTGGCCGACCACCGCAGGCCGGACGGCACCGGCTGGATCACCCTGGCGGACCCCAACACACGTGACTACCAGTTCTGTGCAGCTTAGCCGCAGGTCAGCACCAACGACAGAGCCCCGCCCGGCGCTTGGCCGAACGGGGCGTTTTGCTGTCTGGCGAGACCAACTCGGTGCGAACGGCTCGGTGGTGCGGGACGGCCCAGCACTCACGCGACCAGTCAGGGCGGGGTCTGGCGGGCGCAGGTCAGGCTCGGACGAGTTCGGCGGCGCGCTGCCCGAGGTCTGCGGCGCCGGGAATGCCACGCCGGGCCCAACTCGTCATCGTGGTACGGACTTTGTGAAGGTCCTTCTTGTGTCGGTCCGAGGCGACTCCATCCATGAAGTCCAGGGACTGACCCCAAATCCCCACAGCTTCGTCGTGGCGGCGCTGAGCGGCGACAGACCGGGCCAGGTTCCCGAGCGTCAGGGCGTGAATGCGCCGGAACGCCTCGGGGTCACGACCGGCGAGGGCTGCGCGGTGGTGGCGTTCGGCCGCCCGGTGGTCTTTCAGCTCGGCCAGCGTCTTAGCGGTGTGAGAGGCGACCGTTGCCGCTACCGGCCCGGTGGCGGCCGTAAAAGACGCTGGCGGAGCCGTGGTGTCAAGCATGGCGTCCTCGGCCGCCAGTAGCGCCGCTGCGGCCTTCCGTCCGTTCCCCACAGCTCCGTACGCCCTGGCGCTCGTAATCAGCAGCAGGGCCTCGGTCTGCGGGTCCACCTTCCGGCGGGCTCGCCGTAGGGACTCCTCCGCCAGTTCAACGCAGAACTCCGGCTGCTTGAGGTTGAGGGCCTGATGGGCGAGGGCACGCATCATCCAGGCTCCGTGTCCCGTCGGATCGCTCTCGCAGGCGAGTTGGTAGCCGAGGAGGTAGTACCGCTGTGCGGCACCCTCCCGGCCCAGGTCGTGGTACTTCCACGCGGCGAGGTACGACAGTTCGGCCGCCACACCGTAGGCGTCCCGGCGAATCGCCTCGGAGGGGTACACGGCCTGGAGCATCGGCACCACCGTGTCGGTCAGGTAGGTGGTCACCGCACTCAGCCCGTGCCCACCGCCAAGACGCTCGTCAGCGGCGGTGAACACGCCGGTGATGTGCCGGACGGTGGCCACCTCACCGACGCCCACCCGGCCGCCGGTCCTTCCCGCTCGCAGGGTCGCTGCGACCGCATGGTGATCGTAGGTCAGCGGCAGCGCCACGGCGGCGGTGGCGAACGCACTGGCGAGGAAGTCACGGCGGGACTGCATCACGGCTCTCCCGAGGTCGGCGGCGGTGGCCAGCGGGTCGGCGCTCATAACCTCCCCGATCGCTTCCGACCCTAATCCGATCTCCGCCACGGTTACCTTGCGACGCGTCCTCCGGGTAAGGGCCTCGGCAAGATACTGCGGCGTGCGCCCGGTGGGGGTACCGCCGGCCACCCAGTGAGCGACGGCCGATGGAGCCGTGGCCAAGTGCTCCCCCGCCTCCGAAGCGACCGTGCGCACTGTCGTCGCCAGGGCCTGGTACGTGCATCCGGCCTCCGCGATCACCCGGGCCAGTGCTTCGTTCGGCGCCTTAGTGTCCGTCAACTGTCGCCCCCAATTGCGATCTTGAACGGGTTGAACGGGATCGGTGTGCTCACACCGTACCGCCGGAGCGTGACTGACTGTTCACTGATTGCACCGACAGGCCAGGGGGTTCCCGTCGACTGGCACGGCAATGACGACACCTGCCGCAAGCCACGCGGTGAACCCGCCACCGGTCGGCGAACTCCTCCCCGAACCTCGGGGAGGTGCACCAATCCGCAGCAGTACCTATGGAGGGAGCACAACCATGTCCGACAGCACCCAGGTCAGCAACCTGACGCGGCGCCTGGACCACTCGGTGCCGGACGGCGACTTCGCGCCGGTGGGCGTCGAGTCCCTGACGCGGCGGCTGGACCACTCGGTGCCGGACGGCGACTTCGCGCCCGTGGCCACCGAGGTCTGACAGCAACTCCGAACTAATGCCGGGTAGTTGACGGCATGGCGGGTCGGCTCGGACGACCACCCGGTCCGGCCCGCCGCGCGGCATCGCCACACGGCCCCAAGCAAGGAGAGTCCGCAGTGAACACCACCATCGCCACCAGCGTCCCGGCTGGCTCCTTCTTCGATCTCGGCCGGAAGGACCCGGACCTGCTCCGCCTGCGCGAGGAGGGAGCGGAGAGCACTCTGCCATTCGCCTTGATGGAACGCCTCATCAAGTCCGGCACCCCCTGCGCACAACACGCCCGTTCCCTGCGCAGCGAGAGCGTGACCGTGGCCGGAGCGGCCTTCGACTGGTTCGACGCCCAGCTTCCCGGCGAGATCGCCAACGAGATCAACCTGACGAGCTACGAGATCGCCGAGCACACCGATGACCGCCGCGCAGCACTGTCCGAGGCGCTGGACCGCCTGTCGCTGGTCCACCCCGAGGGATTCGCCCGCGTGCGCGAGTTCGTCCGTGGGATGTTGTGGGTCGGGCTCAAGCCCGGGGTCCGCGCTTCTTCGCTGACCAGTTCCAGTGACCCGGCGCTCCCGTACATCGTCGTGTTCTCCGACAAGGCCCGACACCACATCCCGCCGAACACGGTCAGCCCGGAGCCGTCCCCCCGGTTCCTGGCGGAGAACCTGCTCCACGAGGGAACGCACCAGTCGATCAGCTTCCACGTCCTTCAGCACCAGGTCTTCGCCGACGGGTACTCGTCCAAGGAGTCCCCGAAGATCGAGATCAAGTGGCGAGCGGGTCAGGGCGTCGCGCGCAACCAGTACTGGGAGGTGGACCGGTCCTTCCACGCGACCTGTGTCTACAACCAGTTGCTGAGGTTCCGCCGCACTGAGCTGGACCGCGACGACCTGACCGCCACCGAACGCACGTGCTTTCAGGCCGCCTACGACGAGGGCCTGCCCGCCGTCCGCTACCTCATGCGCGAACTCGAACTCCTGAGTGAGAACTTCACCCCGCACGGGGTGGAGCTGCTGGCTGACCTGCGCCAGCAGACCGACCAGCTGTAGTGCCACTCTGAGCAGAACCGAACGAGGAGGGTCCGGTGCTCCAGCACCTCATCACACAAGACGCCGGCCTGCGGATGGTCCCGACCGACCGGAGCAAGTTGGCCACTGCGGTCGGCCAACTCCAGGACGACCTACGGGCTTTGCCCGAGGGGACCGACCCCGCCCGCACCCGGGTCCTGACCAGATGGATCGGTGTCGGTCAGATGTGCTTGGGCCACCACGAGGAGGCCCTGACGTTCCTGCGGCAGTCGCTCGACTTGGCCGCAGTGAGCGGAAACACCAGGGCGGTCGTCGCCACGGGGCTCAACCTCGGCGACGCCCACCGCTACGCCGGCGACATGCGGACTGCGGATGCGCTCTACCGCAGCGCCCTGGGCACCGCGCGGAGCCAACACCCGGAACTGGTGGACTTCGCGCTCCAGCACACCGGGAAGTATCTGATGGAGCGCGGTGACCTCGCGGGGGCAGAGGCTCACCTCCGGGAAGCGCTGCGGCTGCGGATCGCCAAGGGCGACACCGAGCTGATCGGGTCCACGCAGGCAGCACTCTCGCGGGTGGAACTGCTGATCGACCGTGCCGCCGCACCGGGAGCGGACGACACTGCGCCTCGCCAGTGGAACGGTCAGTGGACCACGTGGCTCCAGTCCCACACCACGGCCCGCAGCCCGGACCGGTGGGCAGAGGACTTCCCCGCTATCCGGGGCGCCGTACGTGGGCTGACCGCGCGTCAGCGGGTCCACCCGCGACACCTGCGCGACCAGCCGTTCCCGGCCGAGCTGATCACCGCGATGGCGCAGGAGGCCGAGGAGGCCCTGGCCATCAACGGCTACCTTCACAACGGCAAGTGGAACGCAGCCGTGGGCGATGCCGCGAACCGGTTCGTCGGGCAAGTCGATCTCGCCGCAGTCGTCACGGAGTCCACCGGCCTGGAAGTCGAGCAGCCGCACAACGGCGTCTATATCGCCTATCTGGAGGAGGGGCAGTTCCTCGACTTCCATGTTGACGAGTTCGGGTTCGGCGAGGCCAACCTGATCCTGTGCCTCAAGCACGAGCGTTCCGCGGCGGCTCCCACCGTGAGCACTACCGTGTTCATCGGCGCCGACGGCTACCGTGCTTGCGATCTCGCGGCGGGCGAGTGCGTCGTGTTCGATGGGGCGATCACCCCGCACGGTAGGACGCCCCTTGGCGCTGGAGAACGCGTGACCCTCATCAGCTTCGGATTCCGGGCGCGCGATGTGGCCAAGCGTTCGGCCGCTCACCTCCCGGCCGCTCCGCGCTGAGTACGGGAGGTTCTTCACAAACGCAGAAAGGCCCCGCCTTGTCCCCCTGAGGGAGAACAAGGCGGGGCCTTTGCGACTCTCTTGATCTGTGACTCTCCGCCAAACGGGTCTAGTTGCGGCGAGGGTTTTTTCCCTCCCTGCCGCGCTTTGGGCCCTGGGAGGGGAGTCACCCCCCTGGGTAAACCAGCAGGTCAGGGGCTTTTCATGGGCTTTTGGCGCTCCGAGGCCCATCCTCCGGGCTGGTGAACGGCCGTCTCGCGGCTGTGACACGACGTGCACAGCGGGCGGAGCCGTGACCAAGCGTCAGGATCGGGCACGCCTCGGGCGACCAGTGAGCGGCGCAACTCGGGGAAGTGGTCAGCGACCACCGCGAGGCGAGCGCAGAGCACGCACCACGGATGGGCGTAGAGGTAGGCCCGACGGATGCGGGGCCAGCGAGGACCGTACGCGCTGCCACCTGGTGTGCCTCGCTGTGCGTCCGCCTCGGCCTGGTGCTTGGGGCAGCGACCACCACGGGCGGTCAGCTCGGGGCACCCGGGGACAGAGCACGGGGGCGGGGTTGTTGGGGCATGCGCTCCCCCCTTAAAGATCTTTAGCAGCGTTAGCGGCATTGGGCGCCTGGAACATCGGTATTACGCGCCAGTAACTGGTCAAGTTGGTCCCATGACTCAGCGACCGGCGGACGATCGCCCACAGCTCGAATTCCGCATTGGCGGAGTCCACTTGACGGTTCAGCGCATCCCAGCGTGGCTCATCACTGCTGCCACGGCGGGCGGCAGTACCCTTGTTGCTCTGCTGAGCCGGCGGTGACCCTAGCTGCCAGGGTGCGGCACACCTTCAGGGACAGCCGCACCCGGTAGTATCGGCCATGCCTGGAGAGGAGGGGACATGGAAAACGAAAGCTGGCTGGCCAAGTTCAAGGCACTCCCGCCCAACGCCACCTTGGAACAGCGAGTAGCCCTTGTCCTTGATGGGTGCCCCGAAGTACCCGACGCCGTGCGCCAATCCATCGCCGAGCGCCTTGCGTCGTCAGTGGCCGCAGACGCGAGCTGGTGTTTTGAGCGCCTCAACCCGAAGCTAGAGGCAGCCCACCGCGCCTGCTATAGCGCCCAGGACGCCGTGCGCGATGCGGCCGAAGAGCTGCCCAGGCTGCCACGCCGGACGCTCGCCGTGTAGCCGTAGAGGGCTTTTTGCTCGCCATGTCGGAGCTGATCCTCTACTTGGTGGGGTTCCTTGCGCTGGTGCTGATGGCGCTGCTGTCCCGGCTGCTCGGTGGAGCTAGTGCCGACCACGTCCCGGCGTGGCAGCCCGAGCCCATCGAAGAGTCACCACAGATCACGCCCCGAGGTCCGAACTCCGCCTTCCCCGTGAGTACTTACCGGGGCGGGCGCCGCCGCAGCGCGCTGGGGAGCGCCGTACTGGCTGCGTGAGTGACCCGTCTTCCATCAGCGCGGAAGGCATGTTCATCGTGTTCAAGATGCCGGAATCGGCGCCGTGGGGTGCCGTGCTGGCTGTCGTCCTGGTGTCGGTCGTGTTCTTCGGCTTGGTCCGACTCGCAAAGGCCGTGTGGCCGCAGAACTCCGCGGATCGCAAAGAGCTTTGGCAGGAGTGGGCCCGCCGCAGGCGAGACCGGCGTCATGGCCCAGCACCTCGGCGAAGGGCCGAGCGTCGCCGAAGCCGAAGCCGGTCCCGTTAGGGCCCAACCGCGAACGCCCCGAAGTCCGTCGCCGTCTTCCCTCGGTGGCAGGTACGGCACAGCGCTTGAACGTTGCTGTCCGTGTCCTCGCCGCCGAGGGCGAGCGGGGTCCGGTGGTCAACGTCGACCAGCTCGGCGGGGAAGCCCTCGCCGCACAGCCCGCAGACCGCGGAGCCCGCTCGGTCGATCTGCCGGCGAAGCCGCTCGGCGCCGCTGTAGTGCCGACGAGTCCCCTGTATCAGCCATTCCGTAGAGTTCCTGATACAGGGGACTTGCGACTCGTGCAGCCGGTCTACGGGCCCGGCGGAATGACCGGCGGATCGATCGGGCTGCCGTCCGGACGTCTAGGCGTCACGTCGACGGCTAGCAGCCGGCCAGGGTGCCTGGGGTCGCTCATCTGCTGGGTTCCTCGCGGCATTGGCGCCCCACCACTGCGTACTGGCAAGCCAATTGGCGCATCCGACCACACAGGCCGCCCCTGCGCATCCCGGGGAAAGTGTGGATAGGTACCGTCCGCCCATCACCACCCCCGCTGGCTACGCCGCGACGGGCTCGGCGAGGCGGACCCGACTGCCTGCCGCGGGGGCGGTCTGCGGCGACGCACTCAGCTCGGTGCGGAGCCCCGCCGTCTCCTCGATCGCCGGGTCCAGCTCACCCGCGATGGTGAACGTGACCCGCCGCGTGTCCAGCTTCCGCCACCCCCCGCGGACACCCCGCCGCACGTCGAGCCGGACCCCGGCGTCTACCAACATCCGTCGCCGGCCAGCAACGTCCGCGGTCGCCCAGTCGTCCGCGTAGGTCCGCCCGGTCTCCGTGACCACCCGCGTGGGCTCGGTCTTCTCCCGGGACTCCAACTCAGCTATGCGGCTGTCCAGTGCGTCATGTCGCTTCTGCCACTCCTGCGCAGCGTGCCGAGACTTCTGCTGCCCTTGAATTTTCAGGTGCGCCGTGTACTCCGCCACGGTGGCGTTCAGCTCCGGCTCGGGGTCGTACCCGGGCACCTCTACGACGGTCTTCGTCCGGATGGGGCCGACCAGCCGCAGAAACTCCTCTTCCACGTGGTCATCTGCCCAGTCTCCCCGGACGTTCGACGGTGCCTCGCACTTATCGCCGCGGGCGTGGTGGTTGCACTTGTACGTAGCGGTCCTGCCTTCCTGCGCGTTCAAGTACATGCGCCCGCCGCACGAATCGCAGTGGATGACCCGCAGCAGCAGCGCATCCGTGTCGGACCGGTCGCTGTTCTCGATGCTGCGTTCGTCAAGGATGGCGCCGATCCGGTCGAACTCCTCGCGGGTGAGGATCGGGTCCATGGTGCACATGATCGGGTTGCCGTGGTCGTCGCGCACGGGCACGCCGTTGTGCATCTTCCAGCCGATCAGCGTCTCACTGCGGAGCATCCGGGTAATGACCGCCGGAGTCCACTTGAACACGTCCACCACGACGTGGGAGCCCTTCGCCCTGCCGGTCTTTCCGCCCCGCTTTCGCCCGTTCTTGACGGACCAGTAGTCGCGCGGGCTGAGTACGTCGTCGGTGTTGAGCCCCACTGCGATGGCGGACACCGTGGCACCCTCCAGCAGCTCCCGGACGATGCGCTCAATGACTTTGACCGCGTCGGGGTCGGGCGCCAGGGTCCGACCCTTGCCGCCGAACTCCTCGGGCATCGGGGCGGGCAGGTAGCCGTACGGCGGACGACCACCGCCACGCCACCGAAGCGGCATCTTGCGCATGGCAGCCATGGCGCCGGTCACGCGGTCGCTGATGCTCTGCGACTCAACCTGTGCGGCAAACGCCAGCATGAGCATCTGGAGCTCTGCCATGGGGTCCATGGGGTTGCGGAAGTCGAACACCAAGCGCCCGCCGCCGATACCTTCGGCGAAGACCAGCACCTTGCGGTGTTCCCTCGCCCACTTGGCGAGTTCGTGCATGTGCCCCATGGACCGGATGGCGCGGTCGAAGCGCCACCACACCAGGGCATCGAAGCTTCCGGGTTGCTCAGCCACTGGCCGAGCTGCGGGCGGTCGAACGGACTCGTTTTGGACGCGCTGACGTCGAGGTCCACCGCCTCCCGGAGTGCGGCACCCTGCCCGAAGTCGATGTGCAGCGCTGCGGCTGCCTGATCGTCCGCCTCGCGCTGCCGCTCGGGGCTGGTGGTCTCGTCCGTCAGTACGGACAGGCGGACGCAACGAACACCCCGAAGGGTCTCGTTGAACACTGTGCCGGACAACGGATTGCGGGAGTCTTCCATACTGCGTGGGGAGGGGGCAGATTTCCCAGTACCGCACTCCGAGCCCCTGACCTGCACAGATGCCGCTGCCATCTCTCACACTCCAGAACATCCAGTTCTGTGTGTCGGGAGACCCGGAGGGCAACGAGTTCTGCGTCGAGCGGAGCCGGACGGAGCGCGCCGCCACCGGCGACGCGTAAGCGCGGTACGCAGCCGAGGCACGTGGCCGGCCCGGCCACGTGCCTCGGCTGCTTCCGGTGCGGGGTTCAGCCCAGCTGGATCGAGCGCTTGGCCAGCCCCATCCAGAACCCGTCGATGACGCTGCGCTGACTGCCGAGGTCGGCCTCGCCGGCGCCGAGGGTGACGAACAGCGGGGCGAAGTGCTCGGTGCGCGGGTGGGCCAGGCGTCCGGCGGGGGCCTTGTGCTCGAAGTCGAGCAGCGCGTCCAGGTCGTGGGCCTCCAGGGCGCGCCGGCCCCAGTCGTCGAACTCGGCCATCACCGAGGTGACCCGGCCGTCGCTGCTGAGCGCCCGCAGGTTGTGGGTGAAGAAGCCGCTGCCGACGATCAGCACGCCCTCGTCGCGCAGCGGGGCGAGCTTGCGGCCGATCTCCAGCAGCCGCTGCGGGTCGAGGGTGGGCAGCGAGACCTGGAGCACCGGGACGTCGGCCTCGGGGTACATCTCCACCAGCGGGACGTACGCGCCGTGGTCGAGCCCGCGGTCGGGGATGTCCTGGACGGGCGTCCCGGGGGCGTGCAGCAGCTTGCGCACGCGCTCGGCGAGCTCCGGCGCACCGGGGGCGGCGTACCGGACCCGGTAGTAGTGCTCGGGGAAGCCCCAGAAGTCGTAGACCAGCGGGACGGTGGTGACGGCCCCGAGGGCGAGCGGCGCCTCCTCCCAGTGGGCGGAGACCATCAGGACGGCCTTGGGTCGCGGCAGGTCGGCGGACCAGGCGGCCAGTTCGCCCGGCCAGACCGGGTCGTCGGCCAGCGGCGGAGCGCCGTGCGACAGGTACAGGGCGGGCATGCGCTCGGCGGCCGCGGCGCTCATGGCGTCCTCCTCGGACTGTTCATCCACTGATAGTTCAAATTTGAACCTCTACTCCGATCGACGGTACACCTTCGTTCGAATTTGAACAACAGGAGTAGGCTTGGCCCCATGCCCCCACTGAACGAACCCCGCTGGCTGGACCCGGACGAGATGGCCGCCTGGCGGGGCTTCGTCACCGCGAGCAACCTGCTCAATCGCCGGCTGGAGCGCCAGCTCAAGGAGGACTCCGGCCTCTCGCACCAGCAGTACGAGATCCTGGTGCACCTGTCCGCCGCCCCCGGCGACTCGCTGCGGATGACCGAACTCGCCGACAAGCTCGTCACCTCCAAGAGCGGCCTGACCTACCAGGTCACCCAGCTGGAGCGGATGGGCCTGGTCGCCCGCCGCTCCTGCCCCAGCGACGTGCGCGGGGTCTTCGCCGAACTCACCGACCAGGGGCGGGAGATGCTGCGCCAGGCCGCACCCGGGCACGTCGCCCTGGTCCGCGAGCTGCTGATCGACGTGCTCAGCCGCGAGCAGCTGGCCGTCCTCGCCGAGGGCCTCGGCGAGGTCAGCGCCCGGCTCCGCCTGGACGAGACCCCCTAGGGACGCCCGGGCCCGCCCGCGCCCGAGCCGGCCCGCCCGTGCCCGCCCGTGCTCGCCCGTGCCCGAGCCGGCCGGACCAAGCCCACGCTCCGGGCCGGCTCAGGCCTGGCCCCCTCCGAGCGTGGCGGCCCGCTCCCGCAGCAGCTCCCGCTCCCGTTCGTTGCGAGTCAGTCCCGCCGCCCGCTCGAACTCCGTCCGGGCCTCCGCCGCCCTCCCCAGTCGGGCCAGCAGATCACCCCGGACGCTCGGCAGCAGGTGGTAGCCGCGCAGCGCCGGCTCCGCCGCCAACGCGTCCACCGCCTCCAGCGCGGCGGCCGGGCCCTCGGCCATCGACACCGCCACCGCCCGGTTCAGCGCCACCACCGGGGACGGCGACAGCGCCAGCAGTCGCTCGTAGAGGGCGGCGATCGTCGCCCAGTCGGTGTCCGCGTAGCGCCGCGCCTTCGCGTGGCACGCGGCGATCGCGGCCTGCACCGAGTACGGCCCGGTGCCCGCCCGCTGCAGGGCGTCGAAGCCGCGCCGGATCAGCAGCCCGTCCCAGCGCGCCCGGTTCTGGTCCGCCAGCAGCACCGGCCGGCCGTCCGCCGCGGTCCGGGCGGCCGTGCGCGAGGCCTGGAACTCCAGCAGCGCGGCCAGTCCGTGCACCTCCGGCTCGGCCGGCATCAGCGCGGCCAGCACCCGGGCCAGCCGCAGCGCGTCCTCGCACAGCTGGGGGCGGAGCAGGTCGCCCCCCTCGGTCGCCGAGTACCCCTCGTTGAAGATCAGGTAGATGACCTCCAGCACCGACGACAGCCGCTGCGCCCGGTCCTCCCCGTACGGCACCTCGAACGGCACCGACGCCTTGGCCAGCGCCCGCTTCGCCCGGACGATCCGCTGCGCCACCGTCGGCTCGGGCACCAGGAAGGCGCGGGCGATCTCCGGGGTGGCCAGGCCGCCGAGCAGCCGGAGCGTGAGCGCGATCCGTGCCTCCGCCGGCAGCACCGGGTGGCAGGCGGTGAAGATCAGCCGCAGGAGGTCGTCGTCGATGCCGTCGGGTTCGGCCGGCTCCGGGGGCGGCACGTCCTCCAACGACCGCCCCACCTCGGCGAGCTTGCGGGCGTAGACCTCCCGGCGGCGGACCAGGTCGATCGCCCGGTGCTTGGCGGTGGCCGTCAGCCAGGCACCCGGATTGTCCGGGACACCCTCCCGCGGCCACCGTTCAAGCGCGGCCACCAGCGCGTCCTGCGCCAGCTCCTCGGCGATGCCCACGTCCCGGACGATCCGGGCGACCCCGGCGATGATCCGGGCGGACTCGATCCGGAACACCGTCTCGACGGCCGCCTCCGCCGTCCCGTTCGCTGCAGCCCTCTCCGTCACGGCCACCCATCAGAGCAGCCGGCGGGGCGGGAGGCAACCACGGGCACGGGCACGGTCGTTCCCGCCGCTACTGCGCCGGCTGGTCGGCGATCTGCCGGACCTCGGCCTCGACGTTCCACTTCACCGAGTGGGCCTGGAGGAAGCGCCGGGTCCACTCCAGGGCCTCGGCGTGGTCCTTGCACTGCAGGACGGCGTAGCCGCCGATGACCTCCTTGGTCTCGGTGAACGGCCCGTCGGTGTGGCCGACCTTCCCGCCGTGCCAGGTCACCCGGGTGCCCTCGGCGGTCGGGGTGAGCGTGGCGGTCTCCAGCATCACCCCGGCCTGGGTGATCTGCTGGAACAGGGCCCCCATCCGCTGGTCGAACTCCGGGTCCGACTCCCAGTCGGCGCGGTCCTGCTCGTTGATCCGGATCAGTGTCATGAAGCGCGGCACGGTGACTCCTCGGTGGGTCGGGCGGGGCCTCTCCCCGCCTCTCACCCCTGCGTCGAACGGGTCGCCGCCGGATCGACACCCGCCGCGAAGAAATCTTCCGGCGCTCCGGAGGCGGTGGCGGAAGGCGGTCCCGGGAGGGCGAGCACCGGGTCCTGATCGGCTGCGCCCCGGGGGACGTGCGGTACGTCCGCCGGGCGCCGGGGTTCGACCGGACCTGAGCGCAGATGCGGGCGGAACGGGTTGCCGGCCATCGCAGGTGCGGATGAATAGTGGCTTTCAGCCCGGCAACTGCGAATGACGGGATCGCCGCTCGGGTAGCCCTCCTCCCGGGCTGCGGCGCAGCGGTCCGGGAGGAGGGTGCACCATGACCCCGGCGAGACCCACCGTCCGGCTGCACGGCCACCTCGACCGGCCCGCCGAGCTGACCGTCGACCAGCTGCGGGCGCTGCCCGCGCACCGGGTCGAGGTCAGCTTCGACTGCCGGACGGAGGGCGAGCAGCGGCACGGCTACGAGGGCCCGGCGCTGCTGGACGTGCTGCGCGAGGCCCGGCCCCGGATCGACTTCTCCGGTCGCAAGCAGCGGCTGCGCTTCCTGCTCTCCGTGGTCGGCGCCGACGGTCACCGGGCGGTGGTCTCCTGGGCCGAGATCGACCCGGACTTCGGCGGCCGGCGGATCCTGCTGGCCACCAGCATGGACGGCGCCCGGCTGGACGCCGTCGGCCCGCAGCTCGTCGTCCCGGACGACCACTGCGGTGCCCGCTACGTCAGTGCCGTCACCGCCGTCTGGCTCGGCCCCCTCGGCGACCCGGCGCACCCCACCGCGTAGCGCCGCCCCGCCCTCCTGCCGCGCGCGCCCTGCCGCTGCGCCCGCCGTGCCCGCCCTACGCCTGGGCCGTCCTACGCCTGGGCCGTCCTACGCCTGGGCCGCCTTGGGCCGCAGCTCCGGCGGCAGCGGCCGGGCGCCGGAGAGCCGGACGGCGGCGCCGCGGGCGAGGTGGAAGGCCAGCGCCGGGTCGTCGGTGTCGGTCCACGGCGGGCAGCCGCACCACGGCCCGATCGCCCGGAACTGCTCCAGCGCGATGCCGTGCAGCCCGGCTTTGCCCGCGTAGTACGCGAGCCGGTGCCGCAGCAGCGGCAGCCGGTCGTCGTCGGGGCGGACCTGCGCCAGCGCGGCCGCGACCTTCCGCACCGGTTGCTTGCCCAGCTCGCCGTCCAGCGTCGTGCCGAGGGTCCCGCGCAGCTCCAGCTCGTGCAGCGCGTGCAGGTAGAGGCCGGGCAGCGGGCTGCCGGCCGGGGCGTCCTTCATCGCCCGCTTCGCGAAGGCCAGCATCTTCTTGTCCGAGCCGAACCACTTGGCGCACCAGTACTGCAGGCCCTGCCAGTGGCCCGCGTAGTGGAACGGCGCCCGGTCGACCAGTCCGCGCCACAGTTCCTCGAACTGCTCGGGCGTGTACCGCGCGCCGCGCGCGGCGCTCACCATGACCACCCAGGGGGCCGGGTTGGCCGGGTCCAGCAGGGCGGCCCGTCTCGCGGCCCCGACGGCCGCGGGCAGCATGGCCCGGAAGGCCCGCATGTCCTCCTCGGGCACCTCGTGCGCGTACCCGGAGCCGCGGATCGCCCAGGCCGCGTGCACCATCCGGAGGGCCTCCAGGGCGGCCGCGTCGCAGTTGCCCGGGTCGGCCGCGCGCCAGGCCTTCAGCCAGCCCTCGTCGCGGTCGGCGACGGAGTCCAGCAGTTCGAGCCGCGACCAGCGCTCGTCCCAGTCCCGTCCGGCGGCCTCGACGTGCGCGGCGGCCGGCTTCCAGTTCCCGGCCCAGGCGGCATCGGCCACCGCCTGGGACTCCCGGCGGCGGTGCGGGGGCGGCGGCGGACCGGCGCGGCGCGGGTCGAGCCGGTCGCGGGGGGTCAGGCCGTACGCGGGCGCGTCGAACCCGGTCAGTGCCCAGTTCCGGGCCTTCGTCTGCCGGGCCTTGAGGACGGCGGCGTACCCGCCGACGATCAGCAGGCCGAGGATGAGGTATGTCACGGCGGAGCATCATCCCTGGTCGCGATGGGTGCGGGCAATGCGGTAAAAGCGCTCGCCGGAGCCGGGTTTCCGTGCCAACATGCCCCATATGGGGACGATTCTGCACGGCGCCCTGGTCACGCTGCGACCGGCCACCACCGACGACATCCCGGCCCTGGCGGCCATCCGCGGCACGCCCGAGGTGTTCGCCCGCTGGCGGGGCGGTGACGACCTGCCGGCCGAGGTGGCCAACGACCTGGAATCGCCCGACACGGAGACCTTCGCGATCGACCTGGGCGGCCAGGTGGTCGGCGCCATCCAGTGGTACGCCAACAACGACGACGAGTACCGGCACGCCGGGATGGACCTCTACCTCGACCCGACGGTGCACGGCCTGGGCCTGGGGACGGACGCGGTGCGCACCATGGCCCGGTACCTGGTGCACGACCACCACTACCACCGGCTGGTGATCGACCCGGCCGCGGACAACCTGGCCGCGATCCGCTGCTACGCCAAGGTCGGCTTCCGCCCGGTCGGCACCATGCGCCAGTACGAGCGCGGTTCGGACGGCACCTGGCACGACAACCTGCTGATGGACCTGCTCGCGGACGAACTGCTCGACGGCTGAAGGCCGTTCGGTGGGGGCGGGCGGGCGGTTCCGCAGTGGTGCGAGGGTGTACAGACATCTTGTCGCCCACCCGCCCAGAGCTGTACAGACATCTCATGGCCACATGATCGGTCGGAACTGATCTCCTGGCGTTCTCCCCGACGTACCGGTCGGTAGCTAGCGTTCCTCCGCCATCCCCGATGCCGGTCACCCCGGCACCGGGCCCCGCAGGGTAGACGAACCCAGGAGAACGCCCATGCTCTCGCGTCGCACGGCCACCGCCCTCACCTCGGCGGCCGCCGCCGCACTGCTGCTCGGCGGCACCGCCCCGGTCGCCAACGCCGGTGCCCCGGCGAGCCCCACCACGCTGTCCGTCTTCGCCTTCAACGTGGACCTCGGCACCGCCGTCGTCGACAGCACCCAGAACGAGCAGGCCGCCCGCCGCACCCCGGTGATCGAGCAGATCGTCCGTCAGCACAACGCCGACGTGGTCATCCTGGACGAGCAGTTCAACAACAGCTCGACCGCCGACATCAACGCCAAGCTGGCCGACCTCTACCCGTACCGCACCCCGGTGGTCGGCGGCACCTGCTCCGGCGGCGGCTGGACGGGGATCAGCGGCAACTGCTCCAGCTCGTGGTTCGTCATCAACGGCGGCACGATGATCCTCTCCAAGTACCCGATCGCCGCCCAGTACGCCCACGTCTTCGCCAACTCGACGTACGGCACCTGGGACTACCACGCCGACAAGGGCGCGGACCTGGTCAAGGTGACCAAGAACGGCAGCACCGCCTGGGTGGTCGGCACCCACCTGCAGGCCGACGAGTCGGACGTCTCCACCGACACCACCCAGGCCACCCGGCTCGGCCAGCTCGCCGAGATCCGCGCCTGGGTGGACGGGATCGTCGGCAGCAGCGCCCCGGTGCTGATCGGCGGCGACCTCAACGTCGAGTACGTCCACGGGCAGGGCCGGGGCGACTACGCCAACGCCCAGAACGCGGTGAACGGCGTGCTCGGCACCCCGGCCACCGACCCGGGCCAGAACCTGACCACCATGGACTGCTCGGTCTCCGCCTGGTGCCAGTACATGTCGGGCGTCGAGACGTTCCCCAAGGACTACCGGGACGACCTCGACTACATCGGCTACCTCAACGCCCCGGGCCGCCCGGTGCCGGCCGGGATGTCGACGGTGAAGGTCGACTTCGACCCGCAGGCGGGCTGGACGCCGGGGCAGCTCGACACCCTCGCGCCCAGCGACCACTACCCGGTCGAGGCCACGTTCCGGCTGAACTGACGCCCGGCTTCCGGCTGAACCGACGCCCGGCCGGGGGCGGGACGGCGTCAGGCCGAGGCTCGGGCCGAGGCCGACCGGTCCGGTGCCGGGCAGCCGCACGAGCGCCGCACCACGAGCCGGGCCGGGAACGTCCGGGCGCCCGCGGCGCGGCTCTCGGGCCCGCCGAGGACGAGCTCCAGTGCGGCGCGGGCCATCTCGTCCTGCGCGGTGGTGACGGTGGTCAGCGCCGGCCCGGCGATCACCGCCTCGGCGATGTCGTCGAAGCCGGCCACCGCGAGGTCCTCCGGCACCCGGATCCCCAGGTCGTCGGCCGCCCGCAGCAGGCCGATCGCCTGGTCGTCCGTCGCGCAGAACACGGCGGACGGCCGGTCGGGGCGGGCCAGCAGGGCGAGCGCCTCGGCGTGCGCCCGGACGCGGTCGAACGGCGCCGGGGCGAGCCGCCCCTCGACGGGCAGCCCGGCCTCCTCCAGCGCGGCGGCCCAGCCGGCCGTCCGCGCGGTGACCGGGTCGTGCGGGCTGAGCGCCAGGGTGCCGCCGAAGCAGTGCACCTCGGCGTGCCCGTGCCCGAGCAGGTGGCGGACCACCTCGCGGGCGCCGCCCTCGTCGTCCGCGACCACGGCGACGCCGTTGGCGCTCTCCGCGCGGTGGTGCAGCAGCACGACCGGGGTGCCGTCGGCCACGTCGAAGCCGGTCAGTCCGGGGGTGGCCGGGTCCTGGGTGACCAGGATCAGGCCGTCCACCTGCATCCCGAGGAAGGCGCGGATGTAGTGCGCCTCGCGTTCGTCGGCGTAGTCGGAGTTGCCGATCAGCAGCAGCCGGCCGTGGTCGGCGGCGGCCTGTTCGACGGCGTGCGCGAGCCCGGCGAAGAACGGCTGGCGGGCGTCCGGGACGACCATCCCGAGCAGGTCGGTCCGCCGCCGCGCCATCGCCTGGGCGACCCTGTTGGGCCGGTAGCCGAGCTCCTCGACCGCCGCGAGCACCCGTGCCCGGGTCGCCGGTGCCACCGGCCGCGGCCCGTCGTTGATCACATAACTCACCACGGCCGTGGACGTCCCCGCCGCCCGCGCCACATCGTCCCGTGTCACCCTCGCCATGACCGTTGAGCCTACACACCGCCTCCGACCAGCCGGTTTCCCGCGTGTCCGCAGGGCCCCGATCGGCCGTCCGGGCTTGCGGGGCGGGTGGTGCGGTGCCGAGGCTGGCGGGACGGGCGGCGTTCGGTGCCGCCGCCGACCGTGGGAGCAGGTCGATGAGCACGCCGCAGCGCCGGGCCACCACCCGGTCACCCCGTCCCGGCGCCCGGCCGCGCGTGCGCGTCCGCACGCGGGAGCGGGCCGTCGGCGCGACCCGGCCGAAGGTCAGGCCCTGGAGCGCGTACGCGGTGGCGACGGCCATCGTGCTGCTCGTCGTCGCCGGGCTGCTGTTCTACCTCGACGAGCGGTCGAGCCGGGGCCGCACCCAGGTGGTGGGCACCGCCCCCGGACCTGACCACCTGGAGGTGCACGTGCTGCTCCAGCGGGTCGACGCGGCCGCGCAGACGCTCACCACGAAGGTCCTGGTCCGGCCGTACGGCGCCCTGGAGATGAACGGCAACCCGCTGGTCCCGGCGCAGGACGTGCTGCTGGAGACCACCTCGCTGGAGCAGACCGCGCTCAGGTACCCGGCCGGCCAGCAGATCGCCACCGGCACGGTGGCGTTCGACCTGTACGGCGGGCGGGTCACCGACTACCCGTTCGACCGCTACCACGCCCTGATCGGCTTCCGGGCCACCATCGGCGGGCAGCCCGCCCCGGTGGTGATCGCGATCGAGGAGGCCGACCCGTTCTTCGCCTTCGCCCAGGAGTCCCGGCAGAGCGAGGGCGGCGCCGTCGCGGTGACCGAGCGGATCAGCCGTTCGCGCAGCACCTTCATCCTGGCCTGGTTCATGATGGCGGCGATGTGGGCGCTGGCGCTGTCCGTCCTGGTGGCGGCCTGGCTGATCGTGCGGCAGCGGCGCGGGATCGTCTGGCCCGCCCTCGGCTGGATGGCGGCCACGCTGTTCGCCCTGGTCGGCATGCGCAACGCCGCGCCCGGCAGCCCGCCGATCGGTTCGGTGCTGGACTACGCGGCCTTCTTCTGGGCGGAGCTGCTCGTCGCCGTCGGCCTGACCATGATCGTGGTGCGCGGCGCCCGGATCGAGGGCGGGCACCGGCCCGCCCCGTGACGTCGGTGCGCGCGGGCCGGGGTGACGCCCCCGCGGAGCCGTCGACATCGGAACCCGCCCGGCCGTGGCCGTAGCCGTTCGTTGGCCGGGCGGGTCCGGGGGCTCAGCCGGCGTCGGGCACGATCACCGTCAGCGTGGTGTCCTTCAGGCGGAAGCCCAGCGCCTCGTAGACGCGGCGGGCCGGGTTGCCCTCGGTCACCACCAGGTGCACGTCGGCGAGGCCGCGGGCGGCGGCGTCCGCGACCGTCAGGCGCAGCAGGTCGGCGCCGAGGCCGCGGTAGCCGCGATGGGGGTGGCGGAAGACGTCGCCGACCCACGGCAGGCCGTCGCGGTCGGTCAGGACCAACCCGGCGACCACGCGGTCCTCCGCGTCCACGGCGAGCACGCTGGACGGCAGGACCGGGCCGATGGCGTTCCCGGCGAGCAGCAGGGCGAGCCGCTCGGAGAGCGCCTGCGCGTCGTCGCCCGGGAAGTGGTCGACGTGCCCGGGACCGAAGGCGGCCCGCCAGGCCTCGAACAGTTCCTCGGGCGCCCGGTCGCAGGGCGCCGCCCGCAGGCCCTCGCGCAGTGGCGCCCCGGCCCAGTCGGCGGGCGGGGGATCGGCGCGCAGGTCCCGACGGAAGGTGTGGGCGTGCCGCAGCACCGTCGCACCGTCCGCGACCAGTCGCCGCCCGAGTTCGGGGCTGCCGGAGACCACCCACCCGGGCAGCTCGGCGCGGATGTACCCGGCCGCGTCCACCGACCCGTCCAGCACCTCCAGCAGGTCGGCCCAGGGCCGGCCCGCCCGCTCGCCCGGCTGGTAGCGCAGCACCGGAGTGCCCTCGCCGTCGTGCCTGACCACCCAGTCGGCCTCCGCCACGGCCCACCCCTTTCGTGCGTTCCCGCGGGATCGTTCGTCGGCGGCCCATGCTCGTCGGAACGCGGCGCCCGGGCAAGCGGTTTTCCGGCGGCCGGTGATCAGGTGGTCGGTGACCCGGCGGCAGGTCCGGCGGCAGGTCCGAGGACGGGTCAGGCCACCACCGCCGCGCGGACGCAGAGCACGTCCGGCAGGTGGGACTTCAGCAGCGACCAGCTCTCGCCCTCGTCCCGGCTGCCGTACACGTCGCCGGTCCGGTTGCCGAAGTAGATCCCGGCCGGGTCGGCGTCGTCGGTGCGCAGCGCGTCGCGCAGCACGATGCCGTAGTGGTCCTCGCCGGGCAGGCCCGCCGCGAGCTGCCGCCAGCTGTTGCCGCCGTCGGTGGTGCGGAAGACCCGGCAGCGGCGGCCGGGCGGGATGCGGTCGTCGGAGCCGCCGAGCGGGAAGAGGTACGCGGTGCCGCCGCGTCGCGGGTGGGCGGCCACGGCGAAGCCGAACTCGGCGGGCAGCCCGTCGACGATCGAGCGCCAGCTGTCGCCCCAGTCGTCGCTGCGGTAGACGCCGCCGTGGTTCTGCAGGTAGAGCCGGTCGTGGTGGACCGGGTCCGGGGCGATCTTGTGCACGCACTGGCCGAACTCGGGGTACTGGCGCTCCTGCGGGAAGAACTCCGCGCGCAGCCCGGTGTTGGAGGGCTCCCAGCTGTCGCCGCCGTCCTTGCTGCGGTAGACGCCGCCGCTGGAGACGGCGACCAGCAGCCGTTGCGGGTCGCGCGGGTCGGTGAGGACGGTGTGCAGGCCCTGGCCGCCGTAGCCGGCGCCCCACTGCGGCCGCTGGGGGTGCTCCCAGAGCGACTCGACCAGGGCGAAGGTCTCGCCGCCGTCGGTGGAGCGGAACAGCGCGGCGGGCTCGGTGCCGGCGTAGACGACACCGGGGGCCTCCGCTCCAGCGGGGTGCAGCTGCCAGACCCGGGTGAGCGAGGCGCCGGTGGACTCCGGGAAGCGGATGGCCGGCTGCGGCGGCTCGTACCAGTGCGCGCCGAGGTCGTCGGAGCGCCAGACGGACGGGCCCCAGTGGCTGCTGTCGGCGCCGACCAGGATCCTGGTGCGGCCCTCCCGGCGGTCGACGGAGACGGAGTAGATCGCGTTCATCGGGAAGTGCGGCCCGCTGAACTCCCACGTCAGCCGGTCGCGGCTGCGGCCGAGAAAGAGGCCCTTCTCGGTTCCGACGGCCAACAGCACCTCGGTCATGCCTCACACCACCTGGTCCACGAGCACGGCCCCCCGGGACGGTCCCCGACTGCCAGTGTCCCGCCGTCCACCGGTGGTCACACCTCGCCGCGCCGATCACCCGGAAGGCCGTCCGTTCGCCCGGCGGTCCGTTCGCCCGGCGGTCCGTTCACCCGTCCGTCCGTTCACCCGTCGTCCGTCGGTCCGCCCGGAGGGCTACCCCCGGCAGCCCTCCAGCAGCCGCAGCCAGACCTCACTGATCGTCGGGTACGCGGGCACCGCGTGCCAGAGCCGGTCGATCGGCACCTCGCCGACCACCGCGACGGTCGCCGAGTGCAGCAGCTCGGCCACCCCGGGGCCGACCATGCAGGCGCCGACCAGCACCTGGCGGTCCAGGTCGAAGACCACCCGGGCCCGGCCGCGGTAGTCGTCGCCGTACAGCGAGGCCCCGGCGACGGCGCCGAGGTCGTGGTCGACGCTCTTGACCCGCAGCCCGGCCTCCTCGGCGGCGGCCAGCGTCAGGCCGACGGCGGCGACCTCCGGCTGGGTGAACACCACCTGCGGCGCGCCCGCGAGGTCCGCGGACGCGGCGTGCGCGCCCCAGCGTGCGGTGTCCAACGGGCGCCCCTGGGCGCGGGCGGCGATCGCCGCGCCCGCGATCCGGGCCTGGTACTTGCCCTGGTGGGTGAGCAGCGCCCGGTGGTTGACGTCCCCGGCGGCGTACAGCCACTCGCCGTCCACCCCGAGCACCGTGCAGCTGTCGTCCACCTCCAGCCAGCCGCCCGGCTTCAGCCCGACCTGCTCCATCCCGATGTCGGCGCTGCGCGGGGCCCGGCCGGTCGCGTACAGCACCTCGTCGACGGTCAGCTCGCCGCCGTCCTTGAGCGTCAGGGTCACCGGCCCGGAGCCGTCCGCCCGTTCCACCGCGACGACCTCGACGCCGAAGCGGACGTCCACCCCGGCCCCGCGCAGGCCCTCGGCGACCAGCTCGCCCGCGAACGGCTCCATCCGCGGCAGCAGCCCCCCGCCGCGCACCAGCAGCACCACCTCGGAACCGAGCGCCCGCCAGGCGGTGGCCATCTCGACCCCGACCACGCCGCCGCCGACCACCGCCAGCCGCCCGGGGACGGCCGACGAGCCGGTGGCCTCCCGGTTGGTCCACGGCGCGGCCTCGGCCAGCCCCGGCACGTGTCCGGGCAGCACCGGACGGCTGCCGGTGCACACCACGACGGCGTGCCGGGCGGTGAGCACCCGCTCGCTGCCGTCCTCGGCCTCCACCGTCACCGTCCGCTCCCCGGCCAGTCGGCCGTGGCCGCGGACCAGGTCGATGCCGGTGTCCCGCAGCCACTTCACCTGGCCGTCGTCCTTCCAGTGCGAGGTGAAGGAGTCCCGCCGGGCCAGCACCGCGGCCGGATCCAGCCTGCCGTCGCCGACCGCCTCCCGGGAGCCGGCCACCGCGCGGGCCTCGGTCAGCGCCGCCACCGGGCGCAGCAGCGCCTTGCTCGGCATGCAGGCCCAGTAGGAGCACTCGCCGCCGACCAGCTCGGCCTCCACGACCACCGTGCGCAGACCGGCGGCGACGGTGCGGTCCGCCACGTTCTCGCCGGTCGGGCCGGCCCCCAGGACGATGACGTCGTACTCCTCGGCGGTGCTGGTCATGCCCGGTCCTCCGTCGTCTCGATGGCCACCCCGGCCCGCAGGGCGAGGGTGACCGGCGTGCGGTCGCAGATGTCGAGCAGCCGGGCGCGCTGGTCCCCGTCGAGGCCGCCGGTCAGGGCGACCCGGCGGGAGATCCGGCCCCGGCTGCCGTCGGTCTCGTACCCGAGCCTGACCCGGACCGTCTCCAGCGGCCACTTCTTGCGGTCGGCGTACATCCGCAGGGTGATCGCGGTGCAGGAGCCGAGCGAGGAGAGCAGCAGCGCGAACGGCTCCGGCCCGCTGTCCGAGCCGCCGCGCCGCGTGGGCTCGTCGGAGGTCAGCGGGTGGGTGCCGGCCCTGACGTCCACGTGGTACGGCGCGTCGGCGGCGCTCCCGGTGACCAGGGCGGTGGTGACCCGCCGGAACTCGGGCCCGGCGGCGGGTGGTTCGGTACGGCCGGGCTGCTCGCTCATGGGGTCGCTCTCCGCTCGGGTACGGTGTGGGGCCCATCCTGCCGGGCCGGGCGCGCCCGCGCGACGGACGGACACGCCCAGGACGCGCACGGGACACATCCGTGCGCGCAGGGGACAGCACCGGGGCGCGCGGGGGACGGCCGGGCGGTCTCAGAGCGCGGCGAGTTCCGCGAGCACCGCCGCCGTGTCGGCCGGGCGGGAGAACATCGGCCAGTGCCCGGTGGGCAGTTCGCGCAGCTCCCAGTTCGGCCCGGCGAGCGCGGCGAAGCCCGGATCCCCGGAGTCGATCAGCGCGCGCACCGTGGCGAGCGGGAAGGAGCAGAACACCATCGCCTGCGGCAGTGCGTCCCCGGCGCCGGTCAGCCGCAGCCGGTCCCGGAACGCGCCCTCCGGGTGCGGGGTGGCCCGTGCCCGGATCCGGGCCAGCGCGGCCTCGTCCAGGCCGTCCAGGCCGGCCCCCTGGGAGGACAGGAAGTCCCAGGGCGGCATCGGCAGTCGGCCGTCCGTCACCGTGGCGTCGGCCTCCTCGCGGAACCCGGGCTGCCAGAGGTCGTAGACCGAGGAGCCGTCGGGCATCGGGCGGCTGTCCAGGTAGACCACCCGGCGCATCCGCTCCGGCATCCGGTCGGCCAGCCCGCCCACCGGGGCGGCGGCGCCGCTGTGGGCGACCAGCACGACCTCCCACAGGTCCTCGCGGACCAGCAGGTCGGCCAGGTCGGCGATGTGGTCCTCCAGCCCGAACCCACCGGACTCGACCGCGCGTTCGGCCACCCCGGGCAGGCTGACCGGGTGGACGCGGTGCCCGGCGGCGCGCAGCGGCGCGGCCACGTCGTCCCACGCCCAGGCGCCGAGCCAGAATCCGGGGACCAGTACGAACGTGCTCATGGCGATCACTCCTTCGTCGGTGGTACCTCCGCGGAGACCCCGGTGGGGGCCGCTGACACGACTCTAGGAGCGGATCGGGACGGGTGTGGCGGAGCGCGACGGGCGTCGCCGGATCGGGCGGGCCGCGGGTGCGGCGAGGGCCCGGGGAGACACCGGCTCCCCGGGCCCTCGCCGACCGGCCCGGCCTCAGGCCTGGCCGCCGGCCGCCTGCTCCTCGGCGACCTTGCGCTTCACCTCGACCATGTCCAGCCCGCGGGCCTGGCCGATCAGGTCCTCGAACACCGCCTCCGGCAGCGCACCGGCCTGGGAGAAGACGAGCACGCCCTCACGGATGATCGCCAGCGTCGGGATCGACTGGATCCCGAACGCGGCGGCCAGCTCCTGCTGCGCCTCGGTGTCCACCTTGGCGAAGACCAGGTCCGAGTGGCGCTCGGCCGCCTTCTCGTACACCGGGGCGAACTGGCGGCAGGGACCGCACCAGCCGGCCCAGAAGTCGATGAAGACGAAGTCCTTGCCCTCCGGGCCGGGGACGATGTCGTCGAAGTTCTCCTTGGTCAGTTCGACCGTGCTCATCTTGCGCTTCCTTCCCTTCCGGAGGCCGCGGTACAGACCGTGTGCCCGCCACAACGGCGCCACCCGGCACGGTATTCCGTGGACGGATCCGCGGGCGTCCGGCCTTCCCCGGGCGCCCGGGCGCCGGCATTGAGCAGCCGGTCGGCACCGGACGTACAGAAGGGTGTCCAGTCCGTTTCCGACCGCGGGAGGCACCCATGTCCAGCAAACCCCGCACCCGCCGGGCCGCCGTGCTGGCCGCCTCCGGCATCGCGGTGGCCGCCCTGATCGCCGGTTGCGGGTCGTCCGGCGGGAGCAAGTCCGCCGCGCCGAGCACGTCGGGCAGCCAGAGCGCCCCGGCGAGTGCGACCCTGCAGACCGCCACCGACCCCAAGCTGGGCACCATCGTCACCGACAGTGCCGGCTTCACGCTCTACCGCTTCGACCAGGACGAGAACAACCCGCCGGAGTCGTACTGCAACGGCAGCTGCGCCGTGATCTGGCCGCCGGAGCACGCCAACGGCGACGTCACGGTCAAGGGCATCGACAGCAAGCTCGTCGGAACCGTCACCCGCTCCGACGGCACCAAGCAGGTCACCGTCAACGGCTGGCCGGTCTACCGCTACTCGCCGGACACCAAGCCCGGCGACACCAAGGGCCAGGGCGTCGGCGGCACCTGGTTCGCGGTGACCCCGAGCGGCGGCAAGGCGGGCACCGGTACCGGCTCCGCCCCGAGCCCGGCGACCCCCAGTCCGATGCCCAGCACTCCGGGTTACTGACCGGTGCCGACCGTCCTCGACCGGGAGGCCCGGGTGCGCAACGATGAAGTGGTGACCGAGGAGCACCCCGGCGGCGGCACCGCCGGCCATGTCACGGGGGCGTCGGACGAGGAGCTGATGCGCGCCCTGTACCACGAGCACGCCGGTCCGCTCTTCGGCTTCGTGCTCCACCTGGTCGCCGGCGACCGCCAGCGGGCCGAGGACGTCGTCCAGGAGACCCTGGTCCGCGCCTGGCGCAACATCGACCGCCTCGACCCGGCGGTGGGCTCGCTGCGGCCCTGGCTGGTCACCGTCGCCCGGCGGATCGTGATCGACGAGCACCGCAGCGCCCGGGCCAGGCCCCGCGAGGTGGACGCGGCCGCCCTGGAACTGCTGCCCGCCGAGGACGAGCTCGACCGGGCCCTGCGGATGATGACCGTCGCGGACGCGCTCGGCGACCTCTCGCCGGCGCACCGCGAGATCATCGTCGAGACCTACCTGAAGGGGCGCACGGCCAACGAGGCGGCTGCCGAACTCGGCATCCCGGCCGGGACCGTGCGGTCGCGGGTGTTCTACGCACTGCGCTCGCTCAGGCTCGCGCTGGAGGAACGGGGAGTGACATCGTGACCAAGCGCCCCGACCCGGTGCCCGGCAGCCCGGACGGCGTTCCCGGCGGCGGGGGCGGCACGCCCGGCGGCCCGGACCGCGGGCCCGGCGGGACCGGCCGCGCCTTCGACGGCCCGGAGCACGTCGACGCCGGCGCCTACGTCCTCGGCCTGCTGGAACCCGCCGAGCGCGCCGCCTTCGAGCAGCACCTGGCCGACTGCCCGCAGTGCGCCGAGCAGGTCGCCGAACTCGGCTTCGTGGAACCGCTGCTGGCCGAGTACGCGGCCGCCGGGCCGGACCCGGCCGGCCGCGCCCCGCAGCCGGACCCGCAGCTCCTGGACCGGCTGGTCGCCGAGGTCGGCACCGTCCGGCGGCGGGGCCGGGTGCGGCGGCTGGTCCTGGCCCTGGCCGCGACGGCGATGGTCGCGGCGGGCCCCGCCGTCACGGCCGCGGTGCTCACCGCGGACAGCACCCCCGCCGTGGTCGCCGTGGCCGAGCAGTTCAGCGCCACCGACCCGACCACCGGCGCGCACGCCACCGTCGGCGTCGACGGCACCACCTGGGGCAGCCAGGTCAGCATGCAACTCTCCGGTGTCCAGGGCCCGTTGACCTGCAGCCTGGTCGCGGTCTCGCACACCGGCGGACAGCAGACGGTCAACACCTGGCGCATCCCGGCGGGCGGCTACGGGGGCAACGGCGGCGTGCTGCGCACCACCGGCGGTACGGCCCTCCAGCCGGGCGACATCGACCACTTCGAGGTGCGCGTCCATGGCAACGGCGCCGTCCTGGTCGCCGTCCCCGCCCACCGCGCCTGACTCAGGACGGCGGGTGCACGTGGTGGTGCGCGGCCGGCCGCACGGTCCCGGCCGCGCCCCGGACGCCGGGCCACCGCGGGTCCGGCTCGCCGGAGTCGGTCATGTGCTCCCGCCGCCACGTCCGGCTCCAGCCGAACCGCACCGACGGCTCGAAGCCGTGCCACCGCCCGCACGGGCAGGGCGTCAGCACCCGGGCGCAGGACCGGCACAGTCCGGCCTCGCCGTGGCCGGTCGGGACCGGCACCGCAGGGCCCTCTTCCCCGCAGGCCGCACAGCCGGGCAGCTCGGCGCCGTCCAGCAGGGCGTTCCGCCGCCGCACGTAGTCGGGCAGGCTCAACGGGGGGTGCAGGAACGGGTCGTGGTGCCACGCCGCCTCCAGTGAGCCCCACCGGTAGCGGTCCCACCACGGCGGCACCGGCCGGGTCCGTCGCCCGGACCGCTTCTGCGCCCGGCGCTGCGCCGCGTACTCCTCGGCCCCGGCCCGCCACAGCTCGCGCGCCTCGTGCAGCTCGTCCACCGCGCGCAGCAGCGAGTCCGGGTCCGTCTCCAGGCGCCGCGGCATCCGGGCGCTGACGGTGAGGTGGTGGTAGGTCGCCCGCAGGCCGTACGGGGCGAAGCAGGTCAGGCAGGTCCGCAGCGCGCTGTGCCGCCGGTGGACCGGGAGCGAGGTGTCGTGCACCCGGGCCCGGTGGGTGTGGAAACTGGTCATGCCGGGGCCTCCAGGGCGAGTGCGCGGGCGAGCGCGGTGGTGACGGCGGGCGCGCGGTCCGGCAGCTGCCGCTCGGCCCACCGCGCGGCTAGGGCGAGGAAGTCGCGCAGGTCCCGCTCGGCCCCGGCGAGCAGCCGGCGCAGCTCGTCCACCGGCAGCTCGATCACCGGACTGTCCGCGTCCTCGTCGTCCTGGGTGAGCCGGACGACCCGGCCGATCCACTCGACCCGGGCGTCCGGGTCGTGGCCGAACCAGGCCGGGCCCGAGCCCTCGACCACGGCCGTCCACTCGTGCCAGTCCTCCAGGCCGGTGCAGCAGCCCGGGGTGAAGACGGTGCCGGTGGCGGGGTCGGTCACCCGGAACCCGCCGGGCGCGAAGAGGTCGGGCATCGTGAGCAGCCCGTGCAGGAAGGCGCCCAGCGGGTCCGCCGGGCGCGGACCGCGCTCGTCGTCCTCCTCGGGGTCGACGTCGTTGACGTCGGCCAGCCGCCACACCGCCGTGCCCACCTCGGCCGGCGTCGACTCCCCGTTCAGCACCAGGTATCCCCAGCCCTCGTGCTCGGCCGTGGGCCAGAGCGCGAAGCCGTCGGGGGAGCGGATCTCCAGCACCGGCTGCATCAGCATCATCGGGCGATGATGCCGGACGGCGGCACCGCCGGTCGCGGCATTTACGCCGCGCCGGCTGCCGTCGTGACGCTTGTCCCCGCGCCCGGCCCGCTGCCGCCACGGCGCTCACGCCGTGTCCGCTACGCCGTGTCCGCTACGCCGTGTCCGCCGCGATCCCCGCCAGCACCCGTCCGCAGTGCCGGGCGAAGGCGCGCTGGGCGAGCGGGAGCAGCGGTCCGGCCAGTCGGGCGTACCAGGCGACGGGGCGGCTGAAGGCGGTGACGGTGAACCAGACCGCCCCGTCCGGCCCCGTCTCGACCAGGAAGGTCTCCTCGCCGGCGGCCAGGTGGCCCTGCCGCGTCCCGTAGGTGAAGCCGTAGCGGTCCGGGCCGTCGACGGTGGCCAGCACCCGGTTCGGGGCCCCGGCGCGCAGTGGGCCGACCCCGATCCCGCAGTGGACGGCGACGCCCGGGGCCGCGCGCTGCGCCTCGGTGTCGATCCGTACGCCTGCCAGCCGGTGCATCCGCCAGCCGAGCAGGGCGGCTCCGGCGACCTCCAGCGCGGCGCGGCCGTGGCCGATCCGCGCCCGGTGCCGCAGGTGGTTGTAGCCGTCGGGCAGTTCGCCGGTGGTGCTGGCGCCCTGTTCGGGGTAGCTGAGGTCGGTCATCGGTGGGCCTCCGGGGTGTCGAGCCGGCGCCAGGCGAGGAGCGCGCAGAGGGCGAAGCCGAGCGCGTTGCCGACGCCGTGGGTGGCGGCCATCCAGGCCAGGGTGGGGTGGGGGAGTCCGGCGGCCCGGCCGAGTGCCCACCAGAGGGCGAGCACCATGGTGAGCGCGAGGACGGCCGAGGAGACGGCGAACAGGCGGGCGGTGGCCGTGTGGTGGGCCCGGTGGCGCAGCTCGCGCCAGGTGACCAGGCCGACCAGCCACATCCCGGTGGTCAGGACGAGGGCGCCGGCGAACTGCCACCAGTTGCCGAGGAAGTAGCCGGCCAGGACCAGCAGGGTGCCCGCCGGCACGCTGAGCGCCGCGCAGCGGGCGGCGGTGGAGGCCGGGTCGACGGCCCGGCAGACCAGCCCGGCGACCAGGGCGGCGGTGAACCCGGCGTAGTGGAAGTGCGGGACGGTCAGCGCCAGGATGTGCGGCTCGAAGCCGAACAGCGGGTAGCCGGAGCGTTCGGCGACGAGGGCGACCCCCGCCACCGAGGGCGCGGCGAGCGCGGTGAGCACCGCGATCTCGGCGGGCGCGATTGAGCGGGTGCGGGCCAGCCGCAGCGGCGCGTGCAGCGCGATGACCAGGGTGCCCAGCGCGTAGACGACGGCGGGGCCGGTGGCGAGGGCGCCGCGCGGCAGCCAGAGCGAGAGCGCGCCGGGTACGGCGGCCAGCGGCCAGAGCCGGCGGATCCGGGCGAGCCCGGGTTCGTCGATCAGGGCGAGGCCGAGCGGGACGACGGCGCTCATGCCGAGCAGGACCAGGAGGTCCACCAGTTCGGTGGTGCCCTTTCCCATGGCGGACACACCCCCCCTTGAACGTGTTCAAATGAGCTTCGCCGCCGACTCTACGCCGCCGACTTGAACGCGTTCAACTCGCCCCCCTCGCGGGCCCGGCCCGGCTTGCCTGGTGCTAACGGTGGGTGCGGCGCACTCTGGAGGGGTAACCGATGGAGGTGATCCGCCATGCAGACTCTGGTCGGTTGGCACATCGAGATGGAGTTCCGTGAGGACGGTCCGCGCACCAGCGCCGCCGCCCTGCTCCGGCTCGGCGACGGGAGTGAACTGCGCGCCCACGGCTTCAGCAGCCGCCACCCCTCCGACCCGGAACAGCTGCGGGTCGGCGAGGAGGTCGCGGGGGCCCGCGCCCTCAACGACCTCGCCTCCCAGCTGCTCACCAAGGCCCACGGCGAGATCCAGGAGGTCAGCCCGGTCCCGACCCACCCGCTGTCGTGACCGCCCCGCGTCCTGGCGGCGGCTCCGCCGCGCCCGAACCGGCCCGCCCGCGCATCCCGCTGATCTGCCCGCGCTGCGGGCATGAGCAGCAGGTCGTGCCCGGCGGCCCCGAGCGGGTGGTCAAGGTCGTCCACGTCGGGACCGGCCGGGAGGCCTGCGAGACCGAGGACCTGGCGCGGGCGCCGGACGACGGGAGCTGAGCGGCACGGGCCCGGGATCCTCGGGCCCGTGCCGTCGGGCCCGAGCCCCCGGACCCGGCCGGCTCGTTGGTGTCATTCGCAGGGCTCGACACCCGCGTCGGCCGCCTCAGTTGACGCAGTACGAGTCCGGAGGCTGCCACTCCGGCCCGACCAGCCGCCGCTCCGGCTCGTTCGGGGTGATCCGGATCCCGACCGTTCCGTCCAGCCCGACCCGGAACCGGCTGCGGGCCAGCACGATGAGCGCCGTCAGGCCGTACTTGTTGATCAGTGAGGTGCGGTAGCCCGCGGTCGCGTCGGCGTCGCAGAGCCGGGCGCGGGCCGGGACGGGCCGGCCGGTCGGGCGCCCGTGGCTGTCGCAGGGGCCGACCAGCACCCGGGGGTGGCGGCGGATCCGTTCGGCCTCGCCCGAGTGGGCGGGGGTCCAGACCCCGAGCGCGGTGCCGTCCGGCACCACCCAGAGCTGGGACTCGATCGGGGTGCCGTCCTCGTCGAAGGTGGTCAGCAGGAGGTGTCTGCTGTCGGCGAGCCGGTCGGTTCGGTCGTGCACGATGTCCTCCCGCTGGCGTCGGGGCGGGTCGGTGCCCGTGGCCCTCGGTGATCCCGCGGCACTCCTCGACGGTGGGCTCGGGGACGTGCGCGTACTCGCCGTGGAACCCGCGGGGCGGCATCGCTCGGGTGCGGGTGAGCGCTCCCGCCGGGTGGGCCACTTCATTCTCGTCCACCGGGGCGGGCAGTTCGAGGGGGCGGGGCTGTTCGTGTGCCGGACGCCGGATGTCGTATGCCGGAAACGGCGAGCGGCCCGCCCGGTGTCGTGGGACACCGGGCGGGCCGCTTACGCACCCGAGCAACCCCTGGGCGTCAGTGCACCAGCACCGGCACCTCGTCGTTCTTCGCGAGATCCGCGCCGGCGCCCGCGCCCGACGCCGAGCCCGGACGGCCGGCGTTGATGAAGGTGAAGGCGACGGCGGCGGCGGCCACCAGGATCCCGAAGGACACCCAGATCGCGGTCGAGAAGCCGTGCACCATGCCGCCGAACTGCAGCGCCTTGGCGGCCTCCGGGGAGGCGGCGGCCGCGGCGGTGGCGTGCGAGGCCAGCCAGCTCGTGGTCGCGCTGGCCGCGATGGTGTTCAGCAGCGCGGTGCCGATGGCGCCGCCGACCTGCTGCGAGGTGTTGACCATCGCGGAGGCCACACCGGCGTCGCGCGGCTGGACGCCGTGCGTGGCGAGGCTCATGGCCGGCATGAACGCGGTGCCCATGCCGAGGCCCATCAGGACCAGGCCGGGCAGGATCAGCGCCGGGTAGGAGGTGTCCAGGCTGATGTGGGTCAGCAGGAACATGCCGATCGAGGCGACCAGGAAGCCGGGCGCCATCAGGTAGCGCGCCGGGACCCGGGTCATCAGCCGGGCGCCGATCTGGGTCGAGCCGGTGATCATGCCCGCCACCATCGGCAGGAAGGCCACGCCGGTCAGCACCGGGCTGTAGCCGAGCACGATCTGCAGGTAGTAGGTCAGGAAGAGGAACAGACCGAACATGCCGATCACGGCCATGCCCAGCGACAGGTAGACCCCGCCGCGGTTGCGGTCCAGCACCACGCGCAGCGGCAGCAGCGGGGCCTTGACCTTGAGCTCGACCATCACGAAGGCGAACAGCAGCACGGCGGCCGCGGCGAACAGGCCGAGGGTGCTGGCGGCCGTCCAGCCGGAGGACTCGGCCCGGGTGAAGCCGTAGACCAGGGAGACCAGGCCGGTGGTCACCAGCAGTACGCCGGGGACGTCCAGCTTGTTGCGGTTGCGGCCCTCGGCGGGCTCGCGGATCACCATCACGGCGCCGACGGCGGCCACGATGGCGAACGGGATGTTGACGAAGAAGGTCCAGCGCCAGTTCATGTACTCGGTCAGCAGGCCGCCGAGGATCAGACCGATGGCGCCACCGCCACCGGCGATCGCACCGTAGATGCCGAACGCCTTGGCGCGCTCCTTGGCCTCGGTGAAGGTCACCGCGAGCAGCGACAGCGCGGCGGGGGCGAGCAGCGCGCCGAACACGCCCTGCAGGGCGCGGGCGCCGAGCAGCATCGCGGTGTTGGCCGCGGCGCCGCCGAGCGCGGAGGCGAGGGCGAAGCCGGTGAGGCCGACGATGAACGTCCGCTTGCGGCCCCAGAGGTCCGCGATCCGGCCGCCGAACAGCAGCAGGCCGCCGAAGGCCAGCGCGTAGGCGGTGATCACCCACTGGCGGTTGCCGTCGGTGATGCCCAGGTCCCGCTGTGCGGACGGCAGGGCGATGTTCACGATGGTCGCGTCGAGGACGACCATCAGCTGGGCGAGGCCGATGAATATCAGCGCCTTCCAGCGCCGGGGATCGGGCAGCGTCGCCGGGCGGGCGTCGGTTTGGGACATGGGGGTACTCGCTTCACGGTGCGTGGTGTGTGCGTGCATGGTCAACTGCCGTACGGGAACGGCAGGTTGCCGTACGGTGAAAGGTGCTCTGCGGGCGTGCGGGGGCGTGCCGGGGCGGCGCCGCTCAGCAGTGCGGGTCGCCCGGTGCCACCGGACGGATCAGGTGTGGATCAGGTGTTCCGGTCGGATCAGGTCTGGTGCGTCGGTCAGTTGCGGGGCTGGAAGTCCTCGAAGGTCGCCGCCCGGCCGGGCAGCGTCGAACGGACCGGCGTGCGCAGGCCGTCCAGGAAGATCTGCAGGTGCCGGTGGACGAACTCGTCGTGCACCCGGCACGTGGTGTTCGGCAGGGGTCGGGTCAGCTGGCTCATAGCGATGAACAGGTCGCCGTGCTCGACGTCCGGCCGCAGCTCACCCGCAGCCCGGGCGCGCTTCATCAGCCCGCCCACGGCGGACTGCAGGCGCTCCCGGATCTCGGTCAACTCCGGGTCGAACGGGTCGACATGGCTGCTGAACAAGGTGCAGAGACCGCCTACCTTCTCCGCGACGGTCGCGTGCGCGAACCGCTGCAGAGCGTCGAACGGGCCGTCGCCGTCAGGCGAGTCCGCCTCCGCCGTCGCCGTCTCGGCGAGGGCCAGGATGCGGTTCTTGACGAGCACCGCCACCTCCTGGATCAGCGCCATCCGGTCCGGAAAGTTCCGGTAGAGAGTGGCGTTGCCGACCCCTGCCCGCTTCGCGATCTCGTCCAGCGGTGCATCCGCACCGTGCTCGACGAACGCGTCCCGGGCCGCCAGCACGATCCGTTCCCGGTTCCGGCTCGCATCCGCACGCAGCTTCGGCGTACGGGTGCTCCCGGCGGGACTGACCGACTCAGCGGCGGCGGTGGTCACGACGACTGCTCCTTGAGGATACCGGGGAAGTTCTCCCCGCTTTTGCCAACGTACTCGGAAACGGGGAATCTGTCCCCGGAATTTCCGCCCCCGATGTGACCTGCGTCACATGTCCGAGGTTTCGGCTCCGGCCGGGCTCGGATCGCGCGTCGACCGACCCGGCAGGACGGGCGCTATCGTCGGAAGCCAGGTAGCCCGTAACCACTTGCCGGTGCGCTCGTTCCTCCAGGGGGAGCCCAGGCGAAGGAGGAAGGCCTGTGACCGCGATCTCCGACCGTCCGCAGATGCTGCCCGAGGAGTTCGAGGAGCTCTCCCGTCATCTGGCCCGGACTGCCGAGGGCATCCGGCCGGAGTTCATCAACGGGAAGCTGGGGGTCAAGCCCGTGCCGGATGGCGACCACGGCCGCATCGTTCAGTGGCTCCTTCGGATCTGCATCCAGGCCAGGCCGGAGCTCTACCTGCATGACCAAGGACTCAAGGTCCAGGGCTACCGGGGCGGTTTCGCGCGCCCGGACGGGACCCTTGCGGACGCGGATGCCTTCGTGGGGCGGGGGGACTGGGCGACGACCGAAAGCGTGCTGATGGTCGTCGAGGTCACCTCCTATGACTCCGACACCGACCGTAGGGACCGTGTCGAGAAGCCCCGCGCCTACGCTGAGACCGGCATCCCCGTCTACCTGCTGATCGACCGGGACTCCGCCGAGGTCACCGTGCACAGTCAGCCCGACGGCGTCCGTTACGAGAGCGTTCGGATCGTTCCCTTCGGCAGGACCGTCGACCTGCCCGATCCGGTGGGCATCCCGCTGGACACCGAGCCGCTGAAGAACTGGGTGCGCTGACCCCGGCCATGCCTTCCCGGGGGTGGTGCGCCCCTCGTCCTAGGCTGTGGAGGTCCCGGGCGGCCGGTGGGCCGTGGGAGTCGGGAGCGGCCCGGCGGCCGGGTGGGCGAGGAGGTTCGCGATGGGCAGCGGTGAGACCGCCAAGGTGCGCTGTGTGGCGGCCGTTCCGTGCTGGGTGAGCCTGATGGCCCGGGACCTGGAGGCGGCCAAGGCGTTCTACGGGCCGTTGCTCGGGTGGGAGTTCGAGACCGGGCCGGACCACTTCGGGCCGTACGTGCACGCGGTGGTCGGCGGGGAGGCGGTGGCCGGGCTCGGCGTCGCGGGCGTCGGGGCGATCCCGCTCGCCTGGACCAGCTACTTCGGGACGGAGAGCGCCGACGCGGCCGCCGACGCGGTGCGGGAGCGCGGCGCGACCCTGGCGATCGGGCCGCTGGCCTTCGACGCCGGGCGGGTGGCCTTCGCGGCGGACCCGGCGGGCGCGGTGTTCGGCATCTGGGAGGGCCCGCTGGGCCGGGCCCGGAAGCTGGAACTGCCCGGCGCGCCGGTCTGGATCGAGCTGCGCACCCCGGATCCGTTCGCGGCGGCGCTGTTCTACGGCGAGGTGTTCCGCTGGGACGGCCGTGATCCGGAGCGCTTCGACGTGCGCTGGGAGCACGACCGGGTGGTGCTGCGCGCCGAGGGGAACAGCGTCGCGGCGCTGGCCAAGGAGCAGGCGGGCGGTCCGGCGGGGATGCCGCCGCACTGGGAGGTGTCCTTCGCCGTCCCGGACACCGACCGGGCGCTGGAGCGGGCGGTGGAGCTGGGCGGCGCGCCGCTCGGCCCGGCCTTCGACTCCCCGTACGGGCGGGTGGCCCGGCTGCAGGACCACGAGGGCGCGCGTTTCGCGGTGATCAGCCCGAAGAACTGATCACCGAGCGGATCAAGGCCCGATCGAGGGGTCGGCCGGGGGGTCGACCGGGGGCCGGCCGGAGGAGTCAGGAGCCGAGCGCCGCGCGCTCCGCGCGCAGCCGGTCGCCGAGGGCGGCGCGGGAGGCGGCGGGCAGGGCCTTGCGGGCGGCGGCGAAGAGCTGTTTCTCCTCGCCGTGCAGGTGCCGCCGCAGGGTGTCGGCGAGGCCGCGCAGCAGGGTGTCGAAGGTCGGGTCGGCGGGGCGGAGCGCCTGCAGGTCGGAGAGGTACTGCCCGATCGCCAGGTGGTCGTGGATGCTGCTGAACACCAGTGCCCCGCCGTCGGGCACGTCGTGCTGCACGATCGGGAAGAGGTGTTCCTCCTCGGCGGCGCAGTGGGCGAACAGCAGGTCGGTCAGTCGGGTCACCAGGTCGCCACGTTCGGTGCTGCCCGTCGGGGCGGCCTCGATCGCGTCGAGCAGTTCGGTGACGGCCCGGTGGTCGGCGGTGAACTCGCCGAGGATGTCCGGCCTGCGGCTCATGGCGCGCCCGCCTTTCGCACGGAAACTGGCCCCCGTTCCTTCCAGTATCCGGCGCCGGGCCGCGGGGCCGGGTGAGCCCCGGCCACGCTGGGTTCCCGTCACCCCCGGTTCCCGTCACTCTCCGTTCCGGCCGCTTCCGCCCCGGTCACCGCCGTGCGCCCGCCCCCCGTGCGCTCGGCTCGCTCACCCCTGGTCGCCGGCGACCGCCGCTCCGCCGTCCCGGCGCCCGGTGAGGGCGAGCAGCCGGGTCTGCGGGCTCGCGTCCTCGGGCACCGGGAGCGGTGGGTCGAACACTCCGCTGCCGGAGAGGTCGCCGTAGCCGGTGATCTCGCCGAGCGCGAAGTCGACGAGTTCGGCGGGGAGCCGGGTGAGCCGCCCGGTGCCTTCGGCGAGGTCCCAGGTGTGGATGACCAGGTCGGTGGTGAGCTGGTTCAGGTAGTACCGGCCGGTGACGTCCCCGAAGGAGAGGTGGACGGTCAGCTCGGCGGCGCCGGGGACGTCGAAGGCCTGTCGGGCGGCCTCGGCGGCGCCCGTCCAGGCGGCGAGGGGGTCGTCGCCGAGCACGTCGCCGTCGAACCGGCCGCCGACCTCGCCGATGGTGGCGCCCATCAGCAGTTCGGGCACCCAGAGCTGCTCGCCGACGAGGTGGTTGACCAGGTCCCGGACGGACCAGTCGGTGCACGGGGTGGGGGAGTCCCACTGGCCGGGGGTGATCAGCCGGACGCGTTCGCCGAAGGCGGCCAGGGCCTCGGGGTACGGGGTGCCGGTGCCGTCGGCCCGCCGGTGCTGCCTGCGTTGAGCCATGTCTCCACCCTGCCCCGGTCCGGCCGGGGGCCGCGAGTCGCCCACGGACCGTCAGTTGTTCAAATTCGAACTCCAAGGTACGGTCGGTGGAGCGGCGGTTCAAATTTGAACAACGGCCTGGGGGTGACGACTCCCGCCCGCCGCCTCAATGCATCCCGCTCACGCCGGCCCCCGGCCGGCGACGACCGACCTTCGACCGATGGAGACGCGCATGCCGAGCAGCAGCCCGAGCACGACCGCCGCCACCAAGCCCACCGTCAGTCGGACCCCGGACACCTCCGGGCCCGCGACGACCTCCCCGCACGCCTATGACGCCGGACTCCTGCTCCTGCGCCTGGTCCTCGGCCTGACCATGGCCGCGCACGGCAGCCAGAAGCTGTTCGGCTGGTTCGGCGGCGGCGGGATCGACGGCACCGGTCAGTTCTTCACCGCGAGCGGCTACCCGGCCGGTGACACCATGGCCGTGGTGGCCGGCCTCACCGAGACGCTGGGCGGACTCGCCCTCGCCGTGGGCCTGTTGACCCCGCTGGCGGGCGCCGCGATCGTCGGCACGATGGTCAACGCGATCGCCGTCACCTGGGGCGGCGGCTTCTTCGCCCCGAAGGGCAGCGAGTACGAACTGCTGCTGACGGCCGGAGCTGCCGCGCTGGCGCTGACCGGCCCGGGCCGCTACGCGGTGGACCGCTTCCTGCCGGTGGTGCGGGCGCACCGCCTGGCGTACGGCGCGGCTGCCGTGGTGGTCGGCCTCGCGACGGCGGGCGTGATCCTGCTGCTCCGCAAGTAGCTCTCCGACAACCGACCGGCCCGGAGACCGTGGTGACGAACCGTCACCACGGTCTCCGCGCGTTTCCCCCGCAAACTGCGCACAGCAGCCAGGGTTCCCAAGGTTATGTGATGTGTGCCATGGTACATGTCACACTCCCCACCGGTTCCCGGCGGATCCGCCCCCACGCGGCGCCGTCGCCAACGGTCCTCGAATCCCCCACCGGCCGCGCCCTGATCGCGGCCGACGACGGCCGGGAGGCCCTCACGTGAGTCCCGCACGACTGCTGCGACTCCCGCAGTTGGCACGATTGTTGACGCTCGTCCTGTCGCTCTTCCTGGCGGTCGGCCTGTTCGCGCCGCAGAGCCAGGCAGCGCCCGTAGCGGCGCCCGCCCCCGGCGGCGCGCCCACCGCCCCCACCGGTGCGGCCCCGCAGCCCGCCACCGGAACACCCGAACGCACCGACGGTGAGCGGCAGTTCGCCACCGCCGACCAGCGCGCCCCACTGCCGCTGGACACCCGGCCGGCCGAGGTGAAGGCGGCCGCCACCCCGAACGCCAAGGCCCCCAGTCTCGGCGCGGCGGCCGAACAGGCCTGCAACACCGGCGACTTCACCGGCCGGACCGGAAGCGACCTGGTCCAGCACGTCAAGGCCGCCGACATCCAGTGCATCAACAGCCTCTTCCAGCTCACCGGCGGCGACGCGCGCGGCGCGTTCCGCGAGGAGCAGATGACCACGGTGGCGTACGCGCTGCGCGACGCGGCGGGCAGCTACCCGGGCGACAACACCACCTCCGTCGAGCAGTTGGTGCTCTTCCTGCGTGCCGGCTACTTCGCGCAGTGGTACCACCCGGGTGACGTCGGCACGTACGGCACCGCCCTGCAGACGGCGATCCGCTCCGCGCTGGACGCGTTCTTCGGCAGCGCGCACTCGCGGGACGTCGCCGCCGGCAACGCGCCCATCCTGGGCGAGGCCGTCACCCTGATCGACAGCGCGCAGGAGAACGTCCGCTACCTCCCGGTGGTCAAGCGGCTGTTGACCGACTACACCAGCGCCACCTGGAACCCGGCCGGCATGGCCTGGTCGGTGAACCCGGTGTTCACCGTGCTGTTCCGCGGCCACCAGGTGGCCGGCTTCGACGCGGCCGTCGAGGCCGACCCGAGCGTCCTGGACGCCCTCGCCGCCTTCGCCGGCCGCAACAACGACCTGCTCGGCGGCGACTTCGGCGTGCTGACCTACAACGCCACCAAGGAGCTGGGCCGCTTCCTGAAGGACACGGCGCTCCAGGCCAAGGTCCGTCCGCTTGCCAAGGCGCTGGCGGACTCGTCGGCGCCGAACGGCCGCACCGTGTTCCAGTGGGCCGCGGTCGCCGAGGCGGTCGGATACTACGACGCGGGCAACTGTTCGTACTACGGCACCTGCAACTCCGCCGACCAGCTCAAGGCCGGTGTGCTGAAGGTGAATTACACCTGCAGCCCGAGCATCAAGCTGATCGCCCAGGCACTGGACGCCACCCAGCTGGGCACCGCCTGCACCAGCCTGACCGGTCAGGACGCCTACTTCCACTCGGTGGTCAAGGACAACGGCCCGGTCAAGGACGACGGGAACACCACGATCGAGGTCGTGGTCTTCCACTCCTCGCTCGACTACCAGGTGCTGGCCGCCGCGATCTACGGCATCGACACCAACAACGGCGGCATGTACCTGGAGGGCGACCCGGCGAAGGCGGGCAACCAGCCGCGCTTCCTCTGCTACGAGGCCGAGTGGGCCCGCCCGTCCTTCGAGATCTGGAACCTCAACCACGAGTACACCCACTACCTCGACGGCCGCTTCGACATGTACGGCGACTTCAACGCCGGCATGACCACCCCGACCGTCTGGTGGGTCGAGGGCTTCGCCGAGTACGTGTCCTACTCGTACCGGAAGGTGAGCAACGACGCCGCGATCGCGGCTGCCGCGCGCCACACCTACCGGCTGAGCGACCTCTTCGACACCGCCTACGGCGACCAGGACCGGGTCTACCGCTGGGGGTACCTGGCCGTGCGCTACATGCTGGAGCAGCACCGCTCCGACATGGACGCGGTCCTCGCCAAGTACCGGGTGGGGGACTGGGCCGGCGCCCGCACCCTGCTGAAGACCACCATCGGCACCCGGTACGACGCCGGCTTCGACAGCTGGCTGACCGCGTGCGCGAACGGCGCCTGCGCGACGAACCCGACCGTCCCGCAGCTGCCGGAGTGCGCCGTGGCCGACACCCGGGCGCTGGACGCGAACTGCGCCCGCAGCAACGTCGCCGCCACCATGGGCAACTACGCGCACTTCTACCTCCTGGTGCCGGCCGGCACCAAGCAGGTGAAGATCACCACCAGTGGCGGCACCGGCAACGGCGACCTCTACTACAACCCGGCGAGCTGGGCGTACACGGGCTCGTACGCCACGCGGTCGGCGGGCCCGGACAACTCCGAGACGCTGACCGTGGCGAACCCGCCGACCGGCTACGTCTACTTCAGCCTCTACGCCCAGCAGGGCTTCAGCGGGGTGACCGTCACGAGCGAATTCTGAGCCGAGCACGGCGAACGGACAGGTGACCGCCCCGGCGGAGCGCTTCGGCGCCCCGCCGGGGCGGGTCCGTTCCGTCGGGGGCCGTCGCGTGCGTTCCGCCGGGGCGCGGCTACCCGCCGACCCGCACCAGCGCCAGGGTGATGTTGTCCGGCCCGCCGGCCTCGATCGCCGCCTTCCAGAGCTCGAACGCGGCCTTGCCGTCGGACCGTTCGGCCCCTTCGTGGGAGCGGGCCAGCAGGTCGGCCAGCTCCTCCTCGGGCACCGGGTCGGTCAGCCCGTCGCTGCAGACCAGGTAGCGGTCGCCGGATGCCAGCGGGGCGACCCGGACGTGCGGTTCGACGAAGGTGAGCCCGAGCGAGCCGCCCAGGGTCTGGGTGACCATCGAGGTGGTGCGGCGTCCGGGCGGCAGCGGCGGGCTGTCGTCGACGCTCACCCGGCTCAGCCCGTCCCCGTCGATCCGGTAGACCCGGCTGTCGCCGACGTTGAAGACCACCGCCCGCTCGGGCAGCAGCACCAGCCCCGCGATCGTGGTGCCCATCGCGGCGAGCTCCGGCTCCCCGGCGGCGGCCGCGTAGACGGCCCGGTTGCACTCCTGCAGTTCCTCCCGGACGGCCTCCTCGCCGTCCAGGCCGTCCCCGTGGGCGGCGAGCCGACGGGCGACCAGGGCGCTGGCCACCTCGCCGCCGGGGTGGCCGCCGAGGCCGTCGGCCACCGCGACCACGCAGGGCGGGCCCAGCGGGAAGAGCAGCGTCTGCGGGTTGCTGGTAACGGTGGCGCAGAGCGTCCACGGGCCGATCGCGAGGCTGTCCTCGTTGTGCTCCCGCACCAGGCCCTCGTGGCTCAGTGCGCTCACCGCGATGTACGGCGCCATCGTCCGCCGCCCTTTCCGGAACCCCGCCGCTCGTGCGCCCCGCCTTCCTTCCATTGTGGGCGGGAATAGCCGGGGCCACCTGCGTGCTAAGGTGGTTGAAAGTTGAACGACCTCCTCCGGAGAGCGGTGAGCAGCATGCAGTTCGGAATCTTCTCCGTCGGCGACGTGACGACCGACCCCACCACCGGCCGTACCCCGAGCGAGCACGAGCGGATCAAGGCGATGGTGGCGATCGCGCGCAAGGCCGAGGAGGTCGGCCTGGACGTCTTCGCGACCGGCGAGCACCACAACCCGCCGTTCGTCCCGTCCTCCCCGACGACCATGCTCGGCTACATCGCCGCGCAGACCGACCGCATCATCCTCTCCACCTCGACGACCCTGATCACCACCAACGACCCGGTGAAGATCGCGGAGGACTTCGCGATGCTCCAGCACCTGGCCGAGGGCCGGGTGGACGTCATGATGGGCCGCGGCAACACCGGCCCGGTCTACCCGTGGTTCGGCAAGGACATTCGCCAGGGCATCCCGCTCGCGATAGAGAACTACGCGCTGCTGCACGAGCTGTGGCGCGAGGAGGTCGTGGACTGGAGCGGCCGCTTCCGCACTCCGCTGCAGGGCTTCACCTCCACCCCGCGCCCGCTGGACGACGTCCCGCCGTTCGTCTGGCACGGCTCGATCCGCAGCCCCGAGATCGCCGAGCAGGCCGCCTACTACGGGGACGGCTTCTTCGCGAACAACATCTTCTGGCCCAAGGAGCACTTCCAGAAGCTGATCGACCTCTACCGCGAGCGCTACGCCCACTACGGCCACGGCACGCCCGAGCAGGCGATCGTCGGCCTCGGCGGGCAGGTGTTCATGCGGAAGAACTCCCGGGACGCGGTGCGCGAGTTCCGTCCGTACTTCGACAACGCGCCGGTGTACGGGCACGGGCCCTCGCTGGAGGAGTTCACCGAGCAGACGCCGCTGACAGTCGGCAGCCCGCAGGAGGTCATCGAGAAGACGCTGACCTTCCGCGAGACCTTCGGCGACTACCAGCGCCAGCTGTTCCTGATGGACCACGCAGGCCTGCCGCTGAAGACCGTGCTGGAGCAGCTGGACCTGCTCGGCGAGGAGGTCGTGCCGGTGCTGCGCGAGGAGTTCGCCAAGGGCCGCCCGGCCGAGGTGCCGGACGGGCCGACCCACGCCGCGCTGGTCGCGGACCGCGACCGGAAGGCCGCCGAGCAGGCCGCCGGGGCGACCGGCGGGACGAGCGACGAGACGACCGACGAGAACGAGAAGGCCGAGGTGTCCAAGTGACCGCGTACAAGCTGGTGGTGGTGAGCGCCGGGCTGAGCAAGCCGTCCTCGACCCGCCTGCTGGCGGACCGGCTCGCCGACTCGACCGTGCGGCAGCTCGGCGCGGCCGGCCGGCCGGTGGACGTCACCGTCGTCGAACTGCGGGACCTGGCCGTGGAGATCGCGAACAACTTCGTGACCGGCTTCCCCGGCGCCGCGCTGCGGGAGGCGATCGAGGCGGTCACGCAGGCGGACGGGCTGATCGCGGTGACGCCCATCTTCACGGCGTCC
This sequence comes from Kitasatospora sp. NPDC085464, assembly GCF_044541955.1. Taxonomy (NCBI): domain Bacteria; kingdom Bacillati; phylum Actinomycetota; class Actinomycetes; order Kitasatosporales; family Streptomycetaceae; genus Kitasatospora; species Kitasatospora sp. NPDC085464. Next base: position 128,657 of record NZ_JBITTM010000031.1, read on the forward strand.
TACAGCGGGCTGTTCAAGTCCTTCTTCGACGTGATCGACCACGACGCGCTCACCGGCAAGCCGGTACTGATCGCCGCGACCGGTGGCACGCCCCGGCACTCGCTCGCCCTGGAGCACGCCGTCCGGCCGCTGTTCGCCTACCTGCGCGCGGTGGTGCTGCCGACCTCCGTCTACGCGGCGACCGACGACTGGGGCGGGACCGGGGACGGGCTCACCGACGGGCTGCCGCGCCGGATCGACCGTGCGGCGGGTGAGCTGGCGGCCCTGCTGTCCGGCCGCGGCCCGGCGGCGGCGCCGGCGGTGCCCGAGCAGGTGGTGCCGTTCGAGCAGCAGCTGGCGGCGCTGCGGGTCTGAACCGCTGCCGAGGGCGAGAGGGGCGGGTGCGCGACGAGGCGCACCCGCCCCCTCGCCGTGTATCGGCACCCCGCCCGCCCGACGGGGTCCTTCGGATGCGTGCCGGCCGCGCCGAATTGTCCGCTATGCGATGTAATCATTCCCATGATCAGATCAGTGCCGGTCCGTTCGGTCTGCTCCTGCCCCTCCTGCCCGCACCCGGTGTCCTGAGGGGCGACGTCATGCAGCCCGAACCGCAGGCCGTGCTCTCCCCGCTGACCGGCGCGGCGATCTTCCTGGTGCTCACCGTCGAACCCGGGGGCGAGCACGCCGTCCGCGAGCTGCTGCCCGACCTCGCCGGGCTGCGCCGCGCGGTCGGCTTCCGGGCCCCTGAGGGCGGCCTCACCTGTGTCACCGGCATCGGCTCCGAACTCTGGGACCGCCTCTTCGACGGCCCCCGGCCGGCCGCCCTGCACCCCTTCCGGGAGGTGGTCGGCGCCCGCCACCGCGCCCCGGCCACACCGGGCGACCTGCTGCTCCACCTGCGGGCCGAGCGGATGGACCTCTGCTTCGAACTGGCCGGGCAGCTCACCGGACGGCTCGCCGGGGCGGCCACCGTGGTCGACTCCGTCCAGGGCTTCCGGTACTTCGACGACCGGGACCTGCTCGGCTTCGTGGACGGCACCGAGAACCCCGAGGGCCGGGCCGCCGTGGAGGCCGCGCTGGTCGGCGCGGAGGACCCGGACTTCGCCGGCGGCAGCTACGTCGTCGTCCAGAAGTACCTGCACCGGCTGGACGCCTGGAACGCGCTGAGCGTCGAGGAGCAGGAGGGCGCGGTCGGCCGCACCAAGCTGACCGACGTCGAGCTCGCCGACGACGTGAAGCCCGCGGACTCGCACGTCGCGCTCACCGTGATCACCGGTCCGGACGGCGAGGAGCGGAAGATCGTCCGCTTCAACATGGCCTTCGGCTCCTTCGCGCACGGCGGCGAGTCCGGCACCTACTTCATCGGCTACGCGGGGGACCCCGGGGTGACCGAGGAGATGCTGCGCAACATGTTCGTCGGCAACCCGCCCGGCACCACCGACCGGCTGCTCGAATTCTCGACGGCCGTCACCGGCGCGCTGTTCTTCGTCCCGACCGCCGACCTGCTCGACTCCCCGCCGCCGGCACCGGGCGCGGTGGCCGGGTCCGCCGCCGGATCGCCGCCCGGGTCCGCCGTCGGATCGACGGCGGGCGGAAGCCCCGGCTCGCTGGGCATCGGCAGCCTCAAACAGACCCCCCGAACAGGACCCCGCGCATGAACAACCTCCACCGGGACCTCGCCCCCGTCTCCGCCTCCGCCTGGGAGGAGATCGAGGACGAGGCCCGCCAGACCTTCAAGCTGCACATCGCCGGGCGCCGGGTGGTCGACCTCAGCGGCCCCGCGGGCGTCGACCTCTCCGCCGTCGGCACCGGCCACCTGACCGGCATCGAACCGCCGATGGACGGCGTCCAGGCGCACGCCCGCGCCGCCCAGCCGGTGGTCGAGCTGCGCGTCCCCTTCACCGTCCGCCGCGATGCCGTGGACGACGTCGAGCGCGGCTCCCGCGACTCCGACTGGCAGCCCGTCAAGGACGCCGCCCGCACCCTCGCCCTGGCCGAGGACCGCACCGTCTTCGAGGGCTACCGCGCCGCCGCCGTCGACGGCATCCGCGCCGCCTCCACCAACCCGCCGGTCCCCCTCCCCGAGGACGTCCGCGAGTACCCCGAGGCGGTCAGCCGGGCGCTCACGGCGCTGCGGCTGGCCGGCGTCGGCGGCCCCTACTCCCTGCTCCTCGGCGCCGACGCCTTCACCGCCGTCAACGAGACCAGCGACCACGGCTACCCCGTCCACAACCACCTCGCCCGCCTCCTCGACGGCGACATCATCTGGGCCCCCGCCATCGAGGGCGCCTTCCTCCTCTCCACCCGCGGCGGTGACTTCGAGCTCTTCCTCGGCCAGGACGTCTCGGTCGGCTACCTCTCGCACGACGCCGGAACGGTCCGGCTCTACCTCCAGGAGTCGCTCACCTTCCGCGTCCACACCGGCGAGGCCGCCGTCGCCCTGGGCGGTGCCGCGCGGGCGGACGGCTCGCGGCCCCCCGGGCACCGGGAAGGGTACTGAGTTCCTTTACGAGGGGTACTGAGTGCCGTATTCTCTCCCTGGAGCCTCTGACGCCAGTCGAAGAGAGCCGACACGGTATGCCGGTCCAGGTGGCGCTCGCGGCGCGCGGGTCGCGACCGGGCCGGACTTGGCACTCAGTACCCTCGGCATGACCTGAGGCCATGGATCCAGTGCATCCGTGCACCCGTGACAGGAGAACCGCTCATGAGCTTGAGGATCGTCGTCTGTGTGAAGTACGTGCCGGACGCGACGGGTGACCGTCGTTTCGCGGACGACCACACCACGGACCGGGAGGGCGTGGACGGCCTCCTGTCGGA
>NZ_JBITTM010000032.1:0-128240 GCF_044541955.1 Kitasatospora sp. NPDC085464
GCCCCCCCGCCCCCTTTCCCACTGCCGGTTTGTCGTCTGGGGCCGGCGCGCGGGGGCCCCATTTTTCGTCAACCCCTTTTCGGCAATTACCGTGGGGGGGGGCCCCCCCCGGGGGGGGCCCCCCCCACCAGTCGCCTACGTACCGTCAAGGTGTTCAGTGCGCCTGTCGACCCGGTCGACGGCGTCTCGGAGGCTGCCGCCGGAGTTGGGGTGAAGCTCGTGATCGATGCGGTTGATCTTGTCTTCGATCGCGTGGAGCCGGTCGATGACGCCAGGGTGTTCGTCGCTGCCGGCCCAGTCCCGTACGAAGTCTTCGACGTTACGCGCGGCGTGGTGCAGGGCGCGCGTCGCCCGCCACAGGATGCCTGCGACGGCGCACACTGCGGCGACCGCGCCGCACCAGATCGCGAAGGTGTCGGCCTGGGCTGCAGCCGTCGCGAGGTTCACTTGCTACCTCCTATGGTGGGGTCAGCTGACAGGTCGGTTCCAGGACGCGGTCCAGGTCGCGGGCCCCACGATGCCGTCGACGGTCAGCGGCCAGCCGTTGTCCGTGGAGTCCTGCTGGAACTGGCGGCAGATGCTCGCGCTGGCGGGGCCGTACCAGCCGTCGACGGTGATGCGCCAACCGCGGTTGGCCATCTGCTGCTGCCACGTCCGCACGGTGTCGTCGTGGAGCATGGGGCTCCGCTGGCGCAGATACTCGCCCGGCCACGCCGGCCCGACGGGGGCCGGGGCGGGGGCGGTAGTGGCCTGGTCGCTGTACTGGGGGCGGCCGTAGCCGACGATCACCGCGGCGGTCCGTACCCGGCGGGCGACGACGTTCCCGGTGTTGGCCTCGATGGTGTAGACGTTGCCGTTGTCGTCGGTGTCGGTGACCAGACCGATGTGATCGATACTGCCGATGGTCAGGTCGCCGTCCCAATCGAAGAAGACGATGTCGCCGCGCTGGACGTCGTCGGTACCGTCGTGCCACTGGTCGGCCTGCTGGAAGCGGACAGCGTGGGCGACGGTGTAGGCGTAGTCGGTGTCGAAGCACACCGCGGAGTACTCGCCGCTCTGCCGGGCCCAGTAGGTGATCCCCTCGTCGCACCACGGCGCGTTGGCGAACTCCTGGCCGTTCCTGGAGGCGTAGTCCTCAGTGATGTAGTTGGGGCGGCCGCTCAGGCCCAGGCTCTTCTCGGCCTGGGAGATCATCGTTGCCATGCTCATGCGGCGCTCCCCCCGGTGGCGGGAGCGCCGTAGACGCCGGCGCTGTTGGGCTGGCCGAACTTCGCGGCTAGGAGCTCCGCCTCGTCGGGGGTGGTGGGGCCGTTGCCGCTCTCGGTGAGCAGGGCGGCCTGCTGCGCCTGGCTCGGGTCGGGGTCGGTGGGGCGAGGTGCGCCCATGAGTGCCTCCTGAGGGCATGAATGAGCCCCCGGACCGAGGTGGCTCCGGGGGCTGAAGGGAGAGTGGGTTTCGGGCGGGTCAGCTGAAGGCCCGACGCCAGGTTTCGGGGCCGGGGAAGCCATCGGCGTTCGAGCCGTTCCAGCCCTGGGCGCGCTGGAAGTCGGCGACGTTGGCCCGGTCGGCTTCGGTCCAGTCCGGGGACGGTCCGATGCGGTAGTGGCTGCCGTAGCCCTTGCGGACCAGCTGCTCACCGAGCATCAGCACGTACTGATTGGACTGGCCGTCGGCGAAGGCCTGCCGGCCGGGGAACGGCGGCACCTCTCCGGGGAGGTAGCCGAGAAGCCGACGCAGCGATGCCGGGCCCGGCACGCCGTCGGCGTCCTGGTGCGGGGCCGTGCCGCGCAGCCCGATGCTGCGCTGGTAGTCCTGGTAGTTCAGGGTGTCCGCGTCGCTCCAGGTCGGACCGGGACCAACCTGGTAGTGGGCGCCGTGCCCGGCAGCGACCAGGGCTCGTCCGACAGCGGTGACCTGGTAGCCGACGGCGCCGAAGCCGTACGGGAGGCCGGCGATGGTGACCTGGTAGCGGGCGGGGGTCGGCGTCGGGGCGGGAGCAGGTGTGGGCTGCGAGTTGGGGGCGTTGAAGGAGTCGACGGCGGCTCCGCCGCGGTAGTCCTGCGGGTCCGCGGTGGGCGGGGCGATGTGGTCCGGGAACGTCGGCGCGAAGTACCCGGTGACGCGGGTCGCTCGGCGTGGCGTCGCGTGCGACCACACCCCGTTGCCCTGCCCGCCGTCCTGGGAGCCAGCCTCGATGCTGTTACCGCCCTTGGTGTAGACGGTGTCGCCATCCCAACCGGTGACGATCTCGCAGTGCTGGCCGTCGCCGAGGTTGACCCATGCTCCGACGGACGGGTAGAGCGACCACTGGCCGTGCTGCTTGGCCCAGTCGGAGAAGTCGGTGACGTTGTCGGTCTTCGGCACGGCCGAGTCGAGGCCCGTGTCGTGGTACATATCCCAGCAGTACTCGACGCACCACGAGACGCCGTCCTCCCCGTACTCCGTCCCAAACGGCGTGTGGTTGTCGTAGCCGCCGTCGGGGTTCCAGCCCTCGTAGATCTGCTCGGGGATGGATGCGACGTGGTCCAGGAGCTGCTTCCACTGCGGAGTGGAGCTCGAGGGCGGGGCCTCGGTGGGGGTCGTGTCCGACGGGGGCACGGGGTCCGGAGCGGGAGCTGTCGGCGTGGGCGTGGGCACGCCGGCCCAGGCACGCAGCTGCTCGGCCGTGCCGTTGTACAGGTTCGTGTCGATCGGGACGTCAGCGCTCTGGTGGAACGTCCACGGGTGCTCGACGGCTGGGGCACCGGGCAGGGAGTCGTAGTCGGCGATCCACAGGAAGTCGCCGCACTCGTCATCGGTGCGGTGCCACCAGTCCAGGTTGGCGTACAGGCCGACCTGGTGGCCCGGGTAGCGGGCCTTCACCTGCGCGAGCCACTGGTTCTTCCGCTCGGTGGCCGTGGTGTCGTCGACGTCCTGGCCGTACGGTTCGAAGTCGAGTGCCAGGAACTCGCCGGCCGGGATGTCCCCGACAACCGAGCAGAAGTGGTCGACTTCGCCCTGGACGTCGTTTTCGGCGTGGAAGAAGTGGTAGTGGCCGATGGGGATGCCGCGGCCGCGCGCGTCGGCGAGCTTGGCCTGGTAGTTCTGCTGGTCGGTGTGGGCGCCTTCGGTCGCCTTGATGATGGCGAACTCGGCGTCGTCCGGGATCGCATCCTGGTAGTCGGAGACGTCGTAGCCTCGGGCGTTGGACATCAGAGGACCTCCTCTGCAGGTGTCTTGGACGCGGCGGTGACGATCTGCCTGAGCTCGTCATGGGCCTGCCGCAGGAGAGACAGCTCCTCCATGACCGCGTCGTGGGTCTCTCCGGCCTGGCGCTCTGAGGCGCGGCCGAGCACGGTCTGGCCGACCATCAGCAGCGGCAGGGCCACCAGTTGGATGACGTTGGACCAGTACAGAAGTCGGTCCTGCGCGGCAGGGAGCAGAAGCGGCAGCAGGCCGTACATGGTCAGGGCGTAGGCCGCCCACATGCTGCCGAACCCGCGGGTGACGAGGACGGCCAGGCGCTCGTTGAAGCTGGTCAGGTTGCTCATCTGCTGATCAGCCCTGGCACGACATATGCGCGGTCCAGTCGGGTGTGATTGGCGGTGTGCGCGCCTCCGGCACCCCCGTAGCGGTGGGTGGCCCGCTGGTGTGCGGCGGCCTCGCGGTGCGGGTGGGTGGTCAATCTGCCTCCAGGAATGAGGAAGCCCCCGACCGGTCACCGGTCGGGGGCGGGTCTTTGGTCATCCGGCGGGTAGCAGACTGTTCGCTCTCCAACAGGCCCGGCCCGGGGAACGAGGAGGTCAGCTGGTGGCCGGGACTGTCCAGCCGCTCGCCAAGGTGATGGTTGTGGTGGCGGCGAAGGCGGCCCTTGGAGCGGGCAGTGGTTCTGGAGTGCATGAGCAGCCCGGCAGGTGAGATTTGTTCGGTGCCGTGCACGTCGCCTGGTGAATCTGCGCCGCGGCGGTCATGGTGATGGCGTGGGGGCCGCAGGCGTAGACGGTGACCGTTATGTCGGCCGTGGCGGATGCCGGGCTTCGGGCGGCCATCGCGGTAAGTTCCGTCGGCGTTGGGCGGCGACGCCACTGCACGAGCGCTGGAGCGCCGCAGAGCTTGCACGTCACTGGGCTCGTGGCGAGCTTCGGTGGGTCAGACATGGGAGAACCTCACCCACAATCCGGTCCGCAGGTCTGAGTCGAGGGCGGTTCCAAGTGCCCCGCCGGAGCTCTGCCAGCCGCACACCTCGATGTAATCTCCGGGCTTGAGGAAGATGTCTTTGACGGGTGTCACGAGCCCCATCTCGGGACCCATTGCGGGGAGGTACGCAGCGGCACCCAGAACAGCCGTTCCATTGACCTGCAATTTGACTGCTCGAAAGCCGTTGCCGTTGCCGTTCGGCGCGTAGACTCCGCATGCCGTGTACCAGCCGCCTGCCCCCGGCTGGCAGGTGTAGCGCGAGGTGTTGCTGGTGGAGGAATGGCCGCCGTAAGGGTCATTGGCGACCGTGTCTATGTTCAGCGGCGTCCAGCTCGAATTGCTCAGCGACTGGCTGGTGGATTGGTAGCCGACAAAGGTAGGCGGGTTCAGAAGAAACGTCAGCGGGGAGTAGACGCTGGCATTCCACAATGCACTGGTAATGAAGTTCCCAGGGACTTCGGATGCTGGAGTGGGAACAGCAAGGCCCAAGTCGTCCCTCCTCTCGAAATAGGCCAGGCCGGTTTAAGGGGAGGCGGTCGGTCAGCTACGCGACATCGAGGCCGCCCAAGCGGCCGGCAGGTCGGCGACCGGCCGAGCCCGGGGCGCAGCCGGAGCCGCAGCAAGCAGCGGTTCGGGTGTGCAGCCGCAGGCCGGGAGGCGGGCCGGATCGGCGACGCACTGCGGCTGGTGGATGTGGGCAGCCCCGTCGAGACTGATCGCGTGAGCCGTGCAGGCGAACACCGCCTGTACGTCGTCGGAGCCGACGGCGTGGCGGCGGCGCCACTGAACGACGGTTGCCGCAGTGCAGTTGGGGACCCAGCAATGCGCCTGCGGTTGGGCACTTTTCGTAGAGTCGAAGAGGAGCACGTGGGGTTTCCTAGGCGTGGATCCAGAGGACGGTGAGCGCGGAGTCTCCGTTGGTGGTCAGGGCGCCCCCGCTGGCCTGGTAGCCCGCCACTTCGACGTAGTCGCCGACCGCGAGCTGGACGATGGCCAGGGTTTGCAGGGCCGTGGTGATGTCCCAGGAGGGATTCGGAATACCGAACTGGCTTGCCGGGATGAGCGAGCCGTTCTTGTGGAGCCGAGCCAGGCGGGCGCCGCTGCTGCTGGTTGCCGTGCCGAGCGAACCGATGACCAGGTACCAGCCGGCCATCTGCACGACGTACCGGGAGTTGTTGACGGCGTTGGAGTGGCCGCCGTAGGTGTCGATGATCGTCGTGTCGATCGCCAGCGGTGTCACGGTATTGGCCGGAATGGACTGGGCCGTTGCCTGGACACCGCGGAAGACAGGTCGGTTGAGCAGGAACGACAGCGGGGTGTAGACGCTGGCGTTCCACAACGCACTGGTGATGAAGTTCCCTGGGACCTGCGAGGCCAGGGTTGGAAGGGAAGGCGCCACGCGCTGGGTCCTCCTCTCGCTGCGCTACGCAAGGCAGACGCCCCGGCCGAAGGACAGCCGGGGCGGTGGTGGCGGTGGTTCGCGCAGGTGGGCTAGTAGGCGAACGCGGTCGAATCGAACTGCGAGGACTTGTCCCAGGTGGCCGGGTCGGACACTCCCCCAGGCAGGGGTTCACACACGACGTCGCCCGCGCTGTGGGCTTTCGTCACTGCCGAGGTGAGTGTCAGGACGCACGTCGTCCAACCGGACGTGGTAGCCGGGACACCGCCAGGCGCGATGGTGACGGTCTCAGCGTTGGCTGTTCCTTGGCCGAGGACCAGCTGCTGACCAGCGGCCAGCTGCGCTCGGGCGGGGTTGACGCTGTCCTGGCCGGCCTTGATGGTGACCGTGGTCGCTCCGGCCACGACGGGCGACGCGAGCGTGGTGTGGAACGCCGCGAAGACGGCGTACGGGGTCAGGTCGGCGGGGCTGCACTGGAGCCTCACCGTGGCGTCGGTCTGGTCGTTGAACGACCAGTCGATCTTCTCGATGTAGCAGTCCACCTGGATCGGTGGGGCGCCTTGCGGCCTTCGCATCACGCGTACGCGCATGCCGAGCTCCAGGGAGAGACAGACCGGCCACATCGCGGGCATCGCCGAGGGGTGGAGAACCAGCGTGGTGACTCGAGGCGCTGGCTGCTTGTACCGCGACAGCAAGTAGTTGGCGCTGTCCTGGATCTCCAGGGTGCTGCTGGCGTAGCTGGTGCGCGTCATCGTGCGGGGGAAGTACGCGGCGACGCTCGCCGCGTCCTGGGCACTGAAGACCTGCTGACTGGACTGCTGGGTGACCCGGACGCCGTTGCTGATGTGCGTGGCGTCCAGCTCAATGCCGGCTTCCTCGTACGGCCACTCCCCGCCGACCTGGTTCTCGCCGAACGTGAACACAGGAGCGGTGGCGTTGTACCGCGCAGCGCGGGACTTGAAGGTGATGGCCCCAGTCCGGTTGATGTAGTGCTGCCCGTTCTCGGTCGCGACCACGTCTTCGAGGGCACTCAGGGCGTCCTGGCCGGAGAACTTGGCGCCGGACAGGCTTCGGGTCTGGCCCGAGTCGATGCTGCGTGCGCCCTGGTACCCGGCGTACTGGAGGATCCGCTGGTAGCGGGCGTCGCTGGACTCGCCCGCGAAGGCGTTCTTCCACGCGTTGTAGAAGTTCAGGCAGTCGTCGGGGCCGAACCACTGGGTGAACTCGCCGATGAAGGCGAGGTCCCCTTGAAAGTTCCCTTGGAAGGGGCCGCCGATGACCCAGTTCGCGAAGCCGCCGACGCTCTCGAAGACGATGCCGGTCGGGGCGGCGTCGTTCGGGATGTTGCCGAGGTAGGCGTTGCCGCCGTCGATGGAGGCGAGGAGCTGCTGGTCCTGCTGGTTGTAGCCGAAGATGGCCAGGTGCCAGTTGCCGTCGCAGACGTTGGGAACGCTGCCGCTCTGGTCTGCCAGCAGACAGCTTTGGGTGTCGTTGGTGGGGCCGCTGATCAGCATGAACGGGCGGCCGGTGTAGTCGATGACCAGCGCGACCTTGGAACCGACAAACTGCCCGTTGGTCATCTGGCCGTCCGTGCCGACCCAGATGAACGCGGCGTTCTGAGGGACAGGGCCGGTGTAACGGAATGCGATGATGCGGCTGAACAGGGCGGGATTCGCCGGGCCGGTGATGCCTGCGTCGGACAGGCAGAGCGCTGAGCCAGTGAAGGCGCCCGCCTGCCCGGGGCTCGGGTTGTTGATCGACATGACGGTCCCGCCCGAACCGGCGAAGACACCGTTCACCGGGTCGTTGGCAGTCACGCTGTTGCCGGTGGTGAGGGAGCCGGGCCCGTCCTTGGAGATGTAGAGCGTCGCGGGCCGGTAGTTGCCCATGCTGTCAGCGAAGGTGGTGGCACCCTGCGGATCGTCCAACCGGTACAGGAACCGGGGTGTGTAGGACTTGATCTCCTCGGAGCAGGGGTCGGAGAGGGTGACCTGCGAGAGGAGGCTGAGAGAGTCCACCCCCGTCACCTGGGTCTGCCCGTACGTGCCCGACAGGCTCCAGCTGGAGTCCCAGCGTTCCGTGAAGCCGCTGTAGATCGGATACCAGGTGCCCGGCGCGCACCAGGCCGACGGGGCGGAGGCCCGCTCGAGTTGCCAGGCGTCGACCTGGACGTTGCACGACGCCGACGGGGACGCGTTCGTGCGGAGCGAGACGGCGCAGAAGGCGGTCCCGGCGGGGGCGGTGCCGGTGACGGTGAAGCGGGTCCAGGGCGCTGCTGTGGCTCCGGTGAGGGTGATCGCCGCGCTCTGAACCATCTGCAGCAGGGTGCTGCCGTCCGCGCTGAAGAAGCGCAGCGCCAGGTAGAGCGGCACCGTGGTGCTCGCCGTGACGTTCCGGACCTGCATCTGCGCGCTGTACGTCGCGCCGGGCTCGAAGCTGGGCTGCTGGATGTAGGCGACGGCGGTCGAGCCGGCGGTCGAGGCCGGCACCGCGAACTGGGCGACGGTGCCGCCGGCCCAGGCCGAAGTGGAGGCAACGAAGGCGCCGCCACCGCTGTCGGTGCGCGAGTAGATTCCCGGGCCGCTGTCACTGGTGTCGAGCGTGCCGAGCGAGTAGCCGCCGACATCGCCACCGGTGGCCTGAGACTGCCGCAGCAAGTTCCTGGTCGGCGGCCACTGTGCGCGCAACCTGTACGGCTGGTAAGGGTGGACGTGGCCGTAGAACGGCCCGGCGGTGTTGAGGGGGTCGAACCGGCCGTCCTGGTTATCGAGCTGCAGGCGCAGCTCGCCGCTGCGGATCTGTTCGAGCTCGTACTGCTTGCCGCGGCTGGAGGCGACCTGGCTACGGGTGAGGTTGGAGACGTCGACGTAGTTGTTCAGAGGGACGTTGCCGCCCTGGGCGCCCAGCGATGCTCCCCAGCCGTGCTCCATGGTGGGCCAGTTCGGGTTGTTGGGCTGCGCGCTGACGGTGTTGATGTTGCGGATGGTGGCGACCATCCCTGCCGGCTCGGTGTCCGTCGTGCCGGCCTGGAAGTAGAACTGCATCCCGGTCACCGGGAAGGCGTGGGCGACGGTGGCCTGAGCCGTCCAGGCGCGGCCGTCCGAGCTGGTGGAGAAGGTGAACGAGCCGTTCGCTTCGGAGAGCTTCCACCAGCGGTGCGCGTCCGGGTTGTAGCTGGGCAGTGCCGTGATGGTCCACGCCCCGGCGGTCTGCAGCCGCAGCGAGAACGCGCCGCCCGAGGTGACCTGCGCACCGATCGAGTTGTTCGGGTCGGCGGCCAGCTTGAAGTTGGTGACGGTGCCACCGTTGCCGTTCGGGGCGGCGGTGATCTCCGCGAACACGCTCGATCCGGTCGCGTCCCAGGGCATCGAGCCCAGGCTGTTGTAGGTGCCCGAGGTGGTGGCGACCGCGACCTGCACCAGTTGGTTGACCGGGTCGAGCGTGCAGGCCGCGATCGTGCTCGCGTTCCACAGGGTGGTGTTGATGCCGGGACCTGTGAACGGGTCCTGGAGCGTGGAGAGCTTCGCCATACCGGCGCCTCCTGTCTGGGGTCAGCGCCGGTAGGCGGGGTAAGTGGTGGAGTTGCGCATACCGCGGCGCAGCCACTCCGTCTCGATGTCGTCGGCCAACTGCTTGGTCGTCACGGCCGAGCCCTGCACGGTGATGTTCCAGTTGTGGGTGACGGTGACCGGCCCTCCGCCAGAGGCAGAGGTGCCCGACGGCAGGGTGCCGACGGCGACCGGGCTGGCGGGCCGCCCGGCGGCGGCCGCCACCGACGCGGTGACGCGCACGGCGTCCGTGGCGAGGCCCCGAGCGCTGGTGATGACGTTCTGCGCCAGCCCCGTTGCGGCCTCCGACACAGGGTCGCTACCGGCGACGATGCCGTTCGCGAGACCAGCGGCGACGTTCGTTCCGATCTCGTGGAAAACCGTCGACGGGGAGTGAATCCCGAGGACCTTCAGGACCGGTCCAGGGACGATGTCCTTGATGAGACCCATGAGCTTCGAGGCAAGCCAGGAGGCTCGCGAGATCACGCCGTTGTACAGACCGATCAGCAGGTTCTCGCCAGCGTTGACCAGCCAGGACCCGGCGCCGGAGAAGAAGCTGACGACCATGCCGGGCAGCCGCGCCAGGTAGGAGATGGCACGCTCACCGCCCGACACGAGCCACTCGAAGGCCTCGACGACGAGCTTCAGGGCGGCCTGCACCCCGACGCGGAACCACGTGACGTGGTTGTAGGCGTAGATCAGGCCCGCGACGATGGCCGCCAGGGCGAGGACGACGAGCCCGATCGGGTTGGCGTCCATCGCGAGGTTCAGCAACCACTGGGCCGCCGTCATCGCACCCTCGGCGACGGTGGAGGCCACCATCGCGACCTTCTCCGCGACGAACGCGATCGCCGAACGGGCTGAGGCGAGCGCGACCTCACCCGCTCTGAGCGCGTACTCGGCTGCGGCAACGGCCGCTGTCTTCAGCGCCCCGCCGACGGCGGCTGCGCCCTGGACCATGCCGCTCCACGCGGATGCGGCACCCGCCGCGGTAGCCCGCCCGATGTTGACGGCGAGGTCCGCAGCGTTGCGGGAGGCGGTGCCCATCCATGCTGCGGCGGCCTGGCCGCCGCTGGCGACGCCTGACGCGAGGCGCTGCGTGCCACTGGAGACCGTGGAGGCGACTGCGGTCGCACCAGATCGCACAGCGGCGCCGGCTCGGGCCGCTCCTCCGGCGTTCTCGCCGACCTCAGCGCCCGCCACAGCGGACGCGAACTGGGTGGCGGCTCGAGCACCGGACGCCATGTCGCCGATCAGGCCTTGGACGCCCTTGGCAACCCCGGCGATCTTGTTCACGGCGAAGACGGTGAACGCGGCGGACAGGCCGCCCGCTACGACGTCGGCGAGGACGTTGGCCGCGGTCGAGTTCTGTTGGAAGAACCCGAGGATCGCGGAGATCGGCGGAATCAGCTTCTCGCCGATGCTGATGGCCGTGACTTCGAGGCCCTGCTTGAGCTTGGCCATCTGGACGGTCATCTGCTCGTTGGTCGCGGTCCAGCCCTCGACCTCATGGCCTCCGTCGTTGAACGACTTGCTGACGGCCTCGATGCTCTCCTTGGTCTTCTTGCCGTCCTCGCTGGTCAGCATCAGAGCGGTCTGAAGACCGGACTGACCACCGGTGGCCTTGCGCAGCAGGTCGGAGAAGGTGGTCAGCTCGGGGTTACCGGCCTTGACCTGGTCGGAGAAGCCCTGGCTCTTGTCCCACAGGGCCTGGAACTGCTCGGCCTGCGCCGCCAGGGCGCCCGGCAGGTCCTTCGCCTGCTGCTTGAACTCCTTCTGGGAGATCTGGCCGTGCTCGTAGGCCTCCGCCAGCTTCTGCAGGGCCGGCGGCATGGCCGAGACCATCTTGGCGGCGTCCTGCGCGGCCGACGCGGACTGCTTGAACACGCCGACCGCGTAGAGCCCGGACGGACCGAGGCGCCGCCCGATCGCCTCCACGATCTCGTTCATGACGCCGGACAAGCCCTTGCTGCCCATGTCCTGCGCGACCTGCGTGGCTGACAGGCCCAGCTGCTGGAGGGTCGCGGAGGTCGTGGAGTTCGGCGACTGGAGCGAACGGATCGCGCCGGCCATGAGCTGCGCGGCGTGCTGCGCGGTCTCACCCTTCGTCGTCATCGACGCGAGGTCACCGACGACGTCTTCGAAGGACACGTGCGCGGCGTACGCGGACGGCAGCACGGTGGACAGCGAGGAAGCGAACAGACCGAAGTTGGTCTTGGCCTCGCCAGCGCCCGTCTTCAGGGCGTTCATGACCTGGACGGACTTCGACGCCGGGATGTTGTAGTCGTTCATCGTCGTGGTCATGGCGTCCACGACTTGGTTCAGCGGGGCACCTTCCTCACGGGCGCCCTGCGCGGCGGCCCGGACGACGTCCAGGCCACCGTTGGCGAACTTGTAGCCGGCCTTCTCGGCCTCGTACATGCCTTCGGTCACCTGGTGCCAGCTGGTACCGGTGTCGGCGGCGATGTTCTTGATGCCGTCTCGGACGGCGTTGAGGTTGGCTTCCTGCTCGCCAGCGGCAGTGACGAGTACCATCGTGGCGCTCTGGAAGTCCGCAGCCATCTTGACGCTCGCCGCGCCACCGGCGAGACCGGCGACCGTGACGGCCTTGCCGACGTTGTTGATGGTGGTCATCGCGCCGCCAGCCGAGGCAGCGGACGCGGTGGTGGCGGCGTCGGTGGCCGTCGCGCTGTTACGGGCGGCGACACCGACGGCGGCGAGGGACTCGGTGGTCGTTGCCGACGCGCCCTGCACCGACACGGCCATCCGCTCGGCGCTGGCACCGATGGACTGCAGCGACGTTTCGGTGACGGTGCTGCTCTCGGTAACGCTGGTGGCCGTCGCCCGCGCGGAGTCGCTGACGGCCGATAGCGACGTCGAGGCCTTCAGCGAGCTTGCCTGGACGGCGGCTGCCATCTCCTCGGCACTGACGGCTATGCCCTGCAGCGACGCGTCGGTGACGCCGCCGGTCTCGGCCAGGCTGCCGGACATGGTCCGGGCCGACTCGCCCACCGAGGTGAAGACGAGGTCGACCTGGGCGGCGATCGCCCGGATCGACGCGCCGAAGTCCTCGAACGCGGCGACGCCCGCCTCGATGGCGGACAGCAGTGGGGCGACGTTGCCGAGGAACTCGGCGGTGACTGGAGGCAGGAGGGAGTCAGACACCTGGCACCTCCTCATTGCTCGGAGGGTCAGGTGAGTGCCGCGCCCCAGGCTCGGATGAAGGCGCCGCGCAGGGCGGGGTCGTGGGCGACCTCGTCGTAAGCGGCGCGCATGTACGGGCGCGGTGGCAGGGTCGTCGCGTGCCCGCGGCCGGTGACGCCACCGAGTTCCTGGATGCGGGCGTACGCGGCTGTCGGGCCGGTCACGGCGAGCCACTCGCCGGGGCCGGCTGCGATGGGGCCGACGACGGTGAGTGAGTTGTGCAGCGACCGGCTGGTGCTGGGCGTGACCATCGCGGGTGGTTCGCCGGGCCGGGACGGCGTCGGTGTCCCCCGCTCGTGGCTTCTGCGGGTCAGCTGCCGTTCGACGGCGTGTGCGAACAGGGTGGCTGCTTCGGCGACGGCGAGCGGCGTCGCGGCCTGGGCGCGGACGCCGATGGCGGTCAGCGCACGGCGCAGCTCGTCGCCGCCGCTGAGGGAGACTCCCACAGGCCTCCCTCCCGCTACCGGTGCCGGGCTTCCGCCTCGGCCCGGGCGCGTTCGTTGCGGGCCTCTTCGACTTCGGCGTACGCGCGGGCGATGACCGGGAGCTGTTCGATCAGCCACCACGGCTGGTCGTCGACCACGGACGGGGGCCAGTGATGGACCTGGGCGAACCAGCCGTAGGGGAATGCGGCCTCGTCGAGCGGGGTGGCGGGGTGCTCGCCGGGGATGGGCCTACGGTCGAGGGCCGCTACTAGGCGACGGTAGGCGCGGTAGGGGAAGCGGGGTCGGCTTCCTGCGCGGCCTGGTCCTTCGCGTCGGTCGGGTCGGGGTTGCCCGGGAAGAGGAGCTGCTGCGCCGGGCGGATGAGCTCGGCGAGCTTGTCGTAGTCCTCGATCTCCATCAGGTCCAGCGAGTCCGGGGACACGGACGGCAGCGGGAGGGGACGCGGGAGCTGCCAGTTCTCGACCAGGAGGGCCATCAGGCCGTCGGCCACGTCCAGGCCCATGGAGATGTTGGAGGCGCTGTCCTGGACGGAGCGCAGGATGCGCTTCTTCGCGCCGGCCTTGAGCTCCTTGGGGTCCCGCAGGACGACCCAGGAGTCGGGCGAGGCGAGGGGGTGCTGCTCGGACATGCGGGGGGCTCCTTCGAAGAGGTGGGAGGGGTGCGCCGGGATCAGAAGCTGCCGGGCGGGACGTTGCAGGTGATCGAGATCTTGATCTGGGAGTAGCCGCCGCTGCCTCCGGCGTTCGCCGTGTTCAGCAGAGGCTTGAAGGTGGTCGAGTAGCCGACTGCGGTCTTACCGGCGTCCGGGTCGGCGACGGTGAACGCGCACTGCTGCATGTCGATCTGGATCTTGAGCATGTTCACGCCGGTCAGCCCGTTGCTGTGGATGATCTGCACCTGGGGCTGGCTGTTGGTGAGCATGTACAGCAGGGGGCTCTCGTCGGCGACCGCCGAGAACGTGAACTTGCCTTCGACGGTGAGTCCGCCGCGCTGGATCACGTACGGCACGCGGACGCCGGTCGCGGTGTAGATGACCCCCAGCTCGCGCTTGAGGGTGATCTCGCCTTCGGAGACCGTGGCAACCGGGGATCCGGCGACGCTCCCGCCGATGCCGATCGTGGTGCTCCACGACGGCAGCGGGATGGTCGTACCGGGCGCGGCCTGCGGGGCGACGGCGGCGGGCACGGACGGCCACGAGGTGCCCTTGACGGTGTACTCCAGCAGCGCGCTCTCGACGGCGAACTTCAGCGCCAGCTCGGAGGCCGCGAAGCCGGGGTACTGGCGGGCGCCGGTGCTGCCCGGGCCGAGGTAGTGCGTGACAGTGTGGGACGGCGGCTGTCCGGTGCCGCTGTTGAGCAGGCTGTACGCGTAGGTGTACGGGCCGGTGACGGGGGTGACGGCATCGCCGACGCTGTGGGCGTAGACCAGGCCGCCGGAGGCGGGCACTGTGACGGGGATGACGAAGTTCGGGGCGGAGCCGGTCGGGGTGCCGGTGGTGACGATCTCCGCCTTCGCGCCGGTGCCGATCTGCACCAGGGTGCCGGCCGGGATGGTGGCCTGCGTGGTGAAGGAGGTCGCGCCGGCGGCCGCGGCGACGCTGAGGGTGGTCGCGCCGGTGCCGGTTGGGGTGCCGGTGACGCTGACGTCGCCCAGGATGTTGCGGCACCACCACGGCAGCTGGTCGGCGAACGCCGGGCTGTTGATGTCCAGCTCGGCCTTGCCGACGCCGAGGATCTCGTTGAACTCGGTCGACATGACGCCGCGCAGCGCCTTGTCCTCGAGGTACGTCACCTTGTCGGACGGCTTGATCTGAGCCACGGTCAGGGTGTTGGTCATCGCGACGGGCTGGCCGGGGTTGGTCTCCGCGGCGATTCCCAGGAATTGACGTGCCGGCGCGAACGCGGTGACGGCCATGGGCTACTCCTTGCTGCTCGCGCCCGGCTGGGGCTCGTTGTCGGGGTTCTGGTTGGGCGGCTCGGCGGTGGGCGTCCAGCGGCCGTCGTCCGGCGGGCCGTCGGGCCAGGCGAAGACCGTCGCCGGCGTGGCGGGCGCGCCGGGGTCGTCGTCGGTGGAGGGCCGGGCCGGGAGCGCGGGGCGGGCGGTGAGCGGTACGGCGACGTAGACCAGCTCGACTGCGCCCGTGTACTGGTAGGCGGCCGGGCCGTTGGCCTGGGAGGGGGCTTCGGTCGCTTTGGTCGCTGGCTCGGCTGCAGACGCGGGCGCGGCGGCCGGTGCGGTCTGCGCGCTGTCGTCCTGCGCCGCAGCCGACTTGGCTGTGGGCATGGGTGGGCTGCTCCTGCACGGAGAAGGGGAGAAGTGGAGGGCGCAGGTCAGACGGCGGTGAGCTCGACGGCCGTGAACTTGATCTGCATGTACTGCTTGGTCAGCTGCGCCTTCGAGCTGGGCTGGCCGTAGCGGACGCTGATCGCGCCGCTGCCTCCGGCGACGGCTTCGCCGGCCTGGAACACGCAGCCACCGAGGGTGTGGTCGGAGCGCAGCCGGGTGAGAAGGGCGTCGCGCAGGGCGTAGACGTCGTCCTGGGCGTCCTCGGCGTACTCGCACTCGGAGCGGACGAAGACGTTCAGCTCGACCGTGTAGAGGACCCGCAGCAGACCCACGCCTTCCGGGCCGACCGTCTCGCGGTACTCGGACTGGTCCGGGATGGTGATGACGATCTGGCAGCCGGTGCGGGTGCCGGGCGGCATGCCGCGGTAGTAGTCGGCGTGGTCGTCGGCCCGGGCGAAGGCGCGCCGCACCACTCCGACGCCGCGCACCGGTGAGCTGCGGTAGGTCCGGGTTGCCGGATCGTAGGGTCCGCCCAGGAACGTGCCGATGCCGTTGATGACGCTCTGAATGCTCATCAGGGCACCACCCGCCGGTAGGGGGCGAGCAGGCGCTGGGCCTCGGCGACCAGACCGGATCCGTCCTTGCGGGAGTCGCGCTGCCGGATCCCGGCGGACAAGCCCGTGTCGGGGAACGCGTCCTCGGCTGCGGTGTCCGGACGCATCAGCGACGCGGTGGCGTAGTTGATGACAGCCAGGTGGACGTCGGATGGCAGCCCAGAGAGGCCCATCCCGGCGGTGTGGGCGAACAGCAGCGGGGACGCGAGCGGCACGGTGCCGGGCATCGGCTGCCCGGTGGGGACCGGCGGGCTCCAGGCGGTGGAGACGGTGATGGTCTCCTCGGCGCCGGGTTCCCACAGCCGGTAACTCTGGCCGGGCTGCAGGCCGGTGATGTCCGGCACGCTGACGCTCTGGTCGCCGGCGCTCTGCGGTGCGGCCAGCACGGTGGCGACGTGCCCGGCGAAGTAGGCCAGGCGGGCGAAGACCGAGCCGCCCAGCAGGGGGCTGGTGAAGGACAGCGCGCCGCTCCACGGGCCGACGTTGGGCGGGAACACGAGGTTCCCGCTGTCGTCCCAGTAGGCGGGCTGGTTGACGACGGTCAGCGCGGTCGGGTTGTGGCCGTAGGCGATGCTCTGGACCGACAGGACCGGGGTGTGGTCGGCGCGGATACGCAGGTTCCCGGAGCGGTCGTAACGCGCGGTGTGCTGCTGGGTGGCCAGGTGCACGGCGAGCGGCTGACGGCAGTAGTTGTCAGCCCACTGGCTCGACATGAGCAGGACGTTCGTCAGCTCGGCGTCCTGCGCGGCCAAGGAGGAGTTCCCGGAGCGCAGGTTGTAGGTGTCCAGGAACGTCGGATGGGCGCGGAACGCGGCCGCGGTCACGTACGGGAGAGCGAGCACGGGGCCTCCTCCCTCCGGGTCAGCGCGTCCAGTGGCCGTGTTCGCAGCCCATGGCGATCGCTCCGTCGGGCCAGCCCCTGGGCATGCAGACTTCGCAGATGGGCGGCTCGGGCTCGTCCTTGAAGGCGACTTCGAGGTCCACGACCGGCGTGCTGGGGCCCTTCTGGGGCTTGCGGCCGCCGGCGCGGGCGGGTGCCGCCTTGCTGTCGGCGGCCGGGGGCTGCTGGGCGGGTGCGGCCGTGGTGTCGGGGCTCAGCGGCTCGGTGGTGTCGGTCACTGGTCCTCCCGCTTGCAGGTCGTGCCGCACTTGCCGCAGCGGGCGAAGTACGAGCCGTGGCCGCACTTGTCGCAGCGGTAGCCGCTGCTGTGCCGCACGGTGCCACCGAGGTTGGCGGCGAAGGCGCCGAGCTGGCGCAGGGCCTTCTCATGGGCGGGGTTGTCGACGGTCACGGTGCCGTCACGCCCGGGGGTGTAGCTGGTGGTGAAGCCGAGTCGGGCGCCCTTGATGTCGACGCCGCGCACGGCACTGTCAGGCAGGCAGAGCCGGGCCATGCTTCCTCCTTTCGGGAACACGGAAGGCCCGCAGCCGCCTGGCTGCGGGCCTTCCCGAGGTGGGGACTGGTGTTACGCGGCCTTGATGCCGGTGATGGCGCCGTTCCAGCCGGGCGCGTAGCAGACCATGGTGCCCAGCCAGTACGAGCTGGACTCGTAGGCGAACTGGGTGACGGGCCAGTCCACGCCCATCAGGTCCTGCACGTTCCAGGCGGCCCACACGTCGGAGACGTCGGTGTCGGGCATGGGCAGGGTGTCGGAGAGGATCGCGGTGTTGCCCTGCGGCATCCACGGGTGGACCTCGACGGTGACGCCCTTGCCGGTGACCTCGTTGATGATCGTGTTGACCACGTCGCCCAGGGTCACGCCGGACACCTCGTCCTGGGTGAGCGTCAGCCGGTAGTTCGAGCTGGACGCCGACTTCAGGCTGTCGGACAGCTGCTTGCGGTCCGAGCCGTTGAAGAGCACGCGGTCCGGGTCGGCCTTGACCGACTGGTAGAGCGCGGCGAACGCGGTCTGGAACTCACCACCCGGGTTGCTGGTGCTCAGGGGGGCGTTGAGCTGCCGGGTGTAGCCCGACTGCGGGCCAGTGCAGATCGGCAGGATGCCGTCGTACCCGTTGGTGTACGCGGTGGTGTCCGCGACGACCGAGGCGGCGACAGCACCGCTGTTCGGCAGAGCGCCCTGGATGGTGAAGGTGCTGTAGCCCGAGCGGCCCGCGTAGAAGCGGGCGGCGTCACCCGGGTCGGCCGAGGCGGCGGTCGCGACGTAGACGCGCTGGCCGAGTGCTCCGGCGGGCAGGTTGCAGGTGACGTCCACGACCTGGCCGGCGGAGACCGCGACGGACACCATGCCGGACAGCACGGACTGGCCGAAGTCACCGGCGTCGCTGGTCACCTTGACGTAGACGTTGCCGGCGCTACCGCTGATCGGGGTCTCACCGGCGGCGGCCGCGCGGGCGGTGACGGTGACGTTGCCCGGGGCCGCGACCGCGCCGAGGAAGTTGTTCGCGCTGGTCCCCCTGCCCATCAGGAACATGCGCTCCTCGAGGAGCATCGAGGCGTACAGCAGGCTGGTGCGGGACAGCTGACGGATGTCCTGGTACCCCTGGCCCTGGTACTGCGCGGACCAGGTGACCTGGTCCGACACCGAGAACTGGGCGTACGGCACGACGACGTCGTAACCCGCGTAGCTGATCTTCGGGCCGCGCGCGTAGTACAGCGGGTTCCCGGAACCCTGCGGGGCGAAGTTCGTCTGGGTCGCGTCCGAGATACCGGGGTGGATGGTGGCGACGCCGCCGGTTCCGGTACCGGTGTAACCGCTGATCACCTTGAAGCGGTGGGACAGGCCGACGCCCTTCTTGCGCGGGATGCGGTTGCGCAGCGGGGTCGGGCGCGGAGCCAGCATCTTGGCCGGGCTTTCCAGGTCGAAGGCGACCAGGCCGGAGGCGATCGGGCTGGAGTTGGTGATGTCCTTCACCATGTCCGGGGCCTGGGACTTGAGCTGGCCCAGCGCGGCGGTGAGGGAGCTCAGCTGGTCCGGGGACAGCGACTTGGCGATCTCCGGCGACTCCAGGGTCTTCACCAGGGCGCCGTGCACGGTGGTCGGCTGCGGCGTGAAGTCGATGCCGCGGCCCTGGCTGAAGGCCTGGTTCATGGCGGCGAGGTCGAGGTGCCGGGTCGGCATCGCGTCGACGGCCTTCATCAGGTTGTCGAAGCGGTCCGCCAGGTCGGTCTTGGCCAGGCGGGGGGCGTCCGGCGACTCGCCGAACAGTACGTCTGCGGTGGGCAGAGCCACAGTTGACTCCTATCGGGAGGCAGGGGGAAGGGAAGGTCGGTGGGGTGGAGGTCAGGCGTTGGCGCGGTCCAGCAGCGCGTTGGCCTTCTGCCGGTAGCCGTCCTTGAGGTCGCGGTCGGACACCGCGTCGGCCTTGGCCAGGTAGGCGTTGGCTTCGGCGATGAGCCGCTGCGCGTCGGCGCTGCGGGCGCTGTCCTCCTGGGCGGCGGTGCGCGTCAGCGCGGGCCCGCCGGGCAGAGGCTGGGCCTTGAGGGTCTCCAGCTCGCCGTTGGCCTTCACCAGGTCCGCTTCCAGCGACTTCATGCGCTCTTCGGATGCGGTCGTGGCCTCTGCAACGGCGGACTTCACCAGCTCGGCGATGTCAGCCTTCGTGATCTGCGGTTCGGGGGTGGCGGTGTCGTTCTTGTGCAGGTCTGCGGTGTCGGAGAACTCCATGGCGGTGCCGGCCTGCTCGGCCTCCTCGCGGGCGGAGAACCACTTCAGGGCGCTCACGGCGTCGAGGAGGGTAGCGATGTCGCAGGCCTCGCTGAGGTTGCCCATCGCCAGGGACTCGGCCTCGCTGATGATCAGCGCGGCGATGATGGCGATGGCCTGCTGGGCGCCGTTGATGTCGCTGCTCTCGTCCTCACCGTCGGCGGCCGCCGGGGCGGCGGTGTCGGCCTTGATGAGGGCGCGGGCCTGGACGATGACCTCGGCGGCGCGCAGCACCGTCTCGGGGTCGGCGGCTGCGGTGGTTGCGGGTGCCGGGGCGGTGCCGGTGCCGGCCGCAGGCTGCGGCTCGGGGGCAGCGGCAGGCTCCGAGGCCGGGGTCGCCGGGGTCTCGACCAGCGCCGCGTCGGGCACGGCCGCGAGCGTTCCGGTGTCGTCGGCCTTGGCGACCTGGATGCCGCACTCGGGGTTGGCCGGGCGGTCCACGACGGAGACTTCGATGATCTCTCCGTCGGTGACGAGGCCGTTCGGTGCGTCGGGGTGCCCGAACTCGACGCGCGGGTTCTTGATCCCGACGCTGAAGCCCTTCAGGACACCGGTCTCGACCTTGGCGACGGCGACGGGGTCCACGATGCGGGCGGCGAGGTGGTGCTTGCCGTCGTCGCCCTTGCTGAGGCCGACGCCGACGCCGACGGCGCGCTTGCTGTCGTGCTGCTCACGGACGTTGCCGCCCTCGGACATCCAGGCGGGCATGGCCCGGTCGAGCCAGTCCTGGTCCAGGCGCTGCTTGTCGCGGTCGAGGGCACTGGTGGCGGCCGGGCCGTAGACGAGGAGCGTGCCGTCGGGCTGCTTCTCGGACTTGGTGATCGGCGACCAGGCGTAGGAAACGTTCAAGGGTCCCCTCCTTCTGGTTGGGGGCTGAGGCGGTGGTGGGTAGCCCCGCGTCAGGCGGGGAGGAGGCTGCAGCGGCAGCTGGGGTGCAGCGGCGGGGCCGTGACGCCGGAGGGGAAGGCCTGGCCGAGCTGGAGCGAGCCGGCGTCCTCGTTGTCCAGGCACGCGGTGCACGGTTCGTCTTCGCAGGTCCACTGGACGTTGCTGACGCCTGCGCCTTGGTAGATGCTGGTGGTGGCAGCGGACTGGCCGTGCAGCAGCTCGGTGAGGGCGAGCGCGCGGGCCCACGGGGCGTCGGCGGTCGCGGTGCGAAGCTCGTCGGCGAGCTGGCTGGCGGTGGTGCCCGTGTTCTTCGTCCCGGCCAGGGCCTGGGCGATGCGGCGCAGTCGGCTCGTTGCGATCTCGCGGGCCTGACTGGCGGCCTGCGCCTGGTGGGCCGCCAGGTCGTGTCGGCTGGTCGCGGTCAAGGTGCGGGTGGCCGCGGCCTCATCACCGGGCGTCCAGTTGAAGGTGGCTGTGCTTTCGCCTGCGACGGCGGCTGTGGCCGCGGCGCTGCCGATCGCCCAGCCCTCGGTGCGCAGGCCGAGGACGAGGTCGGTGATGACCGGGTTCAGGTCGATCCCCTGGCCGGTGAGCCAGCCGCTGGCCTGGGCCAGGTCCCAGTCGTCGGTCTTGGCCAGGTGGGTGTGGGTGATCCAGGCCGCTGCGAGGGCATCCCAGTCGAGTGCGCCGGCCAAGGCCTGCGTGATGCGCGGTGCCCACGCGGCGGCGGTGGTGGTGTCGCGGCCCCAGCCCGGCCAGACAGCCGGGCTACCGGCTTTTGGGTCCGGTTCACCGCCGTCCGCGAACACGACCGGTGCGCCCTGCAGGTCGGGGGCGTCGGCCTTGGTGACGGTGCTGAAGGTGAACGGCCGGCTGGGGCGCGGGTTGCGGCGGGCCCAGCGACGGTAGGCGGCCAGTTCGGTCTTCACCGCCTGGCCTCGGGCGCCGTCTTCCTGAGCGCTGCCATCGTCCCCGGCGAGCGCGTCGGGGTCCTCGAACCGGTCGATGACACCGTTGCCGTCGGCGTCGGTGGCGGGCGGGGCCTGAACGGGGCCCACGGTCTCACCGGCCGGTGCGAGCCGGGCAGCGCCTTCGAGGAACACGACGCCGCGCTGTGTCATGAGCATCGGCATGTCAGCCTCGGGGAAGGGGTAGCGGGGCAAGCCGCGCAGGTCCCGGTCCTCGTTGAGGGTGGTGCGGCCCCACTGCACGCGTTCCTGTGCGACGGCGTCGGCTGCGGCGTCGTCTTCGTCCTCGAGGCCGAGGATGCGGAACTCGAGCTGTGGAGCCATGCGCAGGTGCCGGTGGGAGATGCTGGTGATCAGCTTCTGCAGCCATCGGTAGTCAGGCAGAGTGGAGGAACGTTCCTGCACTTCGGCCTGGCCCTCGTGGTAGCCGGTGCTGCCGAGGCCTCCGGGTTCGGTGAAGTTCAGCTCGGGCAGCGTGACGCCGAAGTGCGAGCTGAGCAGCCGGATGAGGAACAGGTCGTACTCGGGCTTGTACCTCTCGGCGACGTCGCTGTTGGTGGCGAGGTCGATGCCGGGCGGCAGCATTCGCATGCGGTGCCGGTCGGCGTGCTGGCCGGACCACATGTCGTTGATCGCGGTCTCGTACTCACGGACCTGGGCCGGGGTCCAGCCGACGGCGTCCGAGGACATCTTGAGGAATCCGGTCGGGACGGTGCCGTCGGTGTACTCCGAGCGGATCCAGTTGCGACGCTGCAGCCACACGTCGAGGTCGGTCAGGCACTGCTCGACTGCGGAGAACCCGTACGGGGTGAACGAGCGGACGTTGCGCCGCTTGTAGATCAGGGTGTCGTCGTTGTACGGGTTCAGGATGTTCTTGTCGTCGTCGGTGTCCGCGGTGTACTCCCCGCGGGGGAATCCCCACAGCAGCTGCTGGTAGGCCGGGTTCGGCGGTAGCGGCTTGCCACCGCGGTGGTCCCGCAGGACCTTGATCGTGGAGCCGTCCACGATCTCCATGGCGTACAGGTCCCCGCCTCGGGTGCGGCGCGGGTAGATCGCGATCGCGTCGAGGACCAGATGTTCCTCGAGTAGCTTGGCGATCCAGTCGGGCCACTCTTCGTCCTGGCCGGGGTCCGGCCGGGACCAGAACGCGGTGCACCGGGCGATCTCGGGTCCGAGAGCGCGTCGCAGATCGGCTTCGATCTCCGCGCGGGGGGCGGACGGGTTCGCGGCCTGGGCGTGGGCGATCGCGTCCTTGGAGATGACGATCGCCCAGTCCAGTGAGACCACGTGGGACTTGCGGATCTCGATGCACCGGCGAGGCAGACCGACCTCGGCGGAGTCGCGCAGCACCTTCCACGGCACCAGGCGGTCGGTGATGCCGGGAAGGTTGACGCTGACCGGGTACTCGGAGAAGCGCGGCGGGGTGCGGCCGGTGTCGGGGTTGACCGGGTCGAACGCGGTCGGCAGCAGCGGCATGCCGGGGCCGAAGGCGACCATGGGCTCGATACGCGGCAACGGGTTGAACGAACCCGTGGTGCCGGCGCCGAGCTGGGTGGAGGCGAGGAGCGCTGCGACCTGCTCCGACGAGAAGGTGTGGACGGCCGACGCCTGCGTGGACTTCTCCAGGGCGGGGGCGCTACTGCCCGTCGGCTCGGTCGCCGGGGTCGGGGTCTTCTTGCGGGGGAAGGGCCATCGGGCCATGCGGTGCCCTCCCATCGAGGTAGTCCAGGGGGGTTCCCGGTGCGGGTCGGGGTATCGAGGTGTAGGAGTCGAGCCAGCCCAGGGCGCGGTCGGCGCTGTTCGATCCGGCGAGGAGCCGGTGCAGGGCCTGGGTCATCGCGTCGACCTGGTCGTCGTGCGAGGCGTTCGGGAAGCCGGCGGTCTCTTCGAGGAAGGAGCCGATCCACGGGGCGATCTCGGGCGCGGGAAGCCAGACGACTCCGCTCTCCACGAACGGCGCGACGGAGGAGGCGCGCGCGAACTTGGACTCCTTCGGGGTGACCGGGATCAGCCCGGGCACGGTGGAGCGCAGTTGCGAGATGACGGCAGGCCCGTTCGCCCGGTCTTCGACCAACTTCGCGTGGGCCTGCGGCCAGCGCTTGGACAGGGCGGTGACGGCGCGGCAGGTGGCGGGGAAGTCGAGGCGGTCGCAGATCTGGTCCATGAGGTAGACCTGGCCGTTGATCTTCGCCCAGACCTGTCCGACGACGAAGTCCCCGGTCCTGGAGTCCTTGAAGGTCATGTCCCAGGACTGGATGACCTCGGTGGCGTTCGGGATCCAGTACGACCCGTCGGCGCGTTGGTCCGCCTTCGGAGCCTGGTACCAGCGCCAGTGGTCGCGGCGGAACAGCCCGCCCTCGGCCGGCGCGGGGCGCCCCTGGTAGAGCGAGGTCCAGGTGCGGGCGCCGACGTCCCGCTTGGTGGACTCCCAGTCAGCGACGCCGCGGCCACGAGCTGAGACCAGGTACTCGCCGGGCTTCCGGCCGAGCGGGTCGTCAGCGGCTTCGGCCTGCGCCGGGATGTTGACGTAGGTCCACTCCCCGATGGTCTTGTCCGCTGCCAGGAGGCGGCCCGCGAGATCGTCCTCGTGCCACCTGGTGAGGACGACGATCACGGCGGTTTCGGGACCGAAACGGGTGCGTGCGGTGTCGACCCAGAAGTCCCAGACCTTCTCCCGCTGCACCAGCGACTCGGCCTCGGCGCGGCCCTTGATCGGGTCGTCAATGATGAGCACGTCAACAGGGCGGCCGGTCAGGGCACCGGCGATGCCGACGGAATAGACACCGCCAGCATGGTCCTCGAGCTGCCACTCGTGGGCTGCTCCGGTGTCGTGGCGCACGCGCAGCCCGAACAGGTCCGTATTGGCGGAGATGTCGTTGCGGATGGCGCGGCCCCACCGGCGGGCGGTGCCGAACTCGTAGCTGGCGATTGCGATGCGCAGGTCGGGATTGCGGGCGAGGAGCCACGCGGGGAAGGTGCGGCTGACGCGCTGGCTCTTGCCTTCCTGCGGGGGCATCGTCCAGATGAGCCGCCGGGTCTTGCCAGCCGCGACGTCCATGAGGTTGCGGTCGAGCAGTTCCAGGGCGGGCGTGGCGACCACGCGCGGGTCGAGGGCCTTCGCCAGGTCGTGCGGGGTGGGGAACCGGTCGGTGGCCTGTGACAGGCCCTCCAGGCGGGAGGCGGCCAGGGCCAGGGCGTCGGCGAAATCGACCACGCTTCACCTCCCCCTTCCCGACGGGTGAGCAGGCTGCGTCAGATGGCCGCCTCGGGCAGAGGCAGGGCACGTTGGGTGGTGATCTCCCACATCAGTCGGCCCGTGTTCTCGGTGCCGAGCCGCTGTCGTGGTCGGCTGGGCGTGTTCCAGCCGGGGCGTGGGCGGCGGCGAGCAACCAGCCGCCAGCCAGCGGCGCGCAGACTCGTTCCGCTCTCCGCTTCCTGGGTGTAGGTCACCACCCGCTCGTAACCTGCAGCCCGGGCGGTCCGCCACGCTGCGCCGTAGAGCGCAGAGCAGGCGTTCGCGGTCCCGTCGGTAGCCAGGCGTGTGACCTCCAGGGTCAGGCCGTCGTCCAGCATCCGGGCCAACGGTCGCCCGATGATCGCGACGCCGACGACCTGTTCGTCAGGCTCGGCGACGACAGCGAGGGAGAACTTGTGACCCTGCGGTGGCGCGTGATGGCGGTGGTGGTCGGCGACGAACGCACACGCTGCTGCGAAGCTCAGGGGGCGGATCCGCAGGCGTCGTTGAGCGAGGCCAGACATTCGACCACCCCCTGCGGGTTCCCAGCGTGGGGGCGCCGAAGGCGCACGAGTCAGACCGCCGGTACGGCGCGGAGATGTCGGGCGGCAACGGCTCGGGCTTCGGCCGCGTCGGTGCCGGTAACCCCGGCGTGGGAGAGCGCGGCTTCGAGGGCGGACAGGACGAGTTCGGCCTGCCGCTCAGTGATCCGGGCCATTCGGTCTTCGATGCCGAGCTGGGCAATGCGCGCGAGGATCGCCGCGGCTCGGTCCATGGCCCGCTCGTACAACGCGACCTCGGCGCGCAGCTGCTCGGCGCCGCCGGCGCCTTCGTACCGGAGGCGGTCTTGAAGCCGGTTGACGATCTTCCCGAGGGCTTCCTGCCAGGCCAGGGCCTGACCGGCGAGCTTGCCGAGCGCGGCGAAGGGGTCTTCGACGGCCTGCACGCGCATGTCGGCGAGCATCTGGTTGGCCTGGTGCTCGGCCATCTCGCTGGCGGCGCGCATCCGGTGCGCCGCCGTGTTGCCACCGTGGTACTTGCAGGGGCCGAACCCGGCGTGGTCGGTGCCCATGCCGGCCTTCTGGCCGCAGGTACGGGACGGGTCACCGCGCAGGCGCGCCCCGCAGCGGGGGAAATCCCACTGGTCCGGGGGGCGGCGGTTCTGGGTCCACTCGCCGGTCTCCCGGTACTGACTTCGGGTCCTACTCAATCCCGGCTCCTCTGGTTCACGCGGAGCAGGCGCTGGCGGCGGTCGCCGATGTCGAGGGCCAGGCGGGCGGCGTTGAGGTCGCCCTTGAGGGCTTCCTTCCAGGCGACGGTGTGCAGCTTGTCCAGGCGCAGGACCTCGAGGATCAGGGCGGGGTCGATGCTCTGTCCGTCGTAGTGGGTGGCGGCGACTTCCTGAGCGGCTTCGATCGCGTCGACGGGGTCGGTGAAGCCGAGCCGGTCCGCGATGGTGTCCCAGTCGACGCCGGCAAGCTTCAGGTTGAGAGCGGTGACGGCCCGCTGGTGGTTGTTGTCGCTGGCAGCAGGCATGGGTCCCCCGATCTCTAGGCAGAAACAATGTCCATGTGGCATGGACTGTCGAGAGTGCACACCGTAACTTTGTCTATGTCGGCGCTACACTGTCGGTATGAGCGCTGCAGACAAGCCCGACGACGAACGAGCAGAGCTGCTCGAGCAGCTGAACACCAAGCCGTACTGGACGTACGACGACATCGCCGTGTACTGGGACATGAAGCCGAAGTCGGTACGCACCTACCGCTTCACGCGCGCCGGCTTCCTGCCGGATCCGGACGACACGATCAACCGGGCGCCGGTGTGGGAGCCGGACACGATCCGCAACCATCCGCGCCCGGGGGCGCAGGAGCAGGCGCCGGACACCGAACGTGAGAGGCAACTGGAGGAGCTCAACCGCAAGGACACCTGGACGATGCAGGATGTCGCCACGTACTGGGGCATCAGTGTGGAGTCGGTTCGCAAGTACCGCATTCGGCCCGGTGTCTTGCCGGAGGCGACGATGGTCAGCCGTACTCCGACGTGGCCAGCCGATGTGATCCGCAACTACCAGCGCCCGGGCCGCGGGGCCGGCGGCGGCCGCAAGCGCAAGGACGTGTCCCAGTGAACGTCCTCGTCGAGGTCGGTCAGGTCTGGCAGGACGTCAGCAGCCGGTCGGGCGGCCGCCGCCTGCGGGTCGACGCGGTGGACGCGACGCACGCGACGCTTCAGCCGGTCGCGGTGACGCCGCAGAACGCTGTCGTGGCTCTTCCTCAGCGCGCAACTCGGATCCGGCTCGACCGCTTCGAGCCCCACCGGCTGAGGCTACTCCTGGGCGAGCGCGTCCCGACTGCCTCGGCCCAGGCCTCGCCCATGGTACTGACGGTCCGACAGCCGTGGGCCTGGGCGATCATCCACGCGGGGAAGGACATCGAGAACCGCAGTCGGCTCACTCGCCTGCGCGGCACGTTGCTGATCCACGCAGGCCGCCGATGGGCAGACGCGGGCGAAGCCGCGCTGAAGGCCCGCGGCATCGACGTGCCGGCCGAAGCCCGGCGCTACGGGCACATCGTCGGAGCGGTCACGGTCACCGGCAGCACGCAGGACTCGGCCTCGTCGTGGGCCGTGCCGGGCATGTGGCACTGGGAGCTCACCCAGCCGATAGCCGCCGACCAGCTCGTCATGTGCCAGGGGAAGCTGGGCATGTTCCGGGCTCCCGACACCTGGAGGGACGCGTTCGCCGGGTCAGCGCTTGGCCGGCGGCTGGTACTCGAAGGAGCGGGTCAGTAGGCGGCGGGGGTCAGCGAACCGGGCGCGCAAGGCGGGCGACACACTGCGCGAGCGCAGGTTGCTGCGGCCGCCGGGCTTCTCGTTCTCACGCCACCGCGGTGAGCGCAGGCAGTAGGCGATGACGGCCGGGTGCGCGATGACGCGCCGGAACCGGTAGCCCTGCTCGTGCAGTGACTGACCGACGAACTCGACCATCTTCCCGGCGATGCCCAGGCCCTGGAAGTCCGGCAGGACGACCGTGCGGTGGGCCATCTTCATGTCCCGGATCCTGGAGTGCGGCAGGTGGATGTACGAGGTGAACGCGACCAACTGCCCGTCGATCCAGCCGCCGAAGCACTGAGCGGACTTCGCGAGGTCGGCGCTCAGATAGTGATGACGGCTGAAGGTGGGCCAGACGGCTCGGTCCACGCGGTGAATCCGGAGCTCAAGCGCGGGGTGGGGTTGAACCTGCCTCCACGCGAAAGTGCCGGCCGCGACGTCGTACACCCAGTCGGGCTGCAGCCAGTCCTCCACGTCGTAGTGGCAGGTGACGGCGACCAACTGGCGCTTCTGGCGGCGGACCGTCTTCTGCACCGTGTGCGAGGCGACCTTGGCGACCTGCCGGTCCACGACGGAGGTGAACTCATCGATGACGACGGTGTCGGCGTCGTCGGTCTCGGCCAGGGCCCGGGCGATCGTCGCGCGGAAGGCTTCGCCGTTGGACAGGGTGTGGTGGGGGCGCAGCCAGGCCGGCGGGGAGGACAGGCCGACGGCGTTGAGGAGCGCGACGATCTGCCGCACGCTCATCTTGGCCGGGAAGTCGTCCAGCAGGCTGCGGTCGGCCGACCAGTCGTAGGTGGTGGCGAGCTGCTCCGGCCACAGGTGCCGGGCGAGGGTCGACTTGCCGGACCCGGACGGGCCGACGATCAGGCCGACGTTCCAGTCCTTGTCTTCCAGGGGCAGGTCGGCATCCCAGGAGAGTGTGGTCTTCTGCTCCACGGGGACGTCGAACAGGCCGCTGGCCTGGAGGACCCGGGCGCTGGAGTGGATCGGGGTCGAGACTTCGATGTGGGCGCGCATGAGGGCTCCGTCAGGTGATGAGGGCTCGGACGTGCCGGCCTTCGGCGCTGAGGCGGTCGAGAAGCTCGACCTGCTCGTCCTCGTTGGCGCACGTCACGATGACGCCCCACAGGCCGTGGTCGTCGTCGCCCTGGTCGGCGTCGCCTTCGATCGCGGCGGAGGTGGCCGCGTCGTCGTCGGCGAGGAGCTGGTCGAGGTCGGCGGTGGTGTAGCCGGTGCCGTCCAGGCCGCCGTCGTCGGCCATGGCTTGCAGGAGTTCGGCGAGGGCGTCGTCATCGAACGTGCCGAGCTCGGAGAGCCGGTTGTCGGCGAGGTTGATGCGGCGCGCGTCGGCGTCGGTGCAGGTGATGACCTCACAGCGGGCGGTTTTCTCGCCGTTGGCCTTGAGAGCCTGGAGCGTGTGGTTGCCGGCCAGGACGATCAGGGCGCTGCCGGTGTCGCGGACGACGAGGGAGCGGTACTGGCCGGTCTTGCGCAGCGACTGCTGGATCGCGGGGACATCGCCGCGCTTGGCGTTGCCGGGGTACGGACTCAGGTCTCGCAGGGGAACAGCGCGGGTCTCTACGTACTCGACGGCCATGGCGCTCCCTCCTCTCTGGGGGTGGGGTGCCACGACGGCCGCCAGCGCGGGCGCGTCCGGACCGGAGCCGTAGCCGGGAAGCTCGGCGGCGGCCGTCGTGGCGGTCGGGGGGTTACGGCGCGGCGGTGGCCGCGGTCTCCGGGGTGGTCGGGCTCGTGGTCGCGGCGGCCGGGTCCACCGCCGCCGGATCCTGGTCCGGGGTGGTCGGCGCGGTGGGGGCCGGGTCCGGGGCGTCGCCCAGGACGTTCTTGAGGGCGGTCACGAGGTCCGAGAGTGCCTGGTGCGCCTCGGTGGTGCCGGTCTTGAGGACCGGCTCGGCCGCGGCCAGGGCGTCGGCGAACAGCGACTTGGTCTGGGCGATGGTGTCGGCCTTCGCGGCGTCCAGGACCGGCGACAGGGCGGAGGCCAGGGAGTGGACCAGGGTCTCCAGCGTGGTGGCCTCGTTCTTGCCGGCGCCGAGCAGGTCGGCCTTGATGTGCTCGGCGATGGTGCGCAGGTGGCCGGAGAGGCTGTGCCCCTCGTCCTCCAGCTTGTCGATGGCGTCGTGGAGCGCGTCGAGAACGGACATGGTGGTTCCTCACGATGGTGGGTGGGTGTTGGTCGCCCGCGTCCGGCGGGGTGGACTTCCTTGCGGGTGTGGGTGTCCACGCGCGCCGCCGGACGCGGGCCGTCTACGGGGTCGTGGGGCGACCGGTCAGACGGCCAGGAGACGGCCGTTGGAGTAGGCGTTGGCCCAGAACACGGCGCGGTCCAGGCGCTTGGCGTCGACGCGGGCCTGGCCGGAGGTCGGGGTGACGGCGCCCAGGACGTTCCTCGGGCGGCGCGGCAGCCGGTGCGTGGCGTGGACGGCCGGGGGCGGGCCGAACAGGTCGCGGCGCTGGCGGCGGTTGCGGGTGGGCTGCGGGTCGCGGTGCACGGCAGCGGCGCGATCCTCACGGCGTCGGCGGCGGCGCTCGGCGCGGGACAGGGTGGCAGTGGTGGTGTCGACGGCCGGGTCGGTGTCCAAGGGGGCTCCCAGGTCGGTGGCGGGAATGCGAAAACCTCCGCACCCGCAGGGGTGGGAGGTCTGTGAAGGCTGGAGGCGGGGTCTACTCCGTGGTCACCAGGACCTGGACGCCGGCCGGGACGGTGATCCGCACGGTGGGCGGCAGGGGGATCGACGCGAAGAACAGCGCCGTGCTGGCGCGCTCTTCGACTGCCAGCGGCTCGTCCTCGGCCTCCGGCTCCTCGGGCTCGGGCTCGGCCAGGGCCTTCTCCAGCGTCTTCCGGAGCTGGCGGGAGCGGTTCTCCGCGCTCTCGTAGACGCCGCTGATCCATTCAGCCTTGCGCTCGCCGGAGCGGACGGAGCGGATCTCCTCGTCGGCGCTGTCCAGCGCGTCGAGCATCCAGTGCTCCGCGTTGTCGACGGCTACGACGCGGTACGCGGCCTCACCGGCCAGCGGAATGCCGCCGATGCCGCCGCGGCCGCTCAGGGCGTAGACACCGAAGCCACCGTAGGCGCCGTCCAGGCGGTGACCGAACAGCTGCGAACCGGTCTCGGCGTAGATCAGGTACTGGCCGTCGTTGTACGCGGAGTGCTTCTCGTCCGGGTTGGCGCGCTCGACCAGGACGACCTTGCCGGTGTACGTGGTGGTCATGTGAGGGGTCCTTCGTTCGGGAGGGGCCTGCGTCGGAAGGGGTCGGCCGCCGTGGACCCCTCAGTCACGGCGGCCGACGTCAAAGGCCCCGCCGGATCGGTTGCGTCCGCGCGGGGCCTGCTTGTGGGTGTCCGACGTCAAGTGGGCTCGGTCGGATGGTGGCGGCGAGGCCTGGCCTGACGGTCACTCGGGTGCGGCAAAGCCGATCTTCAGCTTCGGCGGCTTGGGAGCGCTGTCGCCGAGCAGCCTGCGGGCGGCCTCTTCGGCCTGTTTCAGGAGCTTCGGGTCGGCGCCGTCGATCTCGATGGTGACGGTGTTCTCGCCACGGGTCGCGGTGAGCCGCATGCAGGGCCCTCGCTCTCGTCTCGCTGGGCAGGAGGTGGCCGTGCGGGTGCCGGGGTGTTTCCCGGGGAAACAGATGGCCGGCGGGAGTCGAACCCGCGGGCCGCCCGGTTTGACCGGGCGAGGTCAGCCAGTCGTACTCGTCTGGCCTGGGCTCCCCACCGAGGATTCGAACCTCGACTCGCAGGTCCAGAGCCTGCTGTGCTGCCGGTTACACCAGCGGGGATCGAGCACGGTCGGCAGGATTCGAACCTGCGGCACTCCGGGTTGGAGCCGGATGCTCTGGCCAGCCTGAGCTACGACCGCTTGGCGGAAGGTGCGAGAGTTGAACTCGCCGCGGTGTCACCCGCCACGCTTTTCGAGAGCGCTTGGCACGCCACATGCCGGACCTTCCAGGGGGCTTCCAACGGCCGTGCCCTGACGGGCCGGTGGTTGTGGAAGCCGGCGGAGGATGCAGGGATCGAACCTGCGCGGGGTGTCACCCCCGACGACGGCTTAGCAAGCCGCTGCCTTCCCGCTCGGCCAATCCTCCGTGACGCTGGCAGGACTCGAACCTGCAACCTGCGGCCCCTCAGACCGCCGCCTCTGCCTGGTTGGGCTACAGCGCCTTGCGTAGCGTCGGTGCGATTCGAACGCACACTGAACCGGTCCTGAACCGGGTCCCTCTGCCGTTGGGGTACGACGCCTTGGGGTGATCGGCGGGATTCGAACCCGCAACATCCGCGACCACAACGCGGTGCTCTAGCCGTTGAGCTACGATCACAGTGCGCTGCCGAGGAATCGAACCTCGCGAGCCCGAAGGCGCAGGGGTTACAGCCCCGCTTGTGTCCCAGCACTCAACGCGTGGTCGCACCGGCGGGATTCGAACCCGCGACCTGCGGCTTATGAGGCCGCCGAGCTGACCGAGCTGCTCTACGGTGCTGTGAATGAGCGTATGGACCGGGTAGGTGGATGGCCACGGATTTTCGGTGACCTGCCTGGTGCTCGGCAGTAGGGAGATTCACTGAAACCCCCAGAAGTCGAACCGGATCCGGCCCTGGTCGTCACGTGAGAAGAACCCGTGGTCATCCCGCAGGGCTTGGTAGACGGCCCGCGGTACGCGCTGCGGGGGCTTGGCCAGGTCGGGGTCCGGGGGCAGCAGCTGGGGCGGCAGCGTTCGGATCAGACGCGGGCACACGTCGTCCAGCAGCGTCTGCGGGAAGGGCTCCAGCTCGCCGTCGAAGGGGCCGCCTCGCAGGAACGCGGTCTCGTCGGTCGGACTGCCGTGGGACCGTTCCGGGGAGTGCCGCTCGGCCTCGAGGAGGTTGGCACGGCCCGCGCCTCGCGGATCGGTCTCGCGGTACTGGCCCCACGTTCCTCGGTACCGGCCCCCGAGGTCGTGAGCGACCTTGGCCACCACTTCGTGCCAGGGGTAGGCGACCCAACCCGCCGGAAGGCCCGTCATGAGGAACTTCCCGCAGCAGGGCGCCACGAACTCGATCATCAGGTCAACCTGCGGCAGGAGCCACAGATCGTGCACGTGACCGTCAGCCATGGCGCAGCAGGTTCCACAGATCGCCGGGGGTGACGTAACCGGGCCAGCGGCCGTCGTTGAACAGCTCGACGCCGGCGCGCCGGTAGGCCTCGTCCGCGAGCTGGCTGCAGATCATGTGACCGCTGTCGGAGATGTACCGGCGCAGGCCGGGCGCCGGGATGTGGAAGCGGTGCGCGGCGAGGGCGGCGTAGTCGAGCGCGCTGTACGGGGTACCGCGGAGGCTGCGGGCGGCGGCGGCGATCTTCTCGCGCTGGTCGTCCGTCAGCGGCGGGGAGACGTAGACGACATCGCGGTCCGCGTACTCGGTGAGCGGTCGCAGGACGGCTCCGCCGGGCTGCGCTTCGATCAGTTCGAGGTCGCCGTTCTCGCCCGGGCCGACGACGACGAAGGCGTGCTCGAAGCGGGAGAAGCCGGAGCCGGTGAGCCACTGGCCGGCTCGGATGAGGCTGCCGACCGGGCCGAGGATGGAGGTCAGGCCGATGTCGCCCGGGCGGGGCTGCTGCTGGATCATGCTGCCTCCTTCAGTTCCGGCCGGCGGTGGTCGCGGGGACGATGGGGGGCCAGTGCCAGTGGCCGGGTTCGTGACCGTGCTCGCGGTTGGGGAGCCAGAGGGTGCCGGGTCCGTCGAGGAACACCTGGAGGTTGACGGTGTTGCCTTCGGCCCGGACGACGATCGCGGGCAGGACGTCGCCGATGCTGTGCGAGGCAGTCTCGGGGAGCGGCCTGTGCGCGGGCTCCTGGGCACGGTGGCGGTGCAGGTCTTCGACGGAGAGACGGTAGTGAACGACGCGGCCGGTCGACGGGGAAGGATGCACCGGGGCGCCTCCTTCCGGTGTGTCAGGTGTGCTGGACGGCCTGGTAGGTCAGGCAGGGCCAGGGCGCGGGCTCGGCGCCTTCCAGGCCGTCGTACTGCTCGCAGTGGGAGCAGGCGGGCTGGTGTCGGCCGGCCTCGGGGCGGTGGAGGTCGAGCACGGCGACGGCTGCGGGATTGTCCTGGTGCTGCTGCCGGAGCTGCTGCCACTGGGTGGCCGCCTGATCGGTGTCGGCGGCGACCTTCTCGGCGAGCCGGGCCTGGGCCTGGGCGTAGCAGTCGGCGTGCGGATCCGGCAGGTGGCGGCGGAACGGCGTCGCGCCGGCGGCGAGTGAGGGCAGCTCAGCGCCGCAGGGGCAGATCCGGGGGGTGATGAGCAGCGAGCTGGTGGGCACGACGAGGTCGTACGCGGCGATGCCCGTCACGCCGCGACCGGGACGGCGGTCTTGAGCGGGGGTGCGGCGATCTCGCCGCGGGCGACGGGCTGCAGCTCGCGCCAGTCGTAGAGGCCGTCATAGCTGGTGATGCGGCCCTCGGATGCCCAGCGGCGGACGGTGCCGATGGGGCGCTTCACGAGGTGGGCGGCGTCGGCTCCGGTGACGAGCACGGGGGCGGCAGGGGCAGTGGGCAAAGGGACCTCCCTTCGCGGGGTGGTGGAAGCACGAAGGGCCGCCCCGGCGGTTTCACGGGGCGGCCCTTCGTGGTGCAGAAGTTCCAGTAGACCAAATACTGGATTCGGTCTGACTGGATGTCAACCCCCTTTCCGAAGATTCTTTCGGAAAGGCCCGGGGCTCGCGGCCCGGGTCTCAGCTGGTCCTGCCCACCGTGTTCACTGGCCGCAGCGGCAGGTTCTTGCCCCAGCGGTGTGCCCGCACGGTCACGGGCCCGTGGTTCGGGCACTCCCCCAGCTCCTCCACGAGCGCACGGTGCTGACGCGGGGTTCGGCAGTGGTTCTGCCGGGTGCGCTCTTCCACCTCGCGCCCGTACTGCGGCGTCCACGTCCGGCCCGACTTCTCGTCCTCCGCTGCGCGCTGCGAGGGGACCAGCGGTTTCGGCTCCTCCAGGTCCACGACGGTCACGCGGTCCACCGTGCGGACCCGCTTCGTCTTGCCCTTGCCCTGCTTCACGGGCCGCTCGCGGCGGGGGACCTCGATCTCCCGGCCGACGATCGGCTGTCCGTCCAGGTCGGCTACCTTGTCGAGCAGCATCTTCAAGATCGCGAGTGCCTCGATAGCGCCCCGCGCCCAGGCCAGTCGTGAGCCGGCCTCTGGGGCGGTCGCCAGCTGCTGGCCCATCCGCAGCAGCAGTTCGTCTTCCCACTCCAGCGGCGAGTCGTGCTCGCGGAAGGCGCGCAGCTCGGCCGCCGGCGCCCACAGCTTGCGGTCCGGGCTGACCTGCGCGCCCTCGGGCAGCGACTTGAGTAGCGCTCCCGTCGGCACCCAGAATGTGAACCACAGCCACTCCTGGAACTTGCCGTCCTCGTCGCGCTCGGGCCGGAACAGCCCGACCGGGATCGTGCGCCCGTCGACCAGCTCCAGGCGCCCGGCCTCGCCGAAGACCTCCGCGGCTTCCTCGTCGCTGACTCCGGCGTTGCGCTTGTACCACCACTGTTCGTCGCGTTCCGGCGTCGGCACCGTGTCCTTCGCCCAGCCGCCCTTGAACGGGCCCCAGGAGACTGCGACGACCGGGATCACCGGGTGGTGGGTGCAGTGGTCCCATTCCTTCGAGTAGTACGCCCCCAGCGGGCCGGAGAACACAACGAGGCCGCTGCGGGAGGGCAGCCGGTCGAAGGACAGCGGCTTGTCGAGTGCTGTCGTGGCCGCTGCTCGGGCGCGGGCGGTCACTCGGGGACCGACGAACCAGACCCGCCCCTTCGACAGCCGCTCTTCTTCCTGGACGGCCAGCACCCGCACGGCACGCTGGGTGTCGTTGATCGCCGGCCCGATCGTGCCTCGCCCGTTCTCGATCATCCTGGCCGTCTCCTGTGCGACGGTGGGCAGGCTCAGCATCTCGGTCATCCGGTCTCGCCAGCGCGGGACGTGGTCGGCAGCCGGGGCGTTCCACCACGGCGCGCTCCCAGCGACATCGGCGACCACCGGTAGCGTCCCGAACTCGTCTTCCACGACCTCACCGCTGTCCACGGGCGGGCCGGGCCAGGATGGCAGCGGACCCATACGGGTCTCGGAGCGGATCGCCTCCGGCCCTCCGGGGCG
Source organism: Kitasatospora sp. NPDC085464 (assembly GCF_044541955.1). NCBI lineage: Bacteria > Bacillati > Actinomycetota > Actinomycetes > Kitasatosporales > Streptomycetaceae > Kitasatospora > Kitasatospora sp. NPDC085464. Next base: position 35,393 of record NZ_JBITTM010000032.1, read on the forward strand.
GAACACGAGCCCCGCGGCCCTGCTGGGGCGCAGTAGCTCACCGCCTTCTGACAGGAGCTCGGCCATCCTGGCGCCCATATGCGCCACCAGATGGCAGGCCGGGACGATCAGGTTCTGGCTCTGCTCGAATGCCGCCGCGAGCCGGTCCTTCACCACCTGTGGCCGGCCGGCCGCCAGGTGCACGGCGCAGCGCTGCAGGTGGAACGCGGCCTTCGCTGCGCCCGGGTACATCCGCTGCGCTACGTCGGGCGTGTAGCCGAGTTCGGTCAGACGGGCGGTGTAGGTGTCCGCGTCGTCGGTGTGGGTGAGGTCGATGACGTCCAGTGCACCGTCCGGTCGGCGCGGGGTCTTCGTCGGCATGCGGTGGTGCAGGGCGTCAAGCAGGCCGAAGACGACGCCGACGCCGAGGTCGGCCTTCATCACCTCGTTGATGGTCTGGGCGATCTCGAATGGCTGGTGGCGGAACGCGGCGTCGGTCAGCCGGTCGCACAGCACTGCCTGGAGTTCGTCGTGGGCGAGTTTGCGCGGCCGCTTCGCTGCACCGGTGGCGAGGGCCAGGCATTCGGAGGCGAGCTGGAGGGCGGGTACCACCAGGTCCTCGTCGGCTTCGAGGCCTTCGTGCAGGATGCGGATCGCGCTCTCACCGGTGCCGGAGGCGTGAAGGCGGGTCGCAGCGTCCTGGAGGAGGTCGGCGGCCTCGCGCACGTTGGGGTAGAGCTCCCAGGCTTCGTCGATGGTGCCGCCACGGTCGATCATCGCGATGGCGAACTCGCTGGGCCCGGTGACTTGTCCGAGGCGTCGGATGTCAGCGATGCCGTGGACGTTGCGGTACTCGGGCGGGGCGGACTTCAGGACTGCGGCAAGCATCGCGGCCAGCACTTCGGGGTGCAGTTCGTCGCGGACCGCTGCTTCGACGGTGCTGGTGAACAGGCCGATGTCGGCCTTGGCTGCTGCTGCGCCGAACTCGGCGGCGAGTCGGGCGACCTTTGCGCCGCGCTGCGCCAGGTCGGTCTGCTCCATGGGGTTGTTGCTCCTCGTTCTTGGTGCGGGCCACGGCCACCTCGCACACGTTGAGTGTTTCTCAGGCGTCACTGACAGTCCGGGCTCTCCCGTCGGCCCGGGCGCCGCACGGGAGCCCGCGCGGCGCCCGGGCCGGCTACTCGACGGCGACCCAGTCGTGCACGACGTTGAGGGCTTCCTGGTAGCTGTCGCTGCTGGTGAGGGCGTTGGTGAACTCGGCGATGATCTGCGACCGCTCGGGGTTGCCGATGCCGTTGGTGCTCAGGTGGCGGCGCAGGTGGGCCCGGACGGTGCCGAGGATCGAGTACGCGTTGCCGTCGGTGCCGGTCAGCGGGACCGCGCAGTTGGGGTAGCGGATGTCGGACATCGGGGCGCCTTCGTTCGTCGGGGGTCGCTTGGTGCGACTCGGACATGGACAAAGTTAGCGCCTAGGCGCTAATTCGTCAATCAAAAAACTTGCATCCACTCAGGGGCCTGCCCCGGCCTACGCGGGAGGCGCTGCGCCGATCTCCCCCGCGGCGTGCCACGCCCAGAGCGCCCGGGCAACCGGACGCCCCGACTGCCGCCGGCACCGGGAGGTGCAGGGGCAGCCAGGGCGGTGCTGTCATCGGCCGGAGCGGGTGGCGCAGAAGCCGTCGCACACGGCGGCCTCTGCGGGGTCGGCGTGGCCGGCGCAGGCGGGCACGTTCTCGTGTCCGTGATCCCAGGGGTCGGGCAGGCACTCGGCTCCGCCGTCGGTGAGGATCTGATCGAGCCGCTCCCAGAGCTGCCGTACGGGGTGGTCGGCGGGCAGGCCGGAGGCGGCCTCGGCCAGTGCGGTGCGGATCTCGGTGGTGCCGAGTTCGTCCAGCCGGTCGACGGGGTCGAGGTGGCGCAGCTCGTGCTGGACGACGGCGGCGTGCTGGTCGTACGCCTCGCTGATCGCGTTGCTGTCCCACTGCGGGGTGATGAGGCCGCCGCAGGAGCACATGCCGACGTACAGGGGGCCGACGGGGTCGAGGGTGAGCCGGTGCTGGGCGCGGACGGCCTGGAACAGAGGGTCGTCCGGCCAGTGCGGGACGTCCTGGCACTGATCGGTGCAGGGGCCGGTGGTCTGGGCTTCCCGCCACGGGGGCCTGGGGAGGGGGCTCACTCCATCGCCCCGTCGACCCCGAACCACTGGCACTGAAGGTTGCGACAAGCCCAGCCGGAGCCTTCGGGATCGTGCCAGCGCTCCGTCTCGGTCTCGCCGCACTGGGGGCACGGGGGGTTGGGTTCTTCGGCATCCACAGGGTCAGCCTCTCGGAGTGCCGGGGGTCGGCTTCGTTTCGGCCAGCCAGTCGCAGGCGGGCTGGAAGCCCTGTTGGCAGTCGTCGCTCTTGGAGTCCGAGAAGCCGTCGTTGAAGGTGGTGACGGAGGACTCCTGCGACTGCGGGTGGCTGGCCGCCACCTGAGCGGTAATCAGGCCTGCGCCGATCCCGGCTGCGGCTGCCAGGAGCAGGGCTACTAGGGCCTTCATGACAGTCGCCGAGCTTCCGAGTGCCGAGTGCCGAGCGGGTTGGCGTCGCCGCCTTCGACTCTGGGGATGCGTAGCGTGCTGAGCTGATCGGTGCTCGTCATGTTCGTCCGTCCGTTCTCTCCGGCGGGGCGCCGGGCGCGTTCCGACATGGACAATGTTAGCGCCTAGGCGTTAAAGCATCAAGGAAAAAAATAGACACTCACGTCGGTGGCGGTGCCACGCCTATCTCTCCCGCGGTGTGCCAGGCCCAGAGCGCCCGGGCGCCATCCAGCGTGCTGCTCCAGCCGGCCTGGCGGCCCGTCCGGCAGACCTCGAGTCCGTCCTTGCACGAGCAGGTGACCCGAAAGTGCCCCGCCCAGCGGGTCACGACGGCCTGCTTGATCCAACCCTGGTGCTCCCCCGCGGCAAGGCGAATCGGCCTCACCGCCGCGTCCAGATGTTCGCGGGTCACCGTGACCAGGGGGAACAGGTCCTCTCCCTCCACGTCCCGCTCGGCTTCCGTGTAGTGCCAGGTCAGGTCAGCGACCAACCGCCCGGCACGGGCGTAGACGCGCTGGACGGTGGCGTGGACCTCCTGCTCCGGGTAGTTCTGCATCACCAGGTCACCGGCCTTGATGCGCAGTCCTCGGCTATGAGCGCTCAGGCGCTGGCTGCGCGGCTTCCTGCCATCGCTCGTCATCCGAACCGGATCCCGGTCCGAACCTTGACGATCTTCTCGATCGCGCGTCGGGCGTCGGCGCCAGGCGACTCGATGTCGACCCGGCCGTGCGTCGCCGCCTCGGCTCCGGAGCCGAACAGTGGCACAGCGGACTCGTACCCGACTGCCTCGCGGAAGGTGGCGTCGCTGATCAGGCCCTCGATCAGGGCGATCCGCAATGCCAGGAGGTTCGCCCCGCCGTGGCAGCCGATCCAGCCGGCGCACATGCGGCGCTTGTCGCTGTCGCTGTCCGTCTGATGGCACAGCCACAGGGCAGCGGGCTGCTCGCTCGTCGGACGGTCGTACCGCTCGAGCTTGGCGTACTCCTCTTCTGCCCAGACCCCTGACGGGACATCACCGCGGTACGGGCAGGTCCTACAGGCGGACGGCGCGGGCGGGCGGATCTCAGACCTCACGGTGATCACGTTCTTCCTGTGGCGGGATCCTGCTCGGCACGGTGCTCGGCAGCGGGCCGAGTGTAGAAGCGCCCCCCGGGGCGTGCGGCCGGTAGTCGGGGCAGGCGCAGGAGCGGCAGGGGATGGCGCCGGCGTCCGTGAGGTGGAAGGCGTGCTGGTTGTCCCGGTGCGAGCAGCCGCACGGGGCGCGGCTTGGGGAGCGGCGGCGGCATTCGGCGGCCGTCTCGTGCACCAGGGCGTCATCGGTCGCGGCCCGGGCGGCGTCGCGCAGGGCGGCGGCGGTGATCGGGCCGGAGGCGAGGTGCTGGGCGCCGACGGCGGCGAGTCGCTGCTGCAGCACAGGGTCGCCCACGACATGCTCGGCGAGGGCGGTGAAGGCGGCGGCCTGCGCCCGGCACTCGGCGGCGACGGCGTCGTGGTCGGCTGCGCTCATCGGGGGCGGGCTGGTGTCGATCACGAGAGGGTGCCGTCTTCGCGGTGTTGCCGGATGCGGGCGGCCTGGTATCCGGCGACGAGGAAGGAAGGCTCGTAGCGGTACCAGCGGTCGTAGTGCTCGTCGGCGTCGAGCTTGGACCAGATGCCCGTCACGGCGTCGGCGTGACGGGCGGTGAGGTAGGCGCACATCGCGACGCGGTGCTCGGGAGTGAGGCCGATGACGGTGAGCGTGTCGTAGCTGGCGTCGAGCTGCTCCAGGATCTCGGCACTGGGCGACTGCGGGTAGACCGGCACGGTGCGCGTGGAGTTCCACCGGCTGGTGCGCCCGAAGGGGTTGTCCAGGCCGGGGCGGCGGGAGAAGTCCATGGGCTGGAGCACGTGGTACTCGGTGGTGTCGGCGGCGCCAGGCTGCGCCTGGGTGACGACACCAGTACCGCCGGGGACACGGGGTCCCCAGACCTGCGCGTTGTGGAAGACGCGCGTCTGGGCGGGCAGGGGGTGTTGGACGGTGGAGCGGATGATGGGTGTCATGGGGTTCCTTGTCGGGCTTGTGACCGAGTTCGGCGAGTGGGTTTTCGAGGTGCAGGCGGGGAAAGGCGGCCGTCAGCCGGTCGCTGCCGGTCGGCGCTCCAGGTGCACGCCGATCACCTGGCGGGCGGGGACGTTGGTGATGTGCTCGCCGTCCTGGAGGTCGTTCACGTCGAGTAGTAGGCCCTTGGTGGGCACGTCGGTAGCGGTCAGCACCTCGGCTCGCGGGACAAGGACGCCGCGGCCGTCCCGGAAGCGGATCACGACCCGGTAGCCGGTGGTCACGACGTCCATGGCCGTACGGACCTCCTCCGTGCGGTCGGCCAGCTCCTCCAGCTCGGTGACGAGAGCTTTCGCGATGCGCTCTGCCGCCGCGTACTGGGGGCCGGACAGAACCTCGTCCCGGTCGAGCTCGCGGACCCCGTAGGCGTTCTGCAGGTCGGCGAGGGTGCGCAGCGCGCGTTCCACCGTGAGGGTGTCCAGGCGGTCGGTCAGACTCATGGTGGGACTCCTGTGGGCAGTAGGTGGGGCCGGGCCCGGTTCCGGGCCCGGCGGGCAGTGCGGGCTACTGCTGATAGGCGGCGATCAGCTTGCGTACCTGCTCCGGCGGCAGGCAGCCCGGGTGGCGGTAGGTGCTGGGCGGCTCGCCGTTGCGGCCACGGATGTGCGACAGGTAGCGCGGCCCGGACCAGCCGGGGCACCCGGGGAGTATGCACTCCAGCCACCAGTGGTTGTCGCTGCCGGGGAAGCCGCTGCGGGCGCGCCAGAACTGGGCCTCGATGGTGGCGAACGCCTGTTTGGCGCTGCCGATGTTGCGGTCGGTGGCGGGCAGCCGGGGGTGGAGAAGAGGTACCTCATCGAGCGGCTCAAAGACCCGTGGAACGAGTTCGGTCAGGGGGATGGGGGTGATGTTCCCGTCGACGTACTCCTTGATCAGGTGGTCGGCGGCCTTCGCGTGGCCCGGCTGGCCCTTGTCCGGGCGGCCGACGCAGTACTCCTCCTTCCCGTTGGGGACGGCGTACCAGGGGCGGTGGAAGCGGAAGACGTGCCCGAGGACCAGGTCGGTGGTGTCGGGGGACACGATGACCGGGTAGTGGCACTCGATGTCCGTCGGGTCACCGAGGCGGTATGGCAGGAGGAGGGTGCTCATGGGGTACTCCTTGTCGCGCGGGCGGCCCCGACCGTGAAGCCGAATCGCTCATTTAGATGACCTGAGTTTATCAATTCGAACAGCGCGAGGCTCCCACTCCACAAGTCGACGCACCGTCAACACCCGCCCCACACCGGCCCCCATCTGCGGAAACCCCAGGCGTCAACGAGGACCAGGGCCGTACAGTCGTTGCAGCGACCATGCGAAAGGCGGTCGCATCGGCACAAGCGAATGAGGGCACCAGACTTGGCAACCACCTTCGGTACGAACACCTCCGTCGCGTCCACGATCGCCTTGCTGGAGGCTCGACTCCCGGGGCTTGAGGCGGAACAGGCTGCGCTGGAAGGCAAGTTGGCTGCGGTCACTGGGGACCTTGAGTCGGTCCGCACTGCCCTCAGCAGCCTGAAGGCGCTCACCCCGGCGGTGCTGGAAGCGGACAGCCCGGCGGACGCCGAGCCGGTTCCCGCCACCGAGGACAAGCCGCTCCCGGTCGCCGAGGCGCCGACGGCGAAGAAGCCGACTCGTCGCGGACCGGCGCGGACCGCCGCGGCGAAGCCGGCTGGCACGGCGGCCCGCAGAGGACGCAAGGCCGCAACGGCTCCGCAGACCGCCGAGACGGTGCCCGAGAAGGAAGCGGCTGCTCCGGCGCCGCGCAAGACGGCGGCGAAGAAGGCCACCGCCTCGAAGGCCGCCCCCAAGACGGCACCGGCCAAGGCGGCGGGCGGCAAGCGGTCGAACGGCATCGCGGACGCCGTCCAGGGCGCCCTGACCGCGGCCGGTACGCCGCTCCGGGCGAAGGATGTCCTTCAGGCCATCGGCCTGGACGAGACCAGCAACAACCTGGCCAACGTGACCGCGACCCTTGGGCGACTCGTCACGCGAGGCCAGGCACAGCGCGCCGGGCGCGGCCTGTTCGAGCCGTCACAGCAGAGTTGACGCGGGCGGTACCCCGGCGGCAGGCCCCGACAGGCCTGCCTCTGAGCGCAGTCACCGTCTTGTGCAGCGTGCTGGCCCGGATCGGCCCTGCCAGCACGCTGCACAGCAGCGGCCAGGGTGCTCCTGCTGCGGGATGGCGGAGATGACCGGCACAACCACCCGGGCAGTCAGAGTTCGGTGATCAACCCGTTCTGGTCGTAGCCGAACACCCGGTGCGACTTGAACGGCGCGGGCCGGAAGACGGGGGCGTGGCCGCCACCGCGGGCAGCGGTCATGCGGATGTCGTACGAGCGGGTGATGCCCAGCACCCACCGCTGTGGCTTGGCCTCGACCCACCCCTCCCCCGTGGTCGCGCCGGCCATGACGTGGTTCTCACTCGCCCGCCGGGCGCGCTGCAGCCGGATGTGTGGGCACAGAGTCAGGGACGCCTCGGCGCACGCGGGGTGCATGGGCGGGTCGGCGTAGCCGCGACGCTGGAACGACTGCTCTCCACCGAGGAACGCCACCCAGTAGCCGAGGTCGCCGCTGCAGATCGAGCAGCGGCGCTCCTGGGCGAGGCGCACGCCCTGCTCAGCGTTGATGGCGGTGAAGTCGTGGAAGTCGCCGTGCTGGGAGACGACCGGTACGGGCAGCTTGCGGCGCGGATCGACGGGAAGTTCGGGCATCCGCTCGGGGAGCTGGGCCAGGAGCGCAGCAACGTCGGCTTGGATGGGCATGGGGTCCTTGTCTGGTGGCCGGGCACGATCGGTAGGAGCCACGGGCCGTCGGGTGGGCGGAGACGCTCGCCTGGTGGCCGGGGACTCAGAATCCGAAGTCGGTGGGGGCCGGCTTCCGGCCCCCACCTGCAAGTGGCTGGGTCAGTCCGAGGTCAGGCAGGCCAGAGCAAGGGCGGCGTCGCCGAGGGAGAAGTCCGGCAGTTCCAGCCGCGCCAGGCCTCCGTCGAGTACCTCGACCCGCAGCGGGTCGTATGTACGCCGCTCAGCGTCGTCGTTGTCGTCCTCGAACTCGAACTTCTCGCCCGGCGGGAAGCCTTCCAGCGTCTCGCTGCCGTCGAAGTGGTCGTGCGGATCGCCCCAGGCCGCCCGGTACGCCTGGGCGGCCCGGTCGAGCGGCACGCGGTCAAGGGTGAGGGTGCAGCACTGGACCAGGTCGGACAGGTCGATCCGGACGGTCCCCGAGCCGTGGGGCGTCTCCACGGCCAGCGTCACGGTCCTCAGCTTCTCCGTCTCGTCCGGAACGACGGGCAGCGGCAGGCCGGTCCTGGCCCGCAGGTAGTCAGCAGCGGCCCGCACGAGCGTCCGAACCGCCTTGTCGTAGATGTCGCCAGGCGTCGCCGCCCGGGCGGGTTGGCGGGGGCCCTTCGGCTTGCGTGGGGTGCCTTTGGCGGCCGCGCTGCGCATCTTGCCCGCGACGATGCCAAGGCTGCCCCGGTCGATCGGCGCGGGCGGGTACGTGCCGGCTGCGATCCTCGCGTCCAGGGAATCCAGTTGGTCGGCCAGACGCAACGCGGCGTCGGCCGTGGTGTCGATGTACGCGGCGGTGCCGACCCCCCTCGGGCGAACCTCGGCGCCGCGCACCAGGTCCACCAGTCCGCGGTCGGTGATGGCGTCAGGGTGGGCGAGCAGGTAGGTGTGCAGGCGGCCGGGCAACGTGATGGCGGCGGTGTTCGTCATGGCTCCTCGTCAGCATCAATTTAGATGACGCAAGTTTATCAATCGTCGGCGCGCAGGTGGCCGCTCCACGAGGCATCGCCCAACGGCCCGACCCGGCAGCGAGCAGCCAAGAAAGGGCCACCAGAAGCCCGATGGGCGCCCGTCGCCCGACGCAGGCGCGGGTGCGCACACGCCCCCACCCGCACGACCCCGGGTTCACCGCCTGGCACCCGCCCCTCATTTTCGGCGGGAAACGGGCTCAGCACCGAGGTCGGCCGAGGCGAGCGCGCGCAGCGGAGCCCGCTGCCGCTGGGCTGCGGTGACCCCGGGCCGACGTGTGCACGGTCAGGGGTCGCCCAGGCTGGGGCGCCACTGTGGGCCGGATAGCGCCGGCACCTCAATCTGATAAGTTCAGGTCATCTAAACATGATGCTCCTGCAGGCCGGTCAGCGGCGCGTCGACGCACCTGACGACCCGGCATCGACGCTTGAAACAGCGCACCGAGGCGGCCCGGCTGTGGGCCCCGCGCTGCGCCTCACCCTCAGCTGGCCTCGCGAAGGAGGACCAAACGATGTTGCCCGCGACCACAGTTACCCGCCAGATCATTACCCTCGCCGAGGAGGCCGGACTGCACCCGCAGGAGCGGCCCGCCTTCGGCAACAGCTACCGCGTCGTCGTGGACGCCAAGGAGGGCATGGGCTCGCCGATCGGGCACATCGAGATCGGCAGGCGGTCGGGGCGCGTTCTCCGGGCCGCCATCGTGATCGGCCTGGGCGGCCCCGAGCCGCAGAGGGTGACACTGAGCGGCGCCGCCGCGGTTCGTGCATGGCTCCAGGGCTTGCTCCGTTCGACGGCGCGGGCCGGCGACGAGAGGGTCCACACCCCGGTTACCAGCAAGTAGGAGTGGCACGTTTCCGCAGGTCGCATTGGTACCAGTCAGTAGTCTGCGGGGGAGCTGACCGCCTGCCGACCCTCGATCGAGGAACTGCGCGTCGATCCACAGCGCCCGTCTCGGCCTTCGGCGTGTGGTCCTGGAGAGCGGCTGACGAAGCAGATCCGCTGCTCGGGCAACCTCCGGCGTAGCCGAGCAACCCGCTCTCCCCCGACGGGTCAACAGGACTTACTGCCAGGTACGCGCGGGTCTGGTCCGAGCCTCGGGTTCGCTCGGCCTGGACGCCGCTGCCACCGGCGTGCTCGGTTGACGGCGGCCCCCGGTGCTTCGCTGCGGTAGATGCCCGGGCCTTGGTAGGGCGCCAGGCCAGACACCACCGCGGATACACTCAGGTCATACGAACCAGTCCGCAGCCGCCGGAGGTACCGCCTTGACATCCCCGCCGTGTCCTGGCTGCGGCACGTCCGCCAACCCCGATGCCGCCGCAGATCGCTGCCCCGGCTGCGCCCCGGCGCGGCCGGCCAGCGCGCGGGCGGGGCGGGCGGGGTTCCCGGGAGCGCTGTGGTCCCTCGCAGAGGCCCACGCCGAGTACCCGCACGTTCCGCTGCCTACCCTGAAGGGCTGGGCTCGCGAAGGACGGTTCGGAGACGCCCTGGGTGAATCGGTCGGCGGCACGGGCCGACCGGGCAAGCTCTACGCGAGGAAGGCGATCAAGGCTGCCCTCATCAAGGCCGGTCGTGTCACAGCGAAGGGCGAGCCGATCTGTCGCCCTCACCGCGGCCGCGTTGTGCCGCCGGGTGAGCATCGCACCCGCTCTGGCATCCGGCTTCTCGGCATCAGCGATCTGCCTGGCCTCTTCGGCATCACCCTCAACACGGCGCGGATCTGGTCATCGCGGCCCGACACGGTGACACCTGAGTTCCTGAGCCCGAACGCCTGGCTGGACGGACGCGGGAACGTCACTACCACCGCGCCTCCGAAGGCCAACCGTCGCGGGTGGCATCCCCTTTGGCGCGAAGACCATCTACGGAAGTGGGGCAGTCTGCCGAACGCCCACGGGCACCCCCGGCTTCTGAAGGACGGCGCCCCGAACCTGGCAGCCCTCGATTACGGACGCCGACGGACCACATCCGCGTGATGCTGGACCCGGGCAAGGACTGTGAACTTTCGGTGGTGCCGGCCGACCGGCACCACCTGCCCCGGGTTCGCTTACCGCGGCGGCCGCGAGCCTCGGCGCGGACGGCGCCGGACTGGGCCGACGGCGCGGGCCTGCCCGACGAAGATGTCCCGGGCGAGGCCGGTGAAGTGCGCCACGGCCTGGGCCAAATCCTCCGGCGACACTGGGGACACCCAGGGCGGTTCGACGGCCTTGGCGCGGTACTGCGCGAGGACTTCGGCGGCCAGGTCGCGTTCGACCTGCGGCCGGCCCGGTGGCGGTTGATCGGTCACGACCCGGACTTTAGGGGTGAACTGGGCCATTCCCGGCACACTTCACCGTCACGTGTTCCGTGCGCGGCACAGTTGGCACCCCACTGTGCCGCTGGAAGCGCACCTGAAAGGGAGCAGTACGTCTCGCTTCCACCCGATCAGGTGTACCGGTCAGATCGGCCGGATCATGACGGCGTACACGGGAGCGTCCTCGAATGGCTGCTGCTCCCCGACCTTTCGGTAGTCCCAGGACTCGTACAGAGCCTGGACCCGCGGGTGGGTGGTGTCGACCAGCAGCGTGGCCAGCGCCTGCGGCTTGGACGCGATCAGCTCGGTGTGGAGCAGCGAGGAGATGCCCTGCTTGCGCCAGCGCGGCCGGACCATGATCTCCGAGACCGCGAAGGTGCTGGGGTCGGCCGGCTCTTCTTCGAGGTGGCCGCGCCACCACTCCTTGCCCTCGCCGAGCGGCGCACCGTAGGCGAAGCCGACCGGCTCTTCGCCGTCGTATGCGATGACGCAGTGGAAGTCGGGATAGCCGGACCAGAGCTTGGCGAACCAGGGGAAGCGCTGGACGAACGGGTCATCGAGCTGGTCGGCGTACGCATCGGCGTGTACCTCGATCAGGAGGTCGGCCAGTCCCGCCGGAAGCTGTCCTTGGTGGTGGTGACGGGTCGTTATCACTGGCGCTCCTTCGGGCGGCGAATGCGTTCGGTCCACTCTCGCGTAGCGGTGCTGTCCGGCGCCACCATGATCAGGTCACGGTGGAAGTCGCCCAGCAGGCTGCGCATTCTGGGCGGCAGCTCGTCCCCCATGAGTGGCCGGACGGTGAGAGCGGTCGCACAGGCCTGTTCGAGCTCCCCCTGATGCAGCTGTGCGAGGGCGAGCCACCCGGTGGCTGACGCTCGGTTGCGGCGGTACTCGGCCGGGATGCTCGCCAGCGCCTGGTGGGCGGCACCCTCGGCCTGCTCCGCAGATCCGAGACGCTGGTGGACGACTGCGGACAGGGCGAACAGCTCGGCGCGGCCGTAGAAGTCCAGCCAGGAAGGCCTCTGCTCCTGGCCGGCTCGATTCAGGGCGTCGTGGGCGTGTCCGAGGTAGCGCAGGGCGGCCTGGCGGTCTGAGGCGGCGGCGTACCCGATGGCGGCGCGCGCGTGGGCGAGGGAGGCAGCAAGGGGGTCACGCCGGGCGATTCCCAGGCTGTGGGCTGCTTGAGCAGCGGCGATGGATTCGTGCCAGTGTTGTTGCTGGAAGGCGATGACCGCCAGGTTGTTGTACACGCGCAGCTGGGCGGTGGAGTCCTGCGCGAGGCCGGCGTAGGTGAGCGTGTCCTTGAGCAGTTCCTTGGCCCGTTCGAACCGGCGGTCGTCGATCGCGGAGAACGCCGCCGTGGCGGTGAAGTCGGCGGCGAGGCTGAGGAGCTGCCGGCCGACGGCCTGGCTGGTGTTCATCTTCGTGAGTTGGAGGGCTTCGGCCGCGCCTGCAACGGCGGCGGCTTCCAGGGCGGTGTGCCCACCGAGGTGGTAGTCGAGGGCGACCAGGTCGTCCAGCTTGGTGCGTAGGCGGGCGACGTCGGACCGGCCGACCATCGTGGGGGCCGCGAGCGAGGGAATGGGCAGGGCAGCGGCAGTGCCGATGGCGATGAAGCTGCGACGACGCACAGGTTCCTCCGGCGGGGGTGCGACGCCCGGCTCGATGAAGCCGAGCTGGTCGGGTGTGCGCTCCAGCACGCTGGTGAGCGCGATCCTGATTCTGCCCTGTGGCCACTTGCTCTTGCCGGACAGCCACTTCTGGACGGTGCGCTCCGAGATGGTCCCGAGTTTGCCTGTGATTCGGGCCAGCTCGTCGTTGAGCCGCCGTGCTAACTCAAGTCGTGTGAGCTGCAGTTCGGCCATCCGGGCACGTAGAGCGAGGTTCTCCCCCATGCCCCCAAAGTAGCGGCGTGCTCACTGATCGTGCAGCGGTTTGGGTAATGAGATCGCCAAAAGTTCCCTCCCCTCGCGCGCGGGACGGCCCAGGTTGTTCCTCGTCAACAACCAGCCACGCCAGTTGACTGGGGATCAGCCCCCCCGTGCCAGCCGGCGAGCCGCACCCTGCGAGCAGGCGGGCCACGCTCTTCCCCAGGAGACCGCGGATGCCTACGACGATGCACGAACCCGAGCAGCTGGTCTCCGCCAGCACGGCACCGGTGCACAGCCAGGCCGCCGACGGCACGTGCGACGCCGACTGCCCCGCTTGGCCGTGCAACGTCGAGGTGGACGTCACCCTGGAGATCGAGACCGGGGATACGGCGGTACCGACAGCACGGCGGAGACTCAAGGATCTGGTCAAGGAGCACGAGCTGCCGGCCGACGAGCGGCTGCACGACGCGCTGCTCTGCCTGAGCGAGCTGCTCACCAACGCCCGCCACCACGCTGGAACGGTGCTCGGAGTCCAGGTGACCTGGACCCGCGAAGGGCACCTGAGGGTGGACGTGCAGGACAACAGCCTTCGCCTACCCCAGCAGCGGAAGCCCAACAAGGGCAGCCAGGGCGGCCGCGGCCTCCACCTCGTGAGCGAGCTCGCCGACGCATGGGGCTGGTACCCGGCTGGCGCCGGCAAGGTCGTCTGGTTTCACGTTGCCACCGGACAGGTCCGCACCGAGCAGCAGCGGGAGCAACGGTTAACCGCCATGGTGCGGCGCAGCCGCACCCTCGCCCAACGCGCGGCCGCGGCGGCGACATCGCCGCCGTCGGCTCAGGTTCACCGCCTCCCCCAGCGCACACCCGGGCGCGGCTGGGACGAGTTCGTTCGAGGCGGCCAGGTCGGCCGCGCGAGCGCGTAGAGCTGGGTGCCGTCCGGTGAAGGCGCTGTGCGGCACCCGAACGACCCGGTGGCCCGGCAGGTGGCCGCCGGTTTCCTGCCCCATCCTCGCGCCGCCCGGCTCAAGCAGCCGGGCCAGGGGCAGGTCCCTCGGAGGATCCGTGTTGTCGGGCACGTCGAACCCCGAGGCTGCGCCGGTCTCCCGCCAACCCCCGGGCGGGAGACCGGCCCGGACCCCATGCAGAAGACAACGGAGAGTTGAAGAACGTGAGCACCACGACCAGCAACGCGGTCTTGAGGGCGCGCGGCGCCGCGGCATCTGCCGACGGGTCCGAGCACGGCGGGTCCATCGCGCTGAGGGAGCCGGCACTGCACACGGCAGCCCTCGAAGAGGGGTTCGATCCCGAAGGTGCAGTGCTGCTCGCGAACGGGCGGAGCAGGGTCTACCGGCTGCCCGCCGCCATGTGGAAGGGCAAGGGCGGGGTGGTGGCCAAGGTCCACCCTCGTGGGCACGCCCTGGCCGCCGCGCAGCAGTGTTCCGTGGCCTACTGGGTGCGCTCGGAGGGCGTCCTGACACCTCGCCCGCTGCGGCGCGAGCCGGTCATCTCGCACGGCCACGCAATGTCGTTCTGGGAGGACTTCGGCGACGGCGGCCCGGCTACTCCGGAAGGGCTCGCCAGCGTGCTCAGTGACCTGCACTCGCTCCCGGAGCCGCCGGGCTTCCTGGGCATCCGCCCCTACCGGCCGTTTACCGACCTGCACGTGCGGGTCCGGGCGCTGAGGGATCTGGAGCCGACCGTCCGCGGCTACCTGCTCCGCGAGCTCCAAGCCCTGGCGGCCTGGTGGAACGTGGCCCGGTGGCCCACGAAGAGCGGCGTCATCCACACCGCGCTGAGCCCGCGGGAGGCCACGGCCACTGCGTCCGGCACCGGTCTGCTGGACCTGGCCGACCTGCGCATCGGGCCCCCGATGGTGGACCTGGCATCCGTGGCAATGCAGCAGGAGGTCTACGCCGACGACCCCGTCCTCCCGCACCGGGGGGACCACGACGAGGATCCGGACGCCGCCTACGAGGCCTTTCACCGGGCGTACGGCGTCGACGTCACGCGCTTCACCGACGGCAGGCCCTACCGGGCCCTGCGGCGGATCCACATCCTCACCGGCTGCATCGATGCGCTCGAACGTGCCGCCGGGTCCTCCGCCTGGTGCACCGAAGGCGACTACCGACTGAGCTGCGTCCGCGGCGAGGAGGGCGACCTGCCGTGGTACTGGCGTACGGCCGCGGAGATGGCCGAGGCCGTGAAGTGACCCCCGACCAGCAGGCGGCCACCGGCACCATGTGGAAGCCGGACGTCGTCCCCTACGTGACCTCGTACACAGGCGAGCACGACCGCCCGGCCGCACTGGTGGCCACCAAGAACGGCCTGCGCTTCGCGGGCGAGGTCCCCGGCGACCGGGACAGCCGCGGTGTGCTCTGGATCCGCCAGGACCAGAAGCGCGGCGCCGGCCGGCCGGACTTCGGCGGGATCAACTCCGCTCGGCAGCGCCGCTGTATGAGCCGGTTCCTCTGCCAGGTCTGCGCCGGTCCGCCCTCGGTGACGACGGAGGGCATGCTCTTCCTGCTCTTGGACAAGCCCGAACCGGACTGGGAGGACTGGCCGGAACGGATGGGCACCGTCCATCCGCCGCTGTGCGCGCGCTGTGCCGGCCAGGCCATTCGGATGTGCAGCGCTCTCAAGCGCGGCTTCACCGCGGTCCGCGTCCGGCGCCCCGTCGTCGCCGGGGTCGACGGGAAGGTCTACGGCCCTCCGGCGGGCGGAGCCGAGTTCGTCCAGCGGATCGTCCAGTACGACGAACCGGACGTGCTCCGCTGGACGATCGCGGAGCAACTGGTCGCGATCCTCCTCGGCTGCACCGTCATCACCGACCTGGAGAACGACCTGCGCGGCGCCAGCCTGCTGGCAGCACCCACTCGCGACTGACCGAAAGGCGAACCCCGTGGGCCTCTCTAATCTCGAACCCGCACCGTCAGGGCTTGCCAGTGTCTAAGCTCCCCAGAATGAAGACCGTCAGTGATCGCAGCGTCACAGAGCTGGCTGCCGAGGCAGGCGAGCTGAACCACCAGCTCATCCACGCGCTGGAGCAGGCGGGCAGGATCACCACCCCGGAGATCGCCGCGGCGTTCCGGGCGACACCCCGCCACCTCTTCGTCCCGGACGTCGAGTTGAGCGAGGCGTACAAGGACGACTACCAGCCCACCGACCGCGACGGCGACGGCCGGCTCCTCAGCTCGGTCAGCGCGCCGTGGCTGGTGGCGCAGATGCTGGAGTACCTTCGGCCGCAGCCGGGCAACTCGGTGCTGGAGATCGGCTCCGGGGGCTACAACGCAGCCCTCCTCCACCAGTTGGTCGGCGACGCTGGCGCAGTGACCAGCATCGACATTGACCCGGCAGTGACCTCGCGGGCCCGCCGCTGCCTGCGAGCGGCCGGCCTGGAGGACGCCGTCCGCATCGTCACCGGCGACGGCGCGCACGGCGTCCCCGACGCGGCCCCGTACGACCGGATCGAAGTCACCGTGCAGGCGGCCGCCATCGAACAGGCCTGGCTCGACCAGCTCGACCCCAAGGGCGTGCTCGTCGTCCCGTTGCGGGTGCGCGGCCTCGGCCGCCTCGTTGCCCTCACTCCCAACGGCGAAGGGCACTACAGCGGCGGCGGCTGGCTGCCCTGCGGCTTCGTGGCGATGCGGGGGGAAGCGGCGAGCTCCACCCGGATGCACGCGCTGACCCCCGGGGCTCGCGTGCGGGTCGACGGCACCCAGCCGCTCGACCCCGAGGCCCTGGCGAAGGCACTCGACACCACCGGCACCCCGCGCTGGTCCGGCGTCGAGGTCGGGTCGAGCGAGGGGACCAGGCCGGTAATCGACCTGTGGTTCGCCACTGTCCTCGACACCTACGGCACCCTGCTGACGGACCCGAAGGAGTCCGCCCTGCGGGCGCTGCCCGGCGGTACCCCGCTCACCTGGACCACCGACTCCACCGCCGCGGCTTACGTGACGATGCGCCCGGTCGAGGAGAAGAGCGACCGGTACGAGTACGGCGTGATCCTCCACGGCGATGACCAGGCGCTGGCCGAGACGCTGGTGGAGAGCCTGCGGGAATGGGACCGGGACCACCGGGGACGCCCCGGCCCCGTCCTCCACGTCTACGACGAGGGCACCGACCCCGCGACCATGGCCCTGGGCCGGTCGTTGGAACGGCCCGGCGCGCCGATGGTCCTCACCTGGCCGAAGTCCTGACGGCCACCCACACTCCCGGACCCGCGCGGTCCGGGCGCACCATCCCCACCCGGACGATGGAAGGAGGATGCACATGACCGCCACACTGCTGGACGCCTTCGTGCTCGACGCGACGAACACGCCGCTCACCGCTGTGCGCGAGAACTACGCGGACACCGAGGGCGACACCACCGGCGACGGCTGCGGGGAATCGCCCCCGGCCGGGCCGACCAGCGGCTGCCTGATCCCGGACCAGCTGTAGCAGGAGACGGGTGGGCGGCACCGGCGGCTCCGGTGCCGCCCACCCGGCCGTTCGACCAAGGGGGACCCGCCCGTGCACAGCCGTCTCGTGCCCGACCCGGTGGCGCTCGCCCGCCTCCCGCTCCTGGCGGCCAACGGCCCGAAGACCGGCGGGCTGATCACCGAGGGGCTGTTCCTCGCCTCCCGCGACCTTGACGCCGCCTCCGGTGGCGCGCTGGCCCGGGCCGCCTACGCCCTGCGCGCCCGCACCCGCACCACCCCCAACGGCGTGTGGGCCGCCGCCACCACCGCCCACCTGGCCTCCGGCGAGCCGGTTCTTCTGCTGGGCGAGGAGCACCGCTGCGCCACGCTCCCCAGCCCGGCCTGGCTCGCTGCCGTCGCCGACCATGCCCTCGACCTCCCGGACGGGCTCGACCAGCTCCGCCTCTTCGCCAACCCGACCGCGCTGCAGCGCGGCGCGGTGCTGGAGGTCGAGCACCCGGGGCCGGACGGCACCGCGCAGCAGGGCACGGCCCGGGTGACCGAGGTGTCCAGCTGGCTGATGCGCGAGTGCGGCCGCAGCGGCGGGGCCCCGGCCGGGCAGATCGTCAGCGCGGCGCTCGCGCGCTGGCCCGGCGCCGATACCGCCGCCGTCCGGGGCGCGATCACCGCGCTGGTCCGCACCGGCCTGCTCCTGACCGACCTCCTGCCCGCCGACCTCACCCGCGACCCGCTCGGCCACCTCGCCACGAAGCTCCCCCCGGCCGCCGGCCTTCGCACCGCCGTGCTCGACCTGCGCGCGCTGCTCGCCGACGCGGACCGGCACCGGCCCGGCGCCCCGGAGCGTCTGCCCCTCCTGCACGCCGCCCGGCGGGCGGCCGACGCGATCCACCCCACCGAGCGCCCGCTGACCTGCGACACCATCGCCGAGACCCACCTGCGCCTCCCGGCCACGGTGGGCAAGGAGGCGGCGCGGACCGTCGACACCCTCTGGCGCATCGGCCACCGCACCGCGCCGCTGCAAGTCTGGACAGCGCGGTTCCGCGAGGCGTACGGGTCGCACCGCCTGGTCCCGCTGCTCGAAGCCGTCGACCCGGCCATCGGGATCGGTCCGCCCGGGCCGGAGGACGCGATCGGCGCCCGCTCCGACCTGGACGACCGCCGCACCCAGCTCCTCCTCGGGATGCTGCTCGCCGCGACCGCGCGCGGCGAGCACGAGGTGGAGCTGACCGAGGAGATGGTGGACGCGCTGGCCCACCACGGCGAAGGTCGCCCGCCGCGTACGGCCGAGGTCCACGTCCGGGTCCGGGAGGACGACGGCGGCCGCCTCGCCCTGGCCATCGGCACCCACGCTGCGCAGGATGCCGGGTCGGCCGCCGGACGCCTCTCCCGCTACCTGCCGAACCTGGCCGCCGAGCAGCAGGCCGGCAGCGATCCGGTGCTGGCCGAGATCGTCTGCCGCCCCCTCACCACCAGCACCGGGGCGCTGGCGGTGGAGAGCGGGCGGACGGCGTACCGCATCCCGGTGGGCCTGCCCCTCACCGATGCCCGGGACCTCGACCCCCGCACCCTGTACGTGACCACCACTCCGGCCGGTCACCTCACCCTCTACTCTCCCGGCCTCGGCCGCGCGGTCCGGCCGGTGCTGCTCAGCCGGATCACCCGCGCGCTCCTGCCCCCGGCCGCCCAGCTCCTCCACCTGCTCGGGCACGCGGACGAGAGGCCCTGGCACCCCTGGTCCTGGGGCCCCGCCGCCCTCGCCCCCTACACCCCCCGGGTCACCTACCGCTCCACAGTCCTCGCCCCCCAGCGCTGGCTCCTCCCCCAGGCACTCCACGAGCTGGTCGACCACCGTGACCGCTGGCACGCCCACCTCGCCGACTGGCTGGCCCGTCCCACCATGCCGGTCCCGCAGCAGGTCGTGATCGAGGAGAGCGACCGACACCTCCCCATCGACCTGGCCGACCAGGACCATCGCGAACTGCTGCGCCGTAGTGTTCGCCTCGGCTGCCGCTCCGTCAGCGAGGTGCTGCCCGGCCAGCCACCGGTGCACGGTCCGGATGGCCGCCACCACCTCGAACTCGTCGTCGCCCTGCGCCAGCAGCACCAGGCCGAGCAGCCGGTTCGCCTCGACCCCCGCACCGCCGCCCGGGCCCGGGTGGCCGACACCACCCTCCCCGGCGGCACCTGGCTGTCCCTCGCCCTGCCCGCCCCGGTCCGGCACCAGGACGCGATCCTCACCCAGCTGCCGATGTACCCAGTCAAGTTGTTCTACTGGCTGCGGTACGCCACCCCCGAACTCGGCCCCCACGTGCGCCTGCGCTATCACGGCGCCCCCGAGCTGCTGGCCGAGGTTCAGCAGGGCCTCGCCGGCCTCGCCGAGCTGCTGGCCGAGCAGCACCTGACCACCGGCCACCTTGTCACCGCGGCGTACCAGCGCGAGACCCAGCGCTACGGGGGGCCCGAGGCGATCGGTGCGGCCGAGAAGGTGTTCGCCGCCGACTCCGTCCTCGCCCGCGCCGCCCTCTTCGACCTGGACGACGACCAACGGCTCATCCTCGCCGCCCACACCGCCGCTGCCATCGCCCGCACCCTCAACACCCCCGCCGCCGCCCGCCCCCGTCCCCTCCCGGCCGACCTGCGCCGCCGCCGCGAAGCGCTACGTGCCGAATGCCGCACAGCCACCGTCCCCCCAGAGCTCACCGACCCGTGGAACACCCTGCTGACCGCCCTGAGCGCCTACCGGCCGCACCTCGCCGACGAGGTGGCACCACTGTGCGCCTCCGACCTCATCCACATGCACTGCAACCGCCTCCTCGGCACCGACCGCACCCGCGAGCAGCTGGCCCGCTCCCTCGCCGCAGACCTCCTCCACACCGCAGACCTCGCCCGCCATGCCTGACCCGCTCGTGCTGGTCGAGGAGACCGTGGCCGCCGTCCTCGACCCGGAGCAGGCGGCCGCCGGCCTCACCCCCGGCGCGGCCGCCACCCTCGCGGACGGCCTGCCCGGCACCGCGCTGCTCCTCGCCGTCCTGGCCGATGGCGACACCACGCTGCTCGACGCCGCCGCCCGGCACTGGAACGCCGCTGCCCGGGCCGTCGCAGGCGCCCGCCCTGACGGCATCTACTCCGGCCCCGGCGCCCTGGCCGCCTCGCTCATCTATGGCAGCGCCTACCTCCCACATCGGCGGCGCCAGCACGAAGCCCTCGCCGGAGCCGCCGCGTGGCTCTGCGCCCGCGCCCAGGGTCTCGCCGAGCACCAGGCCGAGCGGGTCCGCGCGTGCCGGCCCGGCACGGTGTGGGCCGTCTACGACACCATCAAGGGCCTGGCCGGGATCGGCCGCACGCTCCTCGCCGCTCTGCAGCTCGGTCTTCCGCAGGCCGAGCCGGGGTTGACCGCCGCGCTCACCACCCTCACCACCCTGATCACCACCGCCGACGAGGCGGGCCGGCCCGGCTGGTGGGTCCGCGCGGAAGAGCAGTCGCTGGCCGTCCCCGGCACGCTGCCGCCCTCTGGCACCGCCAGCACCGGGGCGGCGCACGGCATCGCCGGGCCCCTCGCCCTGCTCGCCCTCGCGCACCAGGCCGGCAGCTCCGTCCCCGGCCAGGAGACGGCCATCGCCACCGCGGCTCACTGGCTCCTCAACTGGGCCGCGCCCGGCCCGTCCTGGCCCCCGTACGTCAGCGGCGACGACCTCGCCCAGCCGCCGGAAGCCGAGCGTCTGGCCGTCGCCCCGGGCCGCCGCGACGCCTGGTGCTACGGCACCCCCGGCATCGCCACCGCCCTCCACCACACCGGCCGGGCGCTCAACGACCCCACCCTTCTTACCCTGGCCCGCTGCGCCCTCGACACCCTCGCCCACCGCCCGCCCGCCACCTGGGACACCACCGGCCCGGGCCTCTGCCACGGCAGCGCCGGAGTCCTCGAGGTAGCCGTGCGCCTGAACCACCGCCCCCTCGCCGACGCGGCCGCCCGCCACACCGCCGCCACCTTCCACGAGGCCAAGCCGGGCACCGGCTTCCTCACCGGCCGGGCCGGAGCCGCCCTCGCCCTGGCCACCCGCCGCCAACCGGCCAGCCAGCAAATCCAGTGGGACGGCCTACTGCTGACCAGCTGACCACCGCACCATCAAGAGCAAGAGGAGCAGCAACATGCAGGACACGGACCAGCCCAGGGAGCTCGACCTCTTGGAGACCATCGAGAAGATCACCGCGACGCTCGACCGCGTGACCCCGCTGACGCGAGACCTCGAGGTCGTGATGCGCCTCGGGAAGATCTCCGAGGAGGTCGGGGAGGTGCACGAAGCCCTGTCGCGCGCCCTCGGCCACAACCTGCGCAAGGGCCATGACCCGGAGGGCTGGACCAAGGTCCAGAACGAGCTGTGCGACGTCGTCTTCACCGCGCTGATCGCCCTCACCACCGTCAGCGACGACGCCCGGGCCAAGCTGCAGGAGCGCCTGGCCTTCGTCGCCGACCGTACGCTCAGCCTCGCCTGAACCCCTGCCGGCCTGGCCGCTCGCTGACGCCCCCTGCGCCGTGCGTCAGCGAGCGGCGTGCCCCAACCCCCTGGAGGAGACCCAGCCCGTGGAAATCACCTGCGCCACCGTCCCCACCCCCGGCACCCTCGGCGACGACTACGCGCTGACCGGGACCAACTGGGCCGTCGCCCTCGACGGCGCCACCGCCAACAGCATGCCCACCGGCTGCACCCACACCGTCCGCTGGTACGTCCAGCAACTCGCCGCCCACCTCGGCCTGCAGCTGGCCACCACCACCGCGCCGCTGCCCGAGGTGCTGCGCGCCGCGATATCCGGCCTGGTCGCAGTCCACGGCCGGACGTGCGACATGACCTGCCCGGACAGCCCGTCGTCCACCGTCGCCATCGCCCGGGTCGACGGGGACCAGGTGGAGCTCCTGGTCTTGTGCGACTCCCCGATCCTCGTCCTGCACACCAACGGCGACGTGCAGGTGGTCACCGACACCCGCACCAGCGCGCTCCCCGGCTACACCCCGGCCGACCTCAGCGAGTTGCGCAACACCGACCGGGGCTTCTGGGTCGCCTCCACCCGGCCCGAATCCGCTGACCGCGCCGTCATCCTTACCCTGCCGCTGGCCGAGGTCTCCGCCGTCGCGGTGCTGACCGATGGCGCCTCCCGCCTGGCCGACCACTACGGCTGGTCCTGGGAGCATCTGATGAAGGCGTTGCTTGACCTCGGCCCCCGGGCCGTCATCGGCCTGACCCGCGAGCAGGAGGCGGTGAAGTCGCCACCGCGTGGCAAGCAGTACGACGACGCCACCGCCATCGTGATCCGCCTGCCCCACCCAGCCTGACCTGCTCCGGCGTGTCCTGGCCGGTTTGTCCGAGCCGCGTCCCACCATGAGCCCCATGAGTGACAAGGAAGTAGTACGCGGTCCCCTCGTCAACGACCCACCGCCGCACCAATCCGGCTCGTTCGGCCTGGTCGAGTCGGCCGTCACCGGCCTCGTTGGCCTCGGCGGCCTCGCCGGGCTCGGAGCCGCTGCCAAGGGCACAGCGGACCTGATCCGGACCGGTATCCAGGAGCGCGGCCAGACCAACCGGACCCGGATCGAAGCGGCCCGGGACATCCAGGTAGCGCAGATCCAGGCGGGAGTGGACCACGCCCGCGTCCAGGCCGGACAACCGAACCAGGGCTAACGCCAGCTCAGCCCGCTGGTCACCCTCCGGGCAGCAGCTCGGACAGCGTGGCCGGCCTCCGGAGAGGATCAGAACACCCCGCAGAGATCATTCGCCAGCGGGCAGGATGCGATCAGACGGGTGGAGTCCGTCACCGGGGTGGTATCGGTGCTGCTCGTCCCAGAAGCCGTCCGTGCGCCATGCCATCACCGAACGCAGGACGTGTCGGTCCCGCCGGTCCTGCGGCGGGTGAAGGCGTTCGCGCAGGCCCGTGCTGTACCCGAGCGTCTCGAGGTGCAAGGCGATCTCTCGGGCGCCGGCCATCCACTCACCCAGGACGTCGGCGGTGCAGTTGTCCTCCCAGGCCGCTCGGGAGAGGGCCATCTGGGTGTTGGGGAAGAACATCACCGTGGCGTAGAAGGTCACCCCCTCCGGCCAGTCGTCTGGGTGCACCGGGTAGGTCGAACTGAACGCCGCCCGCTGTGGCTGGCCCCCCTTCGGCTGCGGCGGGTGGAGCCGGTGGCCCTCCAGGTCCCGGCCGAGGTGGACTGCGGCGTTGTTACCGCGCAGGAACAGGCCCTCGGTGCGCGGCGGGTCCGGCAGGCCGGTGTAGTGCTTCCGGTCGATGGTCAGGGGCCACCGGTCGGTGATCTGGTGCATCGTCATCTCGCCCAGTGTGCCCGGCTTAGCTGGGCGGTGGGCCGCTTTGTCCGAAGTAGCTACTGGTCGTTCCGATTCCCGGGCTGGTCTGCTGAACCTGATGCCGCTCCCGATCAAGAACGCGGTGCTCGACGCGATCCAGGCAGGAAGCCTCACCACCCCCGTGGCGTAGCCGGTTCAGCTCGTCGCGATCCGATCGAGGTAGTACGGGACGTACGGCGGTGTCTGGAGCTGGGCGGCTTCGGCGAACGGCACCCACGCGATGCCCTGTCCCTCGTCTCCGAGCCGGATCGCGTCCTTCGGCCCGGTGTAGACCGCATGGAGGACGCGGGTCATCGGCGAGACGCGCTCGTGCCGGGGGCCGGGCAGCGGCCGCACGCCCGCAATGGTGATGCCGGCCTCCTCCAGAACCTCGCGCGCCGCGGTCTCCTCCGGCGTCTCGTCGCCCTCGCGCCAGCCTCCAATCGGAGTCCGGAATCCAGGCCAGGCGATACCCGGCTTGTCGTCGCGATGGTGCATCAGCAGCTCACCCTCGGGGGTGGTCACGAACACGACGATCCCCTCGAAGTCCTGGTGTTCCGGGGCCGGGCGTTCAAGGTAGAGCACGGTGTCGGAGCGGGCGGCGCGGGCCACCTGCAGCATCTCGCGGTACTGCTTCGGGACCATGTGGTCGCGCCAGTTGTAGTCGGTCTCGAAGCGCCACTCGATGTGCTCGCCCGGGTCGAGAACGATGCCGGCCTTCTGCTCCTCGGTGATCGTGCCGCCGTCGAAGACCCAGCCGATGGAGGGGATCGGCCGGGTGGCGTCGGTCTCCTGGTAGATCATCGCGATCAGCTTCTGCCGGGCGATCAGCTCGGGGTTCACTTCCCTCAGATCGAGGCCGATCTCTGCCTCGGTCTTGCGCAGAGCAGTGGCGAAGGGGCTCTTCCCGTGCTCGACGTTGCCGCCGGGTGAGTCCCAGCGGTCGCTGTCCGCCGCTTTACGCAGCCAGAGAGTCCGTCCCTCGAGGTCGCGCAGCAGGAAGCGGGCCCATACGAGGGGCCAGGCGACGACACACCCTTCGACACTCTTTGAGTTCATACAGTCACTGGACGCAACAACCGGACCGCTGGTTCCCCGGCTCAGGCAGTAGCGCTGACGGTTTGGCAGTGGTGCGGCGCCGCTCGTTCGTCGTCAACGCACGTCAGTCCAGGCGCCGCCCGCCGGTAGGTACCGGCGGGCGGCGCCATTTCGGGCGGAGCCGTACAGCGCCTCAACCGCTTCCTGGCTACGGCAGACCATCTGGGAACCCAGTCGTGGCCCTACCGGCGGGTACCCCCCACCCGGGCCGATCTACTCGGTGAGCAGGCCGGCGCTCACCTGCCAATACGCGGCGGGGTCGCGGGAAGCCAGCGCCCGGGCGATCTCCGGCAGAGCGTGCGAGCGCAGGCCGGGGATCAGGGCGAGGGCGACGGTGCCGCCCCGGGAACGGGCGAGGGTGGTCCAGGGGAAGAGGCCCGGGCCCGGGTGCATCACGATGCTGGCCGGACCCTCCTCGGCCAGCAGGGAGAAGACCACCCGGCCGTCCGCCTCCACCGACCACCGGGTCTGCGAGTCCGCAGCCCGCGCGGTGGTCCCGTTCGGGGCGAAGGAGTGCCGGGCGGCGAACTCCTCCACCTCCGCCCTCGGCACCGACCCCTCCACCACCATGGCGAGGATCGGGACCGGGCCGCCGCCGTCCGGATCCGGCGCCGCCGTGCGGACCAGCGCGGCGCAGGCCGGCGCTCCGCTCATCTCGAAGCTCATCGTTCAGCCGTCCGTTAGTGGGGTGAGGGTCTTGCCGGTGAGGTCGACCGTCCTGGTGAACGGCGGGTAGGCATCCTCGTCGCCTAGGCCGAGGGCCCAGCGGGTGGTGCCGTCCTCGAAGTACTGCCGCTGGAGGGTGTAGTTGCTTGCGGCCATCTTGAGGAACCGGGTGACGGCCTCGGTGTACTTCGGCTGCGAGCGCGGGCCCTGCGGATCGTGCGGGCGGGCCATGCGGGGATCGGTCAGCAGGGTGGAGAGGGCGGCGTGCCAGCGGCCCAGGAAGGCGGCGTGCTCGCGCAGTACCTCCGCCGGGTCCTCCGCGTCGTAGTCGGGCAGTTCGTTGTAGGCCAGGGCGAGCGGGTAGGAGGTGTAGAACTCCTTGATCGCCTCCATCTCCGGCTCGGTGAAGAAGGGCGCGTGGTACTCGCAGAGGCTCAGCGCCCCGGCCCACGTCTCAGGGAACCTGTACTCCAGTTCATCCATGGGTCTGACCCCCGCTCAGTCGTGGTCGCCGAAGTCGTCCAGCGGCTCCGGCCGCCCGTACGCCCTCGGCGCGCCCGGGTCGGCCGGGGCCGCCCAGACCATGCGCAGGCGACGGGGACCGTCCTGCACCGGCATGTAGCGCGGCATGTCGTCCGCCCAGTGCTCGCCCCAGGTGGACAGGCGGCCGCCGCCGTTCGTCGGCACCTCCTGCTGGCCGACCACGAAGGCCAGCGACTCGGTGCGCTCCTGGCCGTCCCAGGGCCCGCCCTCGTACACCACCTGCCGCACCTGCTGCTCCGCCGGCTCCACCACCTCGGGCTCCTCCTCGACCGGCGGGGCCGGGGGGTTGGCCGTGACGGCGGCGAGAAGCTGCGGCAGTACCGTCTCCGGCTCGCCGGAGGCCACCCAGCGGTAGGTGACCCTCCGGCCGACCTGCCGCACCATCACGAAGCCGTCGATCACCCCAGCCTGGCGCCGCCGCTCGGCCATGATGACGTGCCCCGGCTCCTCTCCGGCCCGCCCCGTGCTGGGGATGTCGTTGCCGAGGTCGGGGCAGCCGGTGAAGACGTAAGTCCACCCGCCCGTGACGACCTCGTACGTGCGACCGCCGTCGCGCGGGCCGGGCACCTGCGCCGCGCTCTCCTGCTCCGCCTCGAACTGAGCGCGGGTCAGCCGCCGGCCTTCCCCCTCGGTGCAGCCGCAGGGCATCCGTACGAACTCCATGCCCTGGTGGAACAGGGCCTGCGTACCGTCGCCGAGGAGCTGGTCCAGCTCGCCCCAGGCCCTGGCGGCCTGGACCTGGTCCATGCTCACCCCGCGCGCCTGCGCCCGCTTCTGGAGCTCGGCATGCCCCTGCTCCGCGGCTTCCTCGTTGATGGCCTGCGCCCACCAGAAGCGGCGCCCCCGGCAGGAGTAGCAACGCTCTTCCGGGTCCTCGCCCCGCTTCTCCGCGTCGAGATCCAGCAGCTCCTGGTAATCCTCAATCTCGCTCGGGTCGTCCGTGGCGTGATCGCCGGGCAGGCACCGCGTCTCGTGCTCGGCGCGGCCGCACCCGAAGCAGGTGGTGCAGGCGGTGTCCGCGATGAGGACGATGCCGCTGTCCGTCCGCTGCTCGTACTGCGTGGAGCCCAGGCCGGCGCCGTGGCAGGCCGGGCAGGGGTCGGCCCCGGCCAGTACCGGGGCGGGGAAGTCCACGATGAACAGGGTGTCGCCAGCACTGTCGTCCGTGCGCTTGGCGTGCTCGCCGCGCTCGTACTCGGCCTTCACCGCGTTCATCGCGGCCCGGTACGGCACACCGGTCTCGGCCATTCGCTGCCGCACGGCAGCCTTCAACGCGCGGTTCTTCTCGCCCATTGGTCCAGCCCTTCGCGTACACCGGTCCCGTGACCCGGGTACGCCGATGATGCGAGGGCGACCGGGAAGACTCTGAGGTGGCTGCAGATCCCGCTGAGCGTGGTGGGGGCCGTCATCGCGCGTCCGGTCACGGGCCGGACGGCTGAGCCCTGGCCTACCGCAGCGGTCGGCCGACAGCACTTTAGCGCACGGTCGTGCGGGGGAAGGGGTGGTCACGCGAACTCGTCACCCCGGCGCGTACCCCGGCGCCGTGTTGACAGCGTGATCCGGCGTACGGCGGCCGGACGGCCCGTACCCCTGGACGGTCACGTTGCCCTGCTCGGCGGTGGGGTGCCGCGTATGCGGCCTGCTCGACCCGGTGGCGACCGCGAGCTCCGCGAGTTGCGGACAGGCGGCTTGGCCTGGCAGCAACAGGCCAAGCCCCCGAAGGACCACGTGCCGGCATCGGGCTTCAGCGAAGCCGTGCCGCACTCAGTCCGAGAAGTGGTCGATGATCGCAGGGTGACCTTGCCGTTCCGTGGTTGAGACCGACGGGGAGAGGATCTTGAAGGCTTGCCTCCAGCCGCGGTCAGCGAGTGTCAGGCGCGTCTCGGCTGGCAGGAGTAGCGACAGACGCGCAGCGCTGGTGTAACCGACCTTCTCGTAGAACGAGGTCAGTTCCCGGCCGTGACGCAGCGTCAATGCCTGGTATCCGGCCTCGCGGAAGCTTTGTTCGGTCTGCTGCAGCAGAGCACGTGCGATGCCCTGCTGCCTCGAATCCGGACGGACGGCCAGGACCTGGACTGTCGCGAACCGGCGGATGAGTTGATGCCGGAGGACTCGGGGTGCCTCCGTCATCCATTTGGCCAGTCCGCAGACCGCGAGGCCGACTTGCTGGCCGTTGGGTCCCTCGGCGATCAGGAAGCTGACTCGGCTGTGCGACAGTGCTTCGCCTTCGGTGGCTTGGAGAGCCTGCTGCATGCCGTCGAGGACAGCGGACACCTTCTCGGCCGGTTGTTGAAGATCGACCAGGGAGACCAGTGCGGCGACAGCGTCTTTGTCAGCGACGGTCGCTGGCCGAAGTCGGATGTCGGTGGTGGAGGGAGGGGGTGCGACGTTCACGCTTGTTCCTGTGTGAGTCATGGCGAGGTGCTGCAGGCGGTTCAGGAGGACGGGGTGAGCCTGGGCTGCCCAGCGAGGGCGCGAATACGGGCGCGGATCTCGTCGGCAGCTGTGCCGTGCAGGAGCGTGGGTCCGTTGCTTGTGCAGGCTGCACGGACGACCTGGTCGGGCCCCTGCTCCC
This sequence comes from Kitasatospora sp. NPDC085464, assembly GCF_044541955.1. NCBI lineage: Bacteria > Bacillati > Actinomycetota > Actinomycetes > Kitasatosporales > Streptomycetaceae > Kitasatospora > Kitasatospora sp. NPDC085464. The sequence continues at coordinate 63,578 of NZ_JBITTM010000032.1, forward strand.
TGCACAGGGCAGAGACGTGAACTGATATGTCGCTTATGCGCAGGTGTAGCTCAACGGCCAGGTCCTTGACGGTGATGTCCATGGCGTCCTTGGTGTTGTCGCGTGTCTCGAAGATGCTTGATGCATCCAATTTAGTGTCTAGGCGCGTATTAATCTAGCTTTTTCCTTGCCGCCAGTTCTTCGGGTTGTCACCGCTTCCTGGCGTGACGTGTGCTGACCACGGGGCCTCGCCTCTCACCGGGTCCGGGCGGCAACCGCGGACCGTCGCGGACCGCCGCGACGTAGGTGGCTGGGCGCGGCGTGCTCCGCCCCCGCACCCGTGGCCAGCGCCTTGGCTGCGCTGGACCAGCCCCCGGTCGAGGGCCTGAGCCGCCGGCTCCGGTGGCAGGGCCGTGGCCGGCCCCGCCACCGGCCCGCCGCCTCACCGGTCGGGCCGTGGACGGCCCGACCTGGCCCCCGCCCATCGAGACAGTGGCTTGCCCCCGTTCGGGCGGGTCTACCTTCCGTACGGACTGGACCATCCGCAGCACTTGCCGATAACCGCCTTGGGTCACCGTCAGATCGCGCCGATAAGAGATCCACAGTCCGCGGGCAACGCTCCTGGGGAGGAGAGACCAGTGAAGGCCAGGATGAGTGCGAGCAGCACCAATGCTGGCCGAGAAGCACGGGTCCCAGCCATCCTGCTGAAGGAGCGCGGAGAGGGCCCCCTGGGGCCCGTGTCCGGCGGCAGCCGGACCTCCGCGATCGGCGCGGTAAGCCCAGCCAACTACTCGGGTCCCGTTCGACGGGGAGCAACCAGGGCTGCGGAAGCGGCAGGCGGCGCGGTGGCTCGCGCGGGCGCGCCCGCGCGCGTTTAGAGGAAAAGAGAGCGAGCAGCTTCCCACTGCTCTGACCTGCAAGAACGCCGAAGCCGTCGTCGTGGAATCACGACACTCCAACGCCGGAGTGTCGTGATGACATCAACACTTCGCGCCCCGAGTTGCTCGTACAGGCAACTCGGAGGCACATCGGGCGACGCTCGCGCAGGGAGCATTCCCCGCCCGCCCGCGGCCGTACCGCCCCGAAGCCTCTGCGGGCTGAGACATAAGGAAAAGAGGGATTTCCCTCTGCAGTGTCCTGACCTGCGTAAACGCTCAAGTCCATGTCGTGGAATCACGACATGCAGGCGCACAGCACTGCTGGCATGCTCGCATCACGATGGGCTCGCCCACTCAGAGTGGTGGGATCTCGGGAGGGGGTGTCGTGATTTCACGACACCGAGTTGCCTGTTCTGGCAACTCGGCGGTGAAAGTGTCGTGTTGCCACGACGCCTCAAAGTCCGACTCGCCGCTACGGGCAAGTCGACTGTACTTGGCAGGCAAGTCACGCTAAGTTGCGGATCACCCGCGCTGTGAAAGGCCGCCTCATGCCCCGTTCCGCCGCCCAGAGCTCTCCGGAGCCGCAGCCTGCCAAGTCGAAGTCGTCCCCAGCCAAGGAACGACCAAGCCTGGAGTCCTTGCTCGCGCAGGCCGTAGCCTCCACCGCGCGAGAGCACCTTCCCCGCGAGAAGCGGCCTGTGCGGGTCGTCACCGAGTTCGAGTACGCCAGGCCGCGCGCCCCCCACAAGATGATGGGCAAGCGCGGATGGTCAGTCGTCTCGAACGCGTTCCTCTCCCAGGTACTGGCCCCCGTCATCGCGGCGAAGGGCATGACCCCTACCGAGGTCGCGGTTCTGCTGTACTGCATGGGCGAGCAGGAGGAAGGCATCCTGGTCATCAGGACCCAACAGGCACTCGCCGACTTCCTGGTGCTCCCCAGGAGCAACGTCTCGGCCGCGCTCACCAGGATTGAGAACTGGCACATGATCCGCCGCGATAAGTCGGACCGGACGATGTACCAGGTCAATCCGACCCTGTGCTTCAAGGGGAACGGAGATGCGCAGCAGGAGATGCTTGATGCTGCGATGCTGATGCGGTTGAGTCCGGGAGACTTCCCGGACCTGGTGGTGCCGACGCCGAAGCCCCGAAAGCCCCGGGCGAAGAAGGAGCAGCAGCCATGATCATGAGGACTGAGGTGCTCGGGCACATCCGGACCCTGGGGCTGCCCATCTCGGCCCGCAACCTCTTCGACCTCCTGACCGAGGTCCAGCAGCCTGGCGGTGCGATCCCGGAGTCCCAGCAGGAGCTGGCCGCCACGCTGGAGACCAGTCCAAGCGTGCTCTCCAGGGCCATGCGCAGACTCTGCGAGCTGAACATCGTCCTGCGCACCACCCGGTACAAGTACACGCTGCACCCGCTGGTGGCCGGCTACGAGACCGAGAACGACATGGAGACAGCGATCACCGACGCGCTCCAGCAGATCGCAGACGGCGAGCTTCCCCCCATCGCGGCACAGCCGTCGAAGAAGCGGCACTTGGCGGCGGTCAGCTAGCAGACCGCGCTCCCACCAAGCTGGGCCAGCGCGCGGTCGCCGGGGAGGCATACCGGACCGCGAAGGGCTGGACCACCGAGCGCCCAGCACCCCGCCCGGACCGAGGCGCGGAGGAGCGGGCCGCGGATGGTCGGCCTCCACACCGTCGAGATGCGAGTGAGCGCTGGCAGTCGTGAAGCGTCGAGCGGCGAGCCGTTGAACCGGTCACCGCCGGTGTCAATCTGGGGGAGGACGCCAGGCATGCAGAGCCTGCTCGACGCAGAGGCGGAAGCCTCCCTGATCGCCTACGCGAAGTTTCTCGCCACCTTCAACCGCACCCTGGCGAAGTCGTCCTTCCGCTGGCAGAACGTCGCCGAACTCGTCCTTGCACAGGGACGCCTGCACACCCCCGCACCACTGCCCGGCCACATCGACCTGCTCCAGCCCCGGCGGTGCTTCCTCAACTCCGCATGGACGGCCGCCGAACACCACCTGCTGTACGTGGAGGGCTGGGCGGTCCCCGCCGGATTCAACCTCCAGCTCGAACACGCCTGGTGCGTCACCCCGGACGGCACCGTCGTGGATCCCACCTGGGAGGTGCCCGGCACCGCCTACTTCGGCGTGCCGATCCTCGACCGCGACCTCTGGCCGGGCCTCGCCGGTTGTGAGGCGACGCTGTTCGACATCGACTACATGACGGACCTGCTCCACGACGGTCTGCCCGAAGGCGCAGTCGCCGACATCGGCCGCCGGCCCCCGGCGTGAACGACTGCCCTGGATACTCGCGCGCGCCGGGTCGTCACCCACGTGCGCCCCTTGGCAGCGGTGAAGTTCTCTGAAGGCCCCGCCACGGCCTGCACCGTGCTGGGACGATCACCGTGACCGAGAAGGATCCCGGAGCGGGGGCAACCGGGATGAAGCAGCGGGAGGGGCAGCGTGAGCAGTGGGGGGAACGCCCTGGGCAGTGACCCGGGCGAGCTGGTGGAGGTGCTGCACTGGAACGTCCAGCACGGCTGGAAGATGGCCGAGGCCCTGGCGTACCTGAAGCGCCGGGAGCAGGACAGCGGCCGCAAGGCCGCGGTGATCAGCCTCAACGAGGTGCAGCCCGGCCAGGGCGAGGAGATCGCCAAGGAACTCGGGATGCTCTACTTCGCGCCGGCCTCGCCGCCGGGCGTCAGCGAGCAGGACAGCAGGGTCCGCAACGGCAACGGCCTCTTCTTCGACCCCGACGGGCCGATCGTCCCGGACATGGAATGGGAGCAGCACTGGACAGGGCTGTGGCATCCGCCGGTGGTCGTTCCGGCCCGGGTGCGGGACCGTGACGGGAACCTGAGCGAGCGGCAGATCTTCTTCGGCTGCGACCACGCCTGCTACTGGAACCCCGAATTCAGGTTGGCCGAGGCCCGGTTCTGGGCGGGCGTTGTGGTGAAGGACCTGCGCCTGGGGCACATCGACGCGGACTTCAACGCGTGGGTTGTCGGCCGGGCGCCGTTGTCGATGGACGGCATCGCTGACCGCAACTACGCGGGCAGCCGGTCGGTGAAAGACGCCTCCGGCCGGTGGGTGGCCGACACCCAGGCCGACGAAATGCTGACCCGCCACGGCTGGGTGTACGTCCACGGCTACGCCGCGGAGCACCTCGGATGCCTCGGTGCGGACGGGGCGACCTCCGGACACGGCCCGGACAAGGAGCGCCAGGCCGTCCCGCAGGACGATCTGCCTCCCGGAGGCCTGTCGGCGATCGACCGGACGTACGTCACCGAGGAGCTGCTGCCCGCGGTGGCCGGTGCCGAGCTGGTGGTGACTCCGGAGGCCGACGCGATCTCGGACCACCGGCTTCGGGCGACGTTCTACGTCCTCGACCGGCTGGTGACGATCACCAACCGGTCGGTGAAGCTGGTCCGCCACTAGGAGCTGCCGCGCCTGGCAGGCTAGCCTCAGTGCCTCGTCCCGACCGCCAGCCTCGCCGGGACGAGGCACTGAGTGGCTGACGCCGGTTGCTGGCGCGCGTAGGGTGGTCGCAGGCCGCCGGTACCGGGAGGGATCCATGACAGCACAGGCGCACGACTACCCGCTGGGACCCATCGACCGGCCCCGCACGGTCGGGGCGATCCGTCGTGCCCTGCCTGCCGAGCTGCGCCCGGCGTTCCAGACGGCGCTGGACGAAGCTGACCCGGCTGACTTGTTCACGCTGGTCGGGCAGTGGGCTGCGCTCGCGCAGACCGCCACCGACGCCGACATAGACGCCGCAGCGGCCGCGGTGCGGACGGGTAACGCCCCGGTGCACGAGCTGGGCGAGGTCTTTCCCGCGCTGGCCACCTGGTGACCGCCAGCCGCTACAAGGTCGTGCTCACCGACGCGGCCCGCGAGCAGCTGCGCGCCTTGGACGGCGCTGAGCGGCTGGCTGGAATCCCCGGAGTGCTGAGCCGCGAGGCACTGCGCGCACTGCTGGCCGGCACGGTGCTCGGCGAACTGCTGGCTGGCCTAGAGGACGTAGCAAGCGATCCCTTCGGCGGCCTGTCTCTCGCCCGGACTGCGGACGGCGAAGACGACCGAGTCGCGCTGATCGGCACCTTGGCGGTCACCTACATGGTCAGCCCCTCGACCCGGCCGCCGGTTGTGACGATCACCGGGATCCGCACGCCGAAGGTGGCCTGACCCGAGCCGATCACCTCGATTGCCAAGCTCCTCGCGGTGAGTCCCGGCACCTTCTACAACCACATCCCCGGGCTGATCCTGGCTCCGGGGGCGGCCCAGCTTGAACCGGCGCACGCTGGAGATGTGGCCGAGGACCGGAACGCCGAGCTTGCCGCTCTTGCCCGCCAGGCCGCGGCTGTCTCGGGCGGCCTGAGGCTGCTGGTCGAGCGGATGGGCGATGTCGGCTGGCGGATGCAGGACTACAGCGACGAGGACCTGCTGAACGTCGCCTCCGCCCTGCGCGGCACCGCGATCCTGATCGCCCTCGACACCGGCGACATGGACCTGTTCCACGAGCTCACGGGCCACCGGGTGCACGAGGTCCACGACGCCGAGAAGTGGCTACGGGAGCACGGCGGAGGCGACGACCGGTCGTTACCCGGCCGGCCCGGGGCGGTCTTCCCGGCCGCCGGGGATGACCCGCAGGGCGGGGCCGGCGGGGGCGAACTCGCCGAGTCCGAGAGCGGCGTCGCGGCAGTTGGCGATCAGCTTCAGCAGCCGGTCGGTGTCGCCGGGGAACGGTGGCGGCTCGGTGCCGGGGACGACGGGCTGGAGGATCGCCGCGGCGAGCCGGACGGCGTGCAGGGCGGTGGTCGCCCGCGGGTCGATGCCGTCGACGGGACCGACGTGCCGCAGGGCGTCGAGGCGCTTTTCCAGCTCCAGCAGCATGTCGTAGACGGGAACGTATGCCGGGTTGCTCCACTCCCCGCTCACCGCGCCTCCTCCTGGCCGGCCGGGTCGGTGTCCTCGATGGGGGCTCTGGTCGGCTCCGCGTTGTTGGTCCAGGTGCCGAACGGGCCGGGTCGTCCGGGTTCCTCGGCGCCGAGCAGCATCGCGCCGCCCTTCATCCGATGCGGACTGGGGATCACCGGGAGACCTCCTCGCGGTCGGCGGCGGTGGGCGCGGCGTGCAGAGCGACCGGTCGCTCGCGTAGCTCCAGGTCCGCGGCTCTGAGCGGGTCACGGGCCGGTGGAGCCGGAATGGCGGCAGAGTGGCGATCGGGGGAGGTCTTTTCTCTCCGCCCGGCGTCGGGGGACACTGATCATGCCCGCCGTGATCTTCCGGCGTCGTCGCGGGCGCCTGTCAGATCCGGCTGGTAGGCAGGATGTGTGGGGACCTCGGCGGTAGTTGCGTCAAGGTCCCCACATTGCGTCTGCTGCGCTGTTAGAGCACGTCGCCGGTCAGTCGCGGGTCGCCGGCATCGATGTTGCTGAGGAAAGCACTCCAGGCCTCAGGAGAGAAGCTGAGGGTCCCGCCCTCCCGGTCCTTGGTGTCCCGCACCTTGATGCGACGCCCGGTGCCGATCGGGCGGCCGACCTCGACGCAGTTGCCGTTCTGGCCACCGCTGTAGCTGGACTTGTGCCAGACGACTTCCTCGTCGGCGCTCCGGTCCAGGGGATTGCCCATGTCATGCCTTTCAGGGATGGGAAGGTGTGCCCGACTCCTAGCTGGAGAGGGCGTCGTGCAAGTATCGCTGCGCCTGAGCAAGGTGCGTCCCTTGAGCCCGCAGGAGGTCAAACTGCCTCGTGTGACGGGCGAGAGTGGCCACGTCATCGCTGAACGACCGGCTGACCTCGTAGTACACCACCCCGTCGTCGGCGGCCTTGGAGAAGGAGTAGAGAACGAACGGACCATCGGTGCCCGGGTTGTATCCCGTGTCGTAAGGCACGATCTGGATGGTGATGTTGGGCCGTTCGCACAGGTCCAAGAGGTGGCGGATCTGTCGGTCCATCACGTCCGGGCCGCCGATCGGCGTGCGGATCGCGCCCTCGCCGAGGATCGCCCAGATCTGCGGCGGGTTGTCCCCGTCCAGCAGCAGCTTCCGCTTCGCTCGGCTCTCCACGGCCTGGTCGAGCGGGAGCGGGTTGTCCTCCTTCCAGATGAGCTGGCTCCGCTCGAACAGGGCTCCGGTGTACTCATCGGTCTGGAACAGGCCGGGAACGATCAAGGGCTCCCACGTGCGGATCCCGGAGCCGAATCGGCTCATCTGCTCGGCTTCCACGACGTAGGAGTACGACGGTTGCAGACTGCCCCCGTAGGTGGTCCACCAGCCGCGCTGCTTGCCCATCTTGGCAAGCTCGATCAGCTCGGTGCGCTCCTGGTCGTCCGTGATCTCGTAGACGTCGCAGTACGCGCGGACGAGCGGCACGGTGATCAGAGTGTCGCCGGTCTCGTGTCGCATGACCGTGTAGTCCGCGATGTCGAGCTTCTGGCCGACCTGCTCCCTGCTGAGCTTCAGCGCTTCGCGCCGGCGTCGGAACTTGTTACCGAGGACCTGTCGGAGGAAGGGTGGCAAGTCCTGCGTCTTCTTCGCCCTTGCTGCCATGTGCCCGCCCCCATCGTTGACTGATGTGTCATCAAGTGTGGTCCACCGAGTGATCAAATGCCAGTTCGCAACTATGTAGTTCTACATCTGACGCTCTATTGCATTCTGCTCTCGGGTGCGGGAGTGTGTACAGCGCACTCACTGGTGGTGGCTCAGGTCACACGGTCAGTGATCATTGCCGTGCTCTCCACGGGGGTCATCCATGTCACCTGCACAGCACGCCGCCTTACCAGGCGATCAGCGGCCAAGGCAGTCCCGCACGCTGCCCACCCGCGTCCGAGCGGACTTGGAGTCCGCCCTCGCGCGGGGAGGGTCATCGCCCCAGGCGAGTACCGGATCGCGCATGCGTGCGTTGCGTCCGTCAGCCGACATCGGCACCCGGAGGACCATCATGCTTTCGGTAGGTTTAACAACTGCAGTGAAACACAAGGCAGTTGGGGCAGCGCGGCATCAGATGGTGCTGGAGCTGCGCCGTGCCGGTCTCCACCTCGAGGAGGACGAGGCCGACACGGTGCAGCTTCTCCTGTCGGAGCTGCTGACCAACGCGATCGAGCACGGGTTCGGCGGCGAAACCGAGGACCCGGACGCCAAGCTGAAGGTCAAGGCGGAGCTCCGGAGCGACACCGGCCGTCTGCGGATCTCCGTGACCGACCCCGCGCCCGACGTGCCGCCCAAGGCGCGCGACGCCGGCCCGGACTCCACAACCGGCCGCGGCCTGCTCCTGATCAACCTGTACGCCGCCGACTCCGGCTACGAGGCGTTGGCGGACGAGAAGACGACCTGGTTCGAAGTCGCTCTCTCCCTCGCCCAGGACCGTCCGGACGACGAGACGGCCGACTCGGGGCCCCTCACCTCCACCGAACAGCAGCGACAGCAGGCGGCGCAGCGCGTCGCGGTACTGGACGCCTACCGCCGGGTCAAGGAGGAGCGCCCCGCACCGTGGATCGGCACGATAGGAACGCGCCGACGAGGCGTCATCGGTGATGACGGAGCAGCAGCGTGAGCCTTCGACTCACAGCGGTGTACACCCCGCTGCCCAGGATGTGGCGCTCGCCGGGCCGTGCCCAGCACACCGTGCAGGCATGGCGACGCCGAACGGACCGGACCATCAACCAGAAGCTGGTGATGGCAGCGGAGCCCCGGAGCAAACGAGTGACCGACGACGCCCGGCCCAGCGCTGCGGCTCTCCTGGGCCTGATCGCAGGGTTGCTGCAGCACGTCATCGGACAGCAGGTGCCGCCGGTTCGCTGCCGGTGGCCGATATCCCGGCCCCAGCGCGTGGAAGCGCCGCCAGGCCCCTAGAACGGGCGGGGCCACCAACTGCGCCGGTGGCCCCGCCGCAAGACCCGGCGGCCGGTTGTGCACTTCCCGGCCAGCCGCCGGGGCCCATCCCCGCCGCTTCGGCGGGGGCGCGGCAGAGCAGCGCACCAGCTTCGTTTCGGGGCGCCAGGCTCACCGCGCACTCCGGGAGCACACCCCGAGTGGGTGTCCCCTCCCCCGGCCCGGCCTCGGTGAGGAAGTGACGAGGCCGGCGAGGTGCCAGGACGGCGGAATGTCGGCCCCGGTCTCGCACGACCTGAGGCGAGGGGTCCGCGGTCCTCGGCACCGGGCTGGTCAGGGTCACAGCCGTTGGCCCTGACCAGCAGCCGGAAAGCCCGGGCAGCCCCCGGGGCGGTCCGCGCCCTCGTCGTTGCGCGTCCCCCCGGGAGCCGGAGCCCCACCGTACCGCCGCGATGGTCCCACTCGGGGCCCGATCGCGGCATCCCGCCGCTGACCGGCTGGACCCCCGGTGCACTGCGCCCGGCCGGTCAGCGGCACCCAGAACGCGACGGCAGCGGAATCCCGCCTGGTGTCTCCAGGAGCCGAGAGAGGAAGAAGACCCATGGTCCGGCGGTTACCCGCCTCGCGGGCGTACGGCGATCACTCCGAGCTCCGCCGCACCGCTCAGCAGCCCGGCGGCGCACCGACCCCGGTGAAGACTCGGACCAGGCCTGCCCCCACCGTTGAGGAGTTCGTCCGAACGATCCTCCCGGGGATCGCCCGCGCGGTGTGCATGGGAATGCCTCTGCCCCAAGACGCTCCACCGGAGGTACGGCAAGCCGCCTGGCAGCTCGCGAGTCTGCTCCACCGCGCGCAGGACGACGCCCGACAGGACCTGCTGGCCAGCATCAGGCCGCTGCACGCCGTCCTGACCGAGCAACGCCGACGCCTCGACCAGCGGCACGCCGACGTCACCGACTCCGAACAGCTCAAGGACGTAGTGGCGATCGACCACGCCAACGCCATGGCGCTAAGGGCCTCCCGCCGCGCCAGCGTGCTGGCCGGTGCCCCCTGGCCCCAAAGCCGCGCCAACGCGGTGACGCTCCTGGAGGTCGCGCGGGGCGCCCAGTGCGCGATCGCCCACTACCAGCGCGTCCACATCGGCCCGAGCGACGCTGCCCTCGCCGTGCCGGGTGCGGTGGTCGAGCCACTGCTCGCGGCGATCGCCGAGCTGCTGGACAACGCCGCGCGCGCCGCGACCCGAGTCAACGGGGCGGCGACGATGACAGTCGAACGCACCGCGCAGGGCGGCGCCGTGGTGACCATCACCGATCCCGGCCCCGGGATGGACGACCTCACCCTCGCGCAGGCCCTCACCCTGCTGAAGCTCCGACCACCGCTCCCCACCCCGACCAGCAGCCGGCCGCTCGGACTGCGGACCGTCGCACTGGCCTGCGCCACAGGCGGCTTCCACGCCGAACTGGCCTCCGTTCCGGGGACCGGCACGCGCGCCCGCCTCTACCTGCCCGCCTCTGCCGTCGAACAGCCCCCACCCGCACCGGCGGCCGAACCCGGTACGCCGCTCGTCTCCGCCTCCGTTTCCTGAAAGTCGAGCACCCGTTGTCCCTCTTCTCGCAGTCCGGCCCCCGGGCCCTCGCGCCCCAGCAACTGGCCGACCTCGTCACCGGCATCCCCGGTGCCACCACCGCCCTGCAGGTCAGCCCCGACGGGCTCGTCCTCGCCCACTGGCCCGAGCGCCCCGCCGACGTGATCGACGGCCTCGCCGCCGCCGTGACCGGTCTGGTCTCCTGCGCCCGCGGCTGCGCCCCTGGCCTGGCACCGACCGCGCCACCGGCCCTGGACCACAACGTGTCGGTCTACAAGGACGGCTCCCTGCTGCTCTTGATGGTCGCGGGCGACAGCTCGCTGCTGGCCCTGGCCGGGACCGGCGAAGCCCCCTTGGGCGTGATGGAGGAGAAGCTGGGACATCTGGCCGACTCCATGACACCGGTCTCCGCCGGAGCGGCCTGACGTCCCGGCCGCCCGCCGGCCTGCCACCACGGGCTTTGTCCGACCCACGCCGCCGACACCCCTCCGGCCGGGGCGCCGGAACTCTTGCACCGCGTCGACGTGCCGCACCACGCCTCCGGCAGACAGCCGTACCGGCCCAGCGCCACGTCTCCGCTGCGGCCCAGCTCCCCCTGCCCACCTCCGTAGCCGCCCCGCAACGCGTGCACCCACCCACCCGTCAGATCGGACCCCCATGGCACCCATCGAGGACCACGCACTCATCGGCGACATGCACACCGCCGCCCTCATCCGCCGCGACGGCGCCCTGAACTGGCTGTGCCTGCCCCAGTTCGACTCCCCCGCCGTCTTCGCCGCCTTGCTTGGAAGCGACGAGCACGGCTCCTGGACGATCTCCCCCACCCCGACCTCCGACAGCGCCGGCTCGCTCCGTGCCGACCGACGGCGCTACCGCGGCAACTCGCTGATCCTGGAGCAGGAGTGGGACGCCCAGGGCAGCACCGTGCGGGTGATCGACTTCATGCCGCCGCGTCAGCTGCCCGCCACGCCGAACACCCCGGTCGTGATCCGCATCGTGGAAGGGATAGCCGGACGCGTCCGGATGCGCTCCAGTCTGCGAGCCCGCTTCGCGTACGGCCGCATCCTCCCCTGGTTGCACCAGATCACAACCGCCGACGCCACGCTGCGCACCACCGCGGTCGCCGGCCCCGACTCCCTCTGGCTCGACACCCCGGCCTCCACCACCCCCGAACAGCTCGCCGAGCACGAATTCACGGTGGCCGCAGGTGAGCGGGTCACATTCGCGCTGACCTGGCGGCACTCCCACCTGGCCCCGCCGGGAGTCCCCGACTCGGAGGCCTCGCTCGCGCTGACCGAGGAGTTCTGGTCCGACTGGGTCTCCCAGTGCACCTACCAGGGCCCCTACCGGGACGCGGTGGTCCGCTCGCTGATCACCCTCAAGGCGCTCACCTACGCCCCCACCGGCGGGATCGTCGCCGCACCGACCACCTCGCTGCCCGAGGACATCGGCGGCGAGCGCAACTGGGACTACCGCTACACCTGGCTGCGCGACGCCGCGATCACCCTCTCCTCGCTGCTGCGCACCGGCTACCGGGAGGAGGCCCGGGCCTGGCGCGAGTGGCTGCTGCGCGCGGTCGCGGGCGACCCGGAGAACCTGCAGATCATGTACTCCATCACCGGTCAGCGCGAGCTGAACGAGTCGGTGCTCGACTGGCTGCCCGGCTACGAGGACTCGGCCCCGGTCCGGGTCGGCAACGGCGCGGCCAGCCAGCTCCAGCTGGACGTCTACGGCGAGGTGGTGGAGGCGCTCTACCTGGCCCAGATGACCGGCCTGGGCCGCAGCGACCACGCCCACCTGCTCCAGCTGCGGCTGATCAGCTACCTGGAGGAGCACTGGAAGGCCCCCGACGAGGGGATCTGGGAGGTGCGCGGGCCGCGCCGGCACTTCGTCCACTCCAAGGTGATGGCCTGGGTCGCCGTCGACCGGACGATCAAGCTGATCGAGCAGACCGAGACCGAAGGCCCGCTGGAGCGCTGGCGGGCGCTGCGCGAGGAGATCCACGCGGACGTCTGCGAGAAGGGCTACGACCCCGAGCGCAACACCTTCACCCAGTACTACGGCGGGCACGAGCTGGACGCCTCGCTGCTGCTCATCCCCCAGGTCGGCTTCCTACCCGCCGACGACAAGCGGGTCATCGGCACCATCGAGGCCATCCAGCGCGAGCTCTCCACCGAGGACGGCTTCGTGCTGCGCTACCCCACCCACGACGAGTCCGGCAACAACGTGGACGGTCTCTCCGGCCATGAGGGCGCCTTCCTGGCCTGCTCGTTCTGGCTGGCCGACGACCTCGCCATGATCGGCCGGGTGCAGGAGGCCCGCGAGCTGTTCGAGCGGCTGCTGTCGCTGCGCAACGACGTCGGCCTGCTCGCCGAGGAGTGGGACCCGCGGCTCAAGCGCCAGGTCGGCAACTTCCCGCAGGCCTTCAGCCACGTCTCGCTGATCGACACCGCCCTGCGGTTGGCCGCCTGCGTGGGCGTGATTTCGGGCTATGACGTGCGTGAGAACGCCTTCGGCCTTTCCGGCCGGACCGACACCAGGACCGTGACGGTGGCGGGTGTGGCCCGGTGAGCACGATGACGACTCCGCCGGCGGCCATAGCGGGGGCGCCGCTCATGCCCGCGGCTCCGCGCCTGGACGACCGCGATCTTCGGCTCATCCGGTTCGTCCTCGCCCCAGGGCCGAGGGCTGGACGGCGTGCCAAGGCAGGTCTGCGGGTTGAGGATCTTCGTGGCGCCGACCAGAAGATCTGCGACTTGCTCGGCGCGCAGCACCTGCCCCAGGCATCGGCTCTCGCGGCCGCTTACAGGCTGGTCGCGGCTCCCGAGATCGGCTTGCCGACCAGCCTCGGTGCTGGCCTGCGCATGCCGCCGCGCGTACGCAGGGCACTGGAACTGCTCCTGTCCGGCCTGACCGACGATCAGATCGCGGACGAGCTCGAAGTGGCCCGCGACACCGCACACGGCTACCTCACCGAGGCGGTCCAGGAACTGGGAGCCGGCCGTCGCCCGCAGGCCGCCTTCCTCGCGGTGACCTGTGACCTGGTCCCGCTCTCAGCGATCTCGCCGCTGTTCCCCTCTCTCGTGCTGTCCAAGGCGCCCAAGTCGTCTGGAGATCGCTGCGATGTCTGATCCGCAGATTGTCCTTGCCGACGGGCTGAACGGCCATCTATGTGAGGAGCTCGCCGCCCTTGCACAGCATTGCATCGCCGGGTTCAGCGACGACCGCCCGGTGAGCTCTTCGCTGGTGCGCTCCCGGCTGACCAACGCGTTGACCGGGGAGTCTCCCGTGCTGGCGGTGGCTCGTGATGGTCAGGAGATGGTCGGCTGGTGCGCGGTGCGCCGGCCTGAGCCTGGCGAAGCGCGGGCACGTCTGTGGGGACCGGTCGTCGCCCCGTCGGCCCGCCGAACCGGGCTGGGCACGGCTCTGCTGGACACGGTGGTTGAAGCGGCCCCGTGGCCGTTGATGACCACGGACGTCCCGGCCGACCGGGACGGCGCCGCTGACTTCTTCCTCCGGTCGGGCTGGACCCCGCTTGACACCATCACCGTGCTGCACGGGGCACCGGCTGACAGAGCATTCGACGCCGTCACCGCCGAGGGCGTCGAGGACCTTGACGCCTACGTGGCGGCATCGGCGCGGCAGTTCGGCTGCCACGAGCAGGCGTTCGCCCGAGCCACGCTGCAGCGGTGGCGGGACGACGCCCGGTTCCAGGCCCGGAACCTGCTGCTGGACCCGGCAACCGGATCGCTCCTGCTGGCCCTGGCCCAGCGCAACGCGGTGGGCAGCGAACTTCTGCTCGCCGAGGTCTGGGCCGCGACGCCGGAGGTCAGCCGAAAGCTGATCACCGCGGCGCACACGGCGGCTGCCGCCCAGCACCTGGCCACCGTACGGGCCGTGACCCGGCAGGGCCCGGCTGACTTCGTCGCATGCGGCATGCACATCACCGGCCGCTGCGCCACCTTCACCCTTCACCGATGACTCCCGCTTCGCCCGATCAACCCAAGTCCGCCCGAAAGGAGGGCCCCGTGCCCGCATCCGTGAGCTCGCCGCTCGTTCACGCGGTCGACGTCGCCGCCAGCACGGACGAGATCCGTCACCTGGCCACCGACCTGGCCACCCGTCTCAGCGCCTGCCTCTCCGTGCGCAGCGTGCAGTGGGACGAGGCATCGTCGTCGTGGCTGTGCACCCTCACCAGCGGCGGCAGTGGGCGACTGGCTCTGGCCACCCCCGCTGACCCGGCGGCCGCCGCCCAGCACGCGCACCGTCTCATCGCCACCTTCGAACAGGGCACGCCGGCCGAGGCGGAGGCCTTCTTCTCGGTCGCACGGCACCTGCCGTTCACCGAGACCGAGATCGCCGCGGCCGTCGGCGAGCTGCCGCTCACCAGCCGCCTGGCCGACCGCTGGACGGACAAGCCGCTGGCCGGAGTCGGCGTGCTGCTCACGATCCACCACATGCGCGACTTCCTCGTCCTGGTCGACAGCCTGCTCGCCCTCGGGGTGGACCCGGCGCACATGACCGTGATCGACAAGGAGTACCCCTACGCGCACACCCACCGCGTCGACGCCCACCTCGTCCACCGCCACGGCATCGCCGTATGGCGCTACCGGGACCTGCGCGAGGGCATCGCGGAGCACATCACCCGCGTGTCCGCCGCCGGCAAGCGGACCGTGGTCATGGACGACGGCGGCTACGTCCTGCCCGTCGTCCTGCGCGACCTCCCCGACCAGGCCGGGCACTTCATCGGCCTGGTGGAGCAGACGACCTCCGGCATCCGGAAGGTGGACGGCCTCGACCTGCCGTTGCCGCTGTTCAGCGTCGCCGAGAGCGACATGAAGGGCATGATCGAGTCCTACGGCATCGCCGACGCGGCGGTCCGCAACACCCTGCGTCTGCTGCCCGACGAGAAGTTCGAAGGGCAGGCAGCCCTGGTGCTCGGCTTCGGCCGGATCGGCCAGGAGGTGGCCCGCGTCCTGGAGAGCCGGCGGATGAGGGTCGCGGTGTACGACTCCGACATCACCCGCCTGGTCGCCGCGCACGAGGAAGGCTTCCTCACCGACCGCTCACTGGACCGGCTCGTCCAGGGCCACCAGCCGCGGCTGGTGTTCGGCTGCGTCGGCAGCCGCAGCTTCGGTCTCGCGCAGGCCCGGCTCCTGCCGCCGCGAGCGGTCCTGGTCAGCACCACCAGCAGGAACTACGAGTTCGGACTGGACGAACTCCGCGAAGGCAGCGCCGCCGTGACGGACCGGGGCGTGCTCGGCACCAGCTACCAGCTGGCCGACGGCCCGGAGGTCCTCGTCCTCGGGCACGGCATGCCCATCAACTTCCACCACGCCGAGTCCCTGTCCAACCGCTACGTGGACTTGGTCCTGGCCGGGCTCGCGGTCGGTGCCGTCGCCCTGGCCCACGGCGACGAGCGGCTGCAGCCCGGCCACAACCTCGCCGCCACCAACGAGATCCTCGCCGAGTCCGGCATCGTCGACGACTACTACCGGCTCTACGGCCCGACCAGCGGCGGCGGGCGTGCCTGAGCGGATCTTCACCCTCGATGACCTCACCGACGGGTCGGGATGCGCCTGCGTGACCTGTCGGCTCGACGCCGCGTTCGCCCGCCACCTCAGCGCCCTGCGCACCGGCTACCCCGGCACCGTCACCATGCTGAGCCACCGCACAGCCGGCCCCGGGACAACCGCCGTGCCGCACTTCCTCACCCTGCAACTGGGCGAGGCATCCATGGACGTCGTCGTGTGGGAGGAGATGCGCCCGCACCAGCTCACAGCCTGGCTCCCGCAGGCCGACGCCCGCGACCGGGTCCCGTACCTGGCCGGCCGGATCCCGCGACTGATCCGCATCCGGCAGGCCATCCGCGCTGGGACCTTCACGCCATCGGGAGCAGCAGGCACCGAGCTGGCCACCGGCGACCGCTACCCCTCGTTCCGCTACCTCACCCAGCACTGGCCCACCCTGACGAAGGAGTACACCCATGACCAATGACCCCTCCGCCGACTTCGGCACCGTCAAGACCGGCTACGCCGCATACTCCAGCGGCGGCCGCGGCCGCCTGCGGCACGACCTCACCGCGCGCCGGGTCCTCGAAGAACTCGGCGACCGGTCGGCCCGCGTCCTGGACGTCGGCTGCGGCGACGGCGAGATGGTGCTGCGCCTGACCGCCGCCGGCCACCAGGTTGTCGGGGTGGAGAAGTCTCCGGACATGCTCGCCGCCGCGGCCCAGCGGGTTGCCGCCGCCGGGATCAGCGAGCGAGTGACGCTCACCGAGGGCGACATCTACCACCTGCCGTTCGAGGACGCCTCGTTCGACGCGGTGGTCTGCCACGGCGTCGTGATGTACCTGCCCGACTCCGCCGCCCCCGTCGCCCACCTTGCCCGGCTCGTCGCCGACGGCGGCATCCTCAGCGTCCTGACGAAGAACAGCCTCGCCGTGGGCGTGCGCGAGGCTCTGACCGGCCGGTACGCCTCGGCCCGGGCCCAGATCGAGAGCGGCCAGGCCGCCAGCGTCGGCAACCTCGGCATCACCACCCGCGGCGACACCCCCGCCCACTTGGACGACCTCGCCCGGGCCAACGGGCTTACGCCGCTGCCGTGGCAGGGCGTGCGGATCTTCCACGACCACCGCAACGACTGGAAGCCCACCGAGACGGAGTACCAGGAAGCGCTCGAGACGGAGTGGGCCGCCTCCAGCCGCAGCCCCTACCGCGAGCTGGGCCGCCTGGTGCACGCCATCGCCCGCCGCGAGGCCGCCGCGTGAGCATGCCGACGGCCATCCGGCCGCTCACCATCAGCCGTCTCGCCCGGGACCTCGCGTCCCGGGCGGGGCGGCCCGTCCCGGCCCTGCACTGCTACGAATCGCTGGCGGCCCTGTGGACCCGCTGCCGTGACACCAGCCGGCCGGGCGAACAGGTGCTGCGCGAGGCGACCTACCGGGCGGCCCGGCTACTCGCGGCCGGTGATGACACCCTCATCGCCCCCGTCGCCGGCCGGCTGCCCCTCTGGCTCCGGTCGGACCGGTCGGTCGTGCGGTTGCCCGCGTCCCTCGCCGTCCAGGGAGTCGAGTGGCAGGACATGCTCGCTCTGGCCCAGACCTGGCTGGACGCCCGGCACGAGACCGGTCCGGTCCTCGTGGCGGGCGTGCGCACCGGCGGCGCCTACCTGGCCCCGCTGATCGCTGCCCACCTCGAGGCCGCCGGCGTCGACGTGCAGGTGACCAGTGTCCGACCCGGCGAGCAGCTCGAGGCCGACAACCGGCGGATTCTCGTTGTGGACGACCCGCCGCTGACCGGCCGCACGCTGCTGGCCTTGGCCCGGGAAATGCCCGGAGCCGAGGTGCTGGTACCGGTCTTCGACCCCGACGACGTCCAGCCACTTCTGCAGGCGGGCATCCCGGTCACCGTGCTGCCCCGCGAGAAGTGGCAGTCCACCCGCCGCCTCGAACTCGGCGCCCTGTCCACCTACCTTCAGGCCCACGCCAAGTGGCCTGGCTCGGACCGGTCGCTGCTCCTGGACGCCCTCATACTCGGGCGGGAGAACTCCGCCCTGGTCCCGTGGCCGGGGGTTCGCCGCCGCTCGCCCGCCCGGGCCGCCGTCCAGCTGTTCGCACCCACCGGGGCCCGGCACGCGGCTGTAGCGGCGTGGGTGCCGCCCGGGATCTTCGGCGACTCCGCCCGTGCCGCAGCCGCAGCGCTGCAACACCCGGTGGTGCCCGCCACGCTCGCCGTGGCGCCCTCCCTCATAGTGACCGAGGACGTCACTCCTGCGGCCCCGCTTGGCCCGCAGCCGGGATCCGACCGGCTGGAGGAGGCGATGGACTACGCATTCTCCCGTGCCGTCCAGCTCCCGATGCGGACCGCTGACCCCGCCGGGCCGACCCCCGCAATCCTGCTCGCGGTGGCGCAGGCCCTGACCGGCACGGACGGCATTGAGGTCGCCACGGTGCTGAACGACCTGCTGGCCGTTCTCCCTCCGGCGCTGCCCGACAACCGGTGCGAGGCGGAGAAGTGGGTCCTCGACGCCGCCGGGCAGCTCCGTAAGACGGGGCACCTCGCCCACGCCTACCGCCGCGACAACGAGCTGCTGACCCCGCTGATCGATCTGGCCGCACTCACCATCACGTTCGGCAGCACCCTGGACGCCATGGCCCACAGCCTCGCCAGGCGCCTGTCCGACGAACAGCCCTGGCGCGAGGCGCTCGCCGTCGCCCTGCTGTGCTACGGCGCAGCACGCGGCGAACAGCTCCCCCGGACCTACAACGCGCAGCGCGCGGCCGAGACCGCCAGGGAGGCCTACCGGCTCCAGCGCGGCATGACCGCGGCCGCCGCTCTCCTGCAGCGCACCCTGACCAAGCCTGTGGCCGGCCCGCGAGCAGCCGAGCCGGTCGTGGCCTGGTGGGCGCAGCCGCCCGCAGCGCTGGTGCAGCCCCAGCTGCCCTTCGGCGGCACCCCAGTGCCCCAGGCTGGACCCGGCCCGGCACGTGAGGAACAGGCGCTCATGCTGAAGACGGTCGAGCGGTGGGCCCGGAACCGGTTCCATCCGGTGCGGGAGGGCGACGTGCTGTTGCTCGCCCCGCTGGACGCGCCTTCGGCCTGGCCCAAGGCCCGGGCCGCGCTGGACGAGCTGCCGGGGCTGCTGCCTCACGCCGGGCTGCTTGCCTGGTGCGGCGTGCCTGTCGTGTCCCTGGGCGGGATGACCTGATGCTCGTCTTCGACTTCGACGGCGTCCTGCACGACTCCCGCAAGCGGGCCTGGCGCTGCTACCAGGACGCCCGCCGTGAGATGGAGCTGTGGGACCTTCCCGACCTGGCCGGCCCGTATGACCTGCCCGTCGTCTACCAGGGCGTGCTAAGCGCCTCGCTGACTCGCTGGATCGACTTCGAGACCGCGGAGCGGTTCTGGAAGCTCCACGCCCAGCTCACGGACCAAGCCGCCGCCGAAGAGCCACATGGCGTCATCCCGGAGCTGGTGGGGCCTCTGGCCGAACTGGCCGCCGGGCCTGGGTACGCGGTGGTCACCGGAAGCCACGGAAGCACCGTGTGCGCCCTGCTCGCCCGTGACCTGCCCGCGGAGGCGATGCCCCGCGTGCTGCTCTCCAGGGACGAGCAGGGCAGCAAGGCCGACAAGCTCCAGTTCCTGCGCACCTGGCACGGGGCGAAGACGTACATCGGCGACACCGGCAGCGATGTCCGCCATGCCCACGCCGCCGGTCTGACCGCGATCGCCGTCAGCTACGGCTACGCGAACCTCGAGGACCTCACCGCCGCCAGACCGGACCAACTGCTGGCCACTCCCGCCAGCCTCGCCGCCTGGTGCCTTGCACCAGCCCGGCGATAACGACCCAGCTCCGCGGCGAGAGCGGTCAGAACCCGCTCCGTGCTCGCGCCCTGACCACGACTCGAATCGACACACCCGCGACGCCGGTATCGGCGCCGCACCTTCCTGTCCCCTCCCCGCGCCGCTGCTGGTCCCCCCGGCCCTGCGGTGACGTTCTACCTTTCGGAGGATCGATGTCCAACACCCAAGAGTCCGACCGCCAGCCGTTACCGCACCGGCCGGCGTTGCCCGGCCCGCTGGCCGACAGGCTGATGCCCCTGCTGGAGGCTGTCGCCCCGGGCGCCGACCTCCGCCGGGCCGCGGCCGAGGCCGAGACCTCCCGAACCCGGCCCAACGAGCTGCGCCAGCACCTGGAGACCCATCTCGGCGGCCTCGCCGGCCGCGTGCGCGTCACCGGCACCCTGGACCGCCGCCTCGTCCTCATCGAGCGCCCCGACAGCCGCTGGGCCGTCGCCGACCTCTCCGGCCAGGCCCACGACAGCCGCCACTGGCCCGCGTGGCTCACCGGCCACATCGACCTCGACGACCCCGACTCGTGGCTCTCGCTCGCGGACCTGGACGAGTACGCCGTCGCCCGGCTGTCACGGCCGCGGCTGCTCCTGGCGGCTCTGTACCACCCCGAGTACTTCCCGCTGCCGCGCTTCCCCCTCGGCATCAGCGACGTCGCCCGGGGGGCGCGCTCCACCCTCATGGGCACCACCGAGCTGATGGACATGCAGCTCGGGGTGACGCTGCCCGACCTGCTCAAGGAAGTCACCGACAACACCCCCGACATCCTCGGCATCTCCGCGACGTTCGGGCAGCACGACCTGATGGTGGAGGTGCTGGACGCGGCCTACTCGCTGCCGGAGCCCCCGCTGGTGGTGGCCGGCGGAAGCCTCACCGTCCGCAACGAGAAGCAGCTCCTGGACGCCTACCCGAATCTGCTGATAGCCCGGGGCGCTGGGGCGCCGACGATTCGCGGCATCCTCGCGCACTGGCACGGCGACATCACCCGCGAGGAGATCCCGGGCATCGGCTACCAGGGCGCCGCACGCGGAGAGGGCACGCTGGTGATCCGCCGCACCGCCAAGCCGGTCGCGGCCCGCAGTGAGGAGAGCGACCTGCTGCCCGAGCTCGACCTGCTGGACGCCACCCTGGACTGCCACGGGGTCGCCCAGGCCGAGTGCTCGCGCGGCTGTGTCAGCGCGTGCTCGTTCTGTCCCCGCGACCACAAGGGGAAATGGGCGGGGGCGAGCGCCAGCCTGTTCCCGTGGTTCCTGCACGAAGTCGGCCTGGTCTTCGACCGTCACCCCGACACCAGCCGGGTTCTGTACGTGGTGGACGAGGAGTTCGTCGGCCGCGGTCCGGACGCCGTCCAAAGGGCGCTGGCGGTGGCCGGCACGATCCACGACGCGGGATTCCAGTGGGAGACCAGCTGCCGCGTCGAGCAGGTGGTGCACCCCGACCACGATGAGGACTGGCACGTGGAGCGGGCGGCCATGTGGCGGGAGCTGGTCGAGCGGGGCCTGCGTCGCTGCCTGTTCGGCGTCGAGTCCGGCGTCGACTCCGTCCTGGAGCGCTTCAACAAGGAGACGACCGGGGAGCAGAACGCGCTGGCGATCCGGACCCTGTCCGCGCTCGGCGTGCCCACGAGGTACACGTACATCACGTTCGACCACCTGATGACGCTGCCGGAGTTGAAGGCGACCCAGGCCTTCCAGGGCCGCACCGACCTGCTCCTTCGTCCCCTGCCGCACCTGTCCGTCGAGGAGATCGTCGCCGGAGTGCGCGACGAGGCCTTCGTCGCGAAGTACACCACCGGACGGCCGCTCCACCAGGGCATCTCCTACATGCTCGTCTCCATGGAGTGCCTGATCGGCGCCGCCTACACCCGGATGGTCCAAGCCGAGGGCCTCGCCCGGGACGTGCGACCGTCGATGGGCCGCCAGGACGCCGACTTCGCGGACTGGCGGATCGGCATCGCCTCCGAGTGGGCGCAGCTGTGGGTCGACCGGAACTTCGCCCTGGACTACACGCTCAAGTCGCTGGAGAAGGTGCTGGAGCACGGCGATGCGTGGCGTGCAGTACGCGCGGCCCGGGTGGTCCTGAAGGACGCGGCGTACACGGTGCTGGGTCACATGCTTCACGCGATCGAGAGCACCTCGCTGGCGGTGGGCTTGGACGGAGGCGGGGCCGGTCTGCACGGGCGGCTCCGGATGGCACTGGACGCGGAAATCGCCGACCTGGCGCCGCGGGTGAAGGAGGCGGTGGCTGCCGCGGCCGCGGTGCTGCCCGCCAGCCGGGCCAGCCTGCTGCGGGCGGAGCACGCCCGCTGGGCGGGCAGCCACGACTGGGCGCTGATCAACGCGGCCGACCCGTGCGGGACCTGACGCAGGTGGGCCGCCCCCGGCACTGGGGGCGGCCCACCTGCGGGCGGCGCGAATCAGGAAGCGGCCTTCTCCGGAATCGGCACCCAGTTGAACTCCGGGCAGAACCGGGCGTAGGTGACGAGCTTCCACTTCGCGTAGTCGTCGAGGCGGCCCTGCTCGCGCAGCAGGTGCTTGACCCACAGGTGGCAGACGCGCTCCTCCTCGGTCATCGCTTCGGCGATCTGGTCGAGCATCCGGCAGGCGACCACGAAGTCCTCCTCCGTCAACGCGGACAGGTCGACCTCAACACCTTCCAAGGTGAAGGAGAAGACGAGCCGGGTCGTGGAGAACGACGTCTTGCGCTCCCCCAGGAACGTCGTCCGGTCGGCGAGGACCTGCATCAGGTGGTCCCGCTTAGCGACCGGGTAGCCGATGCCGAGGTCCAGGTCGGACGTCTCGAGGTTGAGGCGGGTACCGAGCGAGCCAACGTCGCGCGGCTCGCGTCCCGTCCACCCCCGGATGAGGCCGGCAGCCTGCTCCCGCAGAGCCAGCAGCCGGGCGTCATGGGCGCGCATCGCGGCGTAGAACGCCTCGGCTCGCGCGTACTCAGCGGGGGTGAAGTCTGCGGGGGTCGCCCATCCGGCGGCCATGATCGCGCTGAGATCGAGTTCGGTGTCGGTGTTCACGCGCCACACCATAGTCACCTTCGTCACGGTTTGTGGCGTAAACCTACGAAAGGGTAGAGAAGTGAAGGGTGTAGAAAACCGTCGCCTGGCACAGGAGTTGACGATCAACCCGGTGGCGATCGGTTGCTGGGCAATCGGCGGCCCCGGCCACAACCTGGGCCTGCCCATGGGCTGGGCGAACGCGGACGACCGCGAGTCGCTCCTCGGTCTGCGTCGGGCCCACCAGCTCGGCGCGAACCTGTTCGACACCGCCGACGTGTACGGCCACGGCCACTCCGAGCGGCTGATCGGACGGTTCCTGGCCGACGTCGACCGGGACTCCGTGGTGCTGTCGAGCAAGGTCGGGTACTTCGCCGGCACCGCCGAGCACGCCTACGAGCCCGGGCACATGCGCCACCAGCTGGAGACGACCCTGCGCAACCTGCGCACCGACCACCTGGACATCTACTTCTTCCACACCAACTCCTTCGGTGAGGCGGACCGCTACCTGGAGGGCGCCGTCGAGCAGATGCGCGACTTCCAGCGCCGGGGTCTCATCCGGGCCGTCGGGATGCGCGGCCCGCACCGCCTGGCCACCGACCGCCTCACGCTCCCGAAGGCGCAGCGGGAGGACAAGCACGCCCGGTTCCGCCAGCTGTTCGAGATCATTCGCCCGGACTACCTGTCGGTGCGCTTCAACGCCCTGACCCCACTCCCGGGCGAGGGCCAGCAGGACCTGTTCGCGTTCGCCGCGGAGCGCGGCGTGTCGGTGCTGGCGAACAAGCCCCTCGCGCAGGGACTGCTGCTGGGCAAGTACGACCCCGAGCGGCCGCCAGCCTTCGGCGAGGGTGACATCCGCGCACGCAAGGCGTGGTTCACCGAGCCGTTCCTGCGGATCATCCAGCACGGCCTGGAGCCGCTGCGCGAGCGCTTCGGCCGCTCGCCAGCGGACCTGGCCCGCGTCGCGATCCGGTACGTTCTCCAGCACGCCGACAACTGCGCCGTGCTGACCGGATTCACCTCCGCCGAGCAGGTCGAGAAGAACCTGCTGTGCCTGGGCGACGAGCTGTCCGGCGACGACATGGCGTTCATCCGGGAGACCTGCGGGCGCATCCAGAAGCAACTGGACGCCGCCGGAGAGGTCTTCCTCGACGAGCTGGAGAAGCCGTGACCGCCGACCAGGCCGCGCTGTTCACCCACCGCACCGCCACGCACGAGCCGGCCACGGACCGGCTTCGGCTGATGACGTGGAATGTCCAGCACGCGGCGCCCGCCCGCACCGTGCGGCAGGTGGACTGGCTGGCCAGCCAGGAGGGCGCCGATGTCGCGATCCTCACCGAGGTCTCCGGCGGAGGCAGCGGTGATGTGCTCGTGCAGGAGCTGAGCGACGCCGGGTACCGGGCCGTGATCGCACCGTGGGGCGGTGACGACTACCGCACGGTCATCGCCTCCCGTCACGCCGGACTCGTCACCGCGCCCTGCCCGGCGGACTTCCTGCCCCACCGCTTCCCCACCGCGACCCTCTCGCTCGCCGACACCCCGATCACCGTCGCCGGTCTGTACGTGCCCTCCCGCGGACCCAAGGAGCGGCGCAACGAGGACAAGCGGGCCTTCCAGAGCGCGGTGAGCGCTGCGCTGCCCGCCCTCACCGCCCGCGGCGGCCTGGTTGTCGCCGCCGGCGACCTCAACGTGGTGGAGCCAGGCCACACCCCCCACCACCGCGTCTACGGCCAGTGGGAGTACGACTTCTACACCTCCTTCGCCGCGGCAGGCTTCACCGACGCCTTCCGCACCCTGTTCCCCGAGGCAGTCGAACACAGCTGGTTCGGACGCCGCTCCGGCGACGGCTACCGCTTCGACCACGCCCTGGTCACCGCTGCCCACCGCACGCGGATCCTCACCTGCCGCTACCTGCACGAACCGCGTGAGAACGGCCTGAGCGACCACTCCGCGTTGGAACTCGTCATCGACCTCCGACAGAAGACCGCACCATGACCGCCCAGGGCTGCCCCGCGAAGGTCCAACGGCACCAGCACCCCAATGCTGCTGGCCCGCTCGCGCCATGCCTCCGTCCGCTCCCTGGAGCGGTACGCCCGCCCCGGCGTCGACGCCCTCGCCCGGCACGTCGCCGCCCAGGACCAGGCCGCCCACCGCCGGAGCTGAGCAACCGGGTGGGCGGGCGTACGGTGAAGGCATGGCCCACGCGGGCGAGGATGTTCGCCGGTGCTTGCACTGCGGGAAGCCGCTGCCAGCGAGTGCCCGCTCCGACACGCGCTTCGACCGGCCAGCCTGCAAGGCGGCCCACCGCCGGGCCCGGCGCCACCACGCCGAGGCGGTCCGGATCGGCTTCGCCATCCTCGACGGGCGCAAGGCCGAGGTCTCCCGGGCCTGCCCGGTCTGCGGGAACCGCTTCGTCCCAGGTCACGGGCACCGCAGCGATGCCATCTACGATCGGTCGTCCTGTCGTACGGCGGCCTGGCGCAAGCGGGTACGCGAAGGCGCCACCGGCCAGCGGGTACACACAGCCGTCAACAAGACCATGGCGTTGAACGAGTTCATGCCGCTGACCAGCGCGAACGCGGCGATCGGTGTGAAGGACTTCTCCGAGTCCCTGACGGCACCACCCGGGTAGTGCCCGTCGGCGGGACCGGGCCGGCCCGGTCCGCGCGGGATGGTGGCCGGACACGGCGGAGGGGGCAGCCGGGCGGGTCCCCGCTCGGCTGCCCCCTCCGGGCTCGTGCGGTCTGGGCTGCATGAGCTGGCTGACGTCGGTGTTCGCGTCGCAGAGGACCACGCACACCTTCTCGCCGCTGGCGGGCCGGTAGCTGCGGCTCGGCGTCTTCGGCCGGGTCGGCAGGTCCCGGTCGGCACGTTCTGGTCGGCCGTGAGAAGGCCGGCCAGAGCTGTGGCGGTGCCGTGCTCGACCGCGATCCGCCGGTGGTCCCAGAGCGCCTGGCGGGCCCGGACGATCTCGTCGTCCGCCACCAGTACGGAGTGCACGCCGTCCTGCTGGGCCGCGTGCAGGGTCATGGCGGAGGTGCGGCGGGCGGGCCGAAATGGGCCGCCCTGAGGAACGTGCCGCCACGGACGGGTTAGCGGTGTGCAGGACCCCGGGCTGATGGCACAAGCTCACGATGACGCGCCTCGTGAACTGATCATCATCGTGTTGACGGATCGGGCTGAGCGCTGCCGGGCTTGATCGCGCGCCGCAGACGTCCGGTTGAGTGCACGGCCACCAGACCTCCAGGCGCTTCCTGCCTCCGTACTGAGTCGTCGTCACAGTTGCGCGGCTCAGCTGGCTCTGTCACGTAGTTGCTGTCCCTGGCTCCTCGTTCAGTGCCTGGCACGCCCTCAAGTACCAGGCGTGCGAGACCAGGACAGCGCGCGGCTCACCGTAGTGCGTGAGCACGGTCGGGGCGTTCTGGAAGTGAGCCTCCTCCACCAGTCGACCCAGCTCGTTCCTCGCCTCGCGGATGCCCATGGTGGCGGCCTTCTTCGACATGGTCAGAGGATACACACGGTAACTTGTGTACCGTGATTACACTGTGTACCGTGATCTTGTGCCGAGGAGTCAGCAACCCCCGGCCTCGGACGCCGTACCGAGCAGGAGACCCACCGTGAGGATCGCCAGACGCACCGCACCGGCCGACGCTGCCCCCAAGGCGCCGGCCGGTCCCCCGAGCCAGCAGGATGTCGAGCGCGCTCGCGCGGACATCGCCGAGCTCGAGAGGCTCGCGAAGATCGTCACCGGCGGGTTGGTCAGCATCGGAGTGGGCGGCCTGACCTTCACCGCGGTCAACGTCACGCAGTTCGCGACCCGGCACGGCACCCTGCTGGAGATCGCATGGCTGCTCGACCCGCTGGTGTCCTCGGCGCTGCTCCTCGTTCTGTACGTCGACGGCCGCCTGTCCCGGCATTCCGGCTACCGGCCGTCGGGCTGGCCGCTGCTGCTGCGGAACTTCGCCGGGCTGGCAACGTGGGTGATGAACTGCTGGCCGTCGGTGTTCCCCACCGGGAGGCTGGAGTTCTCCCATGCGGACCCTGGTGGTGTCCTCTTGCACTCGGTCGTGCCGATCCTGGTGATCCTCCTGGCTGAGGCGGCCGCCGGGTACCGGCGGTACTTCGCGCGCCGCATAGCCCTGTGCGAGGTGACGATCCGTAACTGGGACGCGTTCGTGCGGGCCGAGAAGCAGCGCGCCGCCGAGGAGCAGCGCGAGGCGGAGAAGGCGGACAAGGCGCACGCACAGAAGATCGAGGCGCAGCAGATCGCCGAGAAGAAGGCCGATAAGGAGCGGGCCGAGCGGGCGGCCGAGCTGGAGAAGAAGCGGGCGCACGACGACAAGGTTCGTGCGGAGGTCCGTGCGGCCGAGGAGCGGAGGCTGGCTGCCGAACGGGACGCCGACCTGGAGCGCCGACGCCTGGATGCGCAGGCCGCCGAAGCGAACCGTGCGGCAGCCGCGGAGACCGCACGTGCGGCAGTCCAGGCTGCACAGGCCGAGGCCGACGCCAAGGTCCGTGCGGCCGCCGAAATCGAACGACTTCGGCTGGAGGCTGCCGAGCGTGCGGCCGCAAGTGCGGCTGAGGAAGCCGAACGGGAAGCCGAACGCAAGGAGCGGCTGGTGAGGGCGGAGGCCGAAGCCGAGGCCACACGAATCCGTGCGCAGGCAGAGGCGAACGCACTTGCGGAGCAGACCCGAATGGCTTCTGAACAGGCAAAACGCGAAGATGAGCGGCGTGCGCTGGAAGCCGAACGCAGGCGTGCAGACTCTGCGGACCGAGCCGCACGGCGCACGGTGCGTCCCGTCTTCACCGGCGAACGGAGTCTGCTCATCGAGGCGCACGGAGAGGCGAACGGAACGCTTCGGGAGCCGCACGGAGCGGTCTCTGTAGCGCACGCAGAATCGAACGGTCAACCGAATGGACACGTCCGGACGGCGCATGAAACGCTCCTGCCGACCGCACGCTCACCGCACGAATCGGCGCACGCAATCGCTGCGGATCCGCACGAATCGCCCCGCCAGGCTGCCGCACGGATCAAGGAGGAAGCCGAAGGGCGGGCCGCGCAGAACGAGCTGAAGGGCATCGTGCTGACCGGCACCGAGTTCGGTCGCCTGTACGGATACGGCGATCGCTGGGGGCAGGCGCGGATCGCGGCGGCCAAGCTGCGGCTGGAGAACGAACCGGAGTTCCGGAAGAAGATCGAGAAGCAGATCGCGGAGGAGAGCGATGCCGGCAAGAGCGAACAACCGGAGGCGGCGTACCAGATCGGCGTCGCCGCGTAACTAACGCACAGTAATCGATCCGAGGATGTGGAGAAGGGGCCGTCGGCTTGGAGTCCGCAGGGACTCGCGGGCTCCCTGGCACCCGGTACGGACGGCGGCCCGCCCGGATCTAACCACCAGAGCGGAGGTGACGACCATGGCAGGTGCGAAGGGAAAGCAACGCCGGGACAACTTCTACTCCGAGAGACTGGCCGCCGCCGCGAGCCCGATGGAGGAACTGGCCGTCGAGCTCGACCGGGTGAAGGCCGTATTCGCGAAGGTGCCCGACCAGCGGCAGGCCGAGGCGTTGCGGCTGATGCAGGACCACCTGAGAGAGCTGCGGGCGACGCTGGCCGACTACCGGCGGCGCTGAGTCCGCACAGTCCGCAGTCCGCACAGTCCGCACCGAGGGTGCGGACGGACCGCGGTGAAACACCTTGCGCGCGCGGGCGCAGGCGCGCGCGCGAGATACCTGCAGAATCATCAACTGTCAATAATCGAAAAGGGATTGTGATGCACTACGCAGTGAGCGGACTCACGGGCTGCGTCGCCGGAGTGCTGGCCTGGCTGCTGCTGACCAAGGGCGTCAGCGTCGGCCCAGCCATCATCCGCAGGCAGATACCGCGCTTCATCGCCGCTCTCACTCTCGTCTGCGGGATGGGCCTCACCGGGCTGCTCAGCGTCCCGCTGCGCGCCATCGCCAACACCGTGGACCACTGGTCGACCCAGGCCGGATGGATCGGGTTCTCCATCTCTGCTCTCGCCGCCGCCTTCTGCGTTGTCGGCCTGCTTCTCGATTTGATCAACAACAAGATCGACAAGAACACGCTCACCATGGCGAGCCTCGCCCCGTTCGCGGCCTCGCTGATCCCCGGCAGCTTCGGCGCCTGGTCGGTATCGGTGCTGTCCATGCTGGCCGACTCCCTCGGTCAGTGGGTCGGCTCCTGGTTCGCCCGCTGACAAGGGGGACCACCAGATGATCGAGATCCTGATCGGATCAGCATTAGCCACCGCCCGCACCTACGGGCCCCGCACCCTCGCCTACGGCCGACAGGCCGCAGCCGCGAAGAAGCACGAGCTGGCCGCCAAGACCGGCAGAGTCATCAGCGGCACCCGCAACAAGGTGCGCTGGTGGGTCAGCGAGACCGGCGAAGACCTGGTCGAGTGGCTCGAAGAGGCCGGAGAGCGCAACGCCGAACGCGTCCACTGGTGGACGCAGCGAGCTACCGCCTACACGCGCGCCTGGAAGATCGAGTTCCCGGAAGCCAGGGAGCGCGTCAACGACCTGGTCGCGGACTGGTACGGAGAGGACCGGCACGGAGACCCCGAGCCGAAGCAGCCGCCCGGCCTTACCCGGCCCAAGCCGAAGCCGGCTGCAGGGCCAGCTCCAACCGCCCCGTCCAACGCCCCGAAGCCGAAGCCGTCCGCGCCGTCGGCGCCGCCCGGACTGGAGCCGTCGAGCCACCCCTACCCCACGCCTGGAGGCCGGCCCGGCACCAACAAAGATGCCGCCGTGGCCGCGCCGCCTTCCGCCTCCGGCGCTGCGCCGGGCCTGTTGCCCGCCACCGTCATCACCCACTCCGGAGTCATCGTGAGCACCCCCGCCATGTCCGCCGAGACCGTCGGCTACGACGCGCTTCGCGCCATGCTTCCCCTGATCGCCAACTCCGCTCTGGACGACCTGGAGATCGCCCAGAAGGACGCCGCCAGGGCCACCGTCACCGCCACGTACTTCGAACAGCTGGCGGACAGCGTCGCCAGGCACAACCTGGACGCCGCGACGGTCGCGGAGATCCGAGCGATCGCCGAGGCCGCCCGCAGCGAAGCCGCCGCCCACCAAGCACTCGCCACCGCTGCGGCGCTGCGCGCCGGTAACGCCGCCATCGCTTTCCGCGGAGTAACCGAACGCTGGGATGCCTATGTGCAGCAGCACCGCGCCCAGGCCGCAAAGGGCGCGATCCCGTCCCAGCAGTTCCTCGAAGGCTGACGGGAAGGAGAAGGAGATGCTCCGGAACGAGGAGACGGATCGTCAGCGTCCCAGCATCAACGACACCCTGGCTGCGTTCCACGCCCCAAGTCAGGGCACGGCAGCGCGCCGCCAGCCCCTGGCCGCGGCCGAGCACAGCGGCTGGCGGGCGCTGCCGCTGCCAATGAAGGCCGCCGCTGGGCTGGTAGTCGGCACCTGGACGGCGGCACGATGGTCCGTGCAGCAGTGGCGGGCCACCCTGCCGATGTATGCCTCCGGCGCGGTGTGGGGGGCAGCCGTCCTCGGCCACGGTGAGCACGTCTCTCCGGGACTGGCGGTGGCCGGTGCTGCCGCAAGCGCCTTGGGCGGCGGATGGTGGGTGCGTACCGCCGCCCCGCCGCGCAGGCTGTTGGGTGGTGCCGTGGTGCTGTGGGCCGGCACGTGGACGTGGCTCGGCGTGGCGCTCGCCGACGGCCCTACCGAGCGGCCGCTGCCCGCCCTGTTCGCTATCGGAGCGGTCGGCACGGTGGGCACCTTCGGCTGGCTCGAGGCCCGTCGCCGGGCTCTGACCCCGCAGGGCGAGGAGGACGACGGCGTCGAGGTGGTGCAGGACGAGCCGGCGAAGGCGCCGCCGGTGGTCGTCGACCAGGACGGAAACCCCGTCACGGGCGGCGACCAGCACCAGGTGTGGGAGGAGTTCGTGTCGAACCCCGGCGGGCCGCTGCCCGGTGCGGAGCTGGTCGAGGTCACGGTCACCGCGAACGGCTGGAGCGGGGTCATCCTGCTGCCGCGCGGCCGGGCCTCACTGGCCACCGCGCACGCTGCTGCTGACCGGATCGCCTCCGCCTACGACGTGCCGGAGGTGTCGGTGTCGATCGACTCCACCAGTTCCGGCTCCTCGCGCCGCGCCCAGCTGTCGATCTTCGAGCATGACCCGCTGGCCACCTCCCAGCCCTGGGACGGCCCTGGCCTGCTCGACCCGGCCACCGGCATCGCACCCATCGGCACCTACCAGGATCTGCTGCCGACCCGCTACCGGATGTGGCGCCCGGGCAGCGGGCCCGTGCACGACCTGATCTCCGGGACCACCGACTCCGGCAAAAGCTCTCTGGTGAGCATGCTGCTCGCCTACGAGCGGCACTCCCAGCACATGCTGTCCTTCGTCGGCGACCCACAGGGCGGCCAGAGCCTGCCCGACTGGCAGGACGAAGTGCACTGGTTCGCCGACGACCCGGACGAGATCCTGGGCATGATGCAGGCCGCGGTGGCTCTGATGTACGACCGCTCCCGGCGGCTGGCGACGTTGGAGTGGTACGACCAGCACGGCCGCGTTCGGCGGGGTGTCTCCGCGTTCGACCCGGTCACCCTCGGCATGCCCATCTTCAGCACGACGATCGAGGAGGCCCACAAGGTGCTGAAGATCAACAGCGAGATGGTCCGGGCCACTGAGGAGTTCGGCGCGATGAGCCGCAAGTGCGGCGGCCGCCTGCGAGTGGTCACCCCCGTGCCGACCCTGGACACCATGGGCCACAGCACGCTCCTGCGGGAGATGGTCGCCTCCGGGAATGTGATCGTCTTCCGTACCGGCGGGCCCTCCTCCGGGCAGGCCGCCTTCAACGGCACGCTGCCGGTGCAACCGCACCTCCTCAAGAAGGAGTGGCCCGACGGGTCGTCAACGGCCGGCCTGGGGTTCGCGCACGTCCCCGGTGCCCGCCGCGGCGCGTTCAGGACCTTCCAGGTCGAGGACCCGTACCACTGGGCCTCGACCGGGCACCTGACGGAGATCCAGGCCGAGGACGAACTCGCGCTCGGCGAGATGTTCGGGACCTGGCGGGAGCGGCGCGCGGACCGACGCCTGGGCCGTGTCCGGGTGCCGGTGAACGTCCAGCTCACCAAGCCCCCTGCCGCCCCGCCCGTTCTTGTACCTGCGGGCACGGTGCCCGGGGTACCGGCCGGCGGGGAGGAAGCCGCGCGGGCCGAGGCGGCGCTGATCACGCCGAAGGCCGGTCTGCGGTCCTCAGCCCGCGCCGACCTGCTCGCGGCCCTGCGCACCGACGTGGACCGGGTCTGGACGAA
This sequence comes from Kitasatospora sp. NPDC085464, assembly GCF_044541955.1. Taxonomy (NCBI): domain Bacteria; kingdom Bacillati; phylum Actinomycetota; class Actinomycetes; order Kitasatosporales; family Streptomycetaceae; genus Kitasatospora; species Kitasatospora sp. NPDC085464. Next base: position 95,518 of record NZ_JBITTM010000032.1, read on the forward strand.
CGCCGAGCTGATGGAGATGACCGGCCTGACCAACGCGAAGACGGTCAGCTCGGCCTTGACCCGGCTCGCCGACGACAAGCTGGTGATCAAGCACGGCACCGGGCAGTGGCAGGGCGTCGCACGCAGCCCGGAATTCGCGATGGCCTGAACGGGAGAGCGGACGCAATGAGCCGCTGACATCCGCCCCACCCCAGCACAAAGGGCCCCGGGAATCCCCGGGGCCCCTTGACAGAGCGAGTGCACAAACACCCGCACCCTCTGGGAGGGCCCGGACCTCTGCGAGCCGGACGCTATGCGTGCTCAAGAGCACTACTCCGTTCGGCAGCCCGCGGAAGCGATTCGGACCGACGCTCCACACGGTGAGGCAGCGGCCGATCAGCCAAACCTGCTGGTGGATCAACAACGTGGTGGGCAATGATGATCACCTCACGCACGACGAAGGGATTCGCATTGGCTCTGCCTCCACTGACCCCTGAGGTCCGCGCCGAGGCCCTGCAGAAGGCGATGGCGGTGCGCAAGGAGCGTGCCGACATCCTGGCCGCTCTGAAGACCGGGACGCTGTCCCTGCCGGATGTCCTGGCGCGCCAGGACGACGTCATCGCCAAGACCAAGGTCCGTCGTCTCCTGACGGCGCTGCCCGGCGTCGGAGCGGTCAGCGCCGACCGCCTGCTGGGCGAGCTCGGCATCTCCGAGACCCGCCGCGTCCAGGGCCTCGGCCCTCGCCAGCGCGAAGTGCTGTTGGAGCGCTTCGCCACTCAGAGCTGACGTACAGCCAGCCAAGGGGTCCCCGGTGCTTCGCCGGGGACCCTCCGTCTATTCAGGAACGCCCCGGGGGGACCGTGAGAGTGCTTCGCGTTGGCGCCGACTACCAGCGCTACCTGACCGACGCCATGCGTCTCAAGACCTTCAGCGTCCCCGAGATACCGTCCGAGAACGCACCGCACACCGCCTGGTGGCGGGTCCAGGTAGAGGACGTCGTCTACGCGCCGGAACGCCGCCTGGCTGTCATCGTCATCCCCAACGGCCAGTACCGGCTGCCGGTCCAGTTGCTCGGCTGGGCCGAGGCGGTGCACACCGACCTCGCCGACCGGTGGCACGTCGCCGCCCCTTTCCCCTTCGTGGCGCACTTCGGCCAGGTCGACGGCGAGTTCCTGGTCGACATGAAGCCGATCCTCGGCTGAAGCGGGCGCGCTCTGACCGCTTCCCCTGCGGGCTGTGAGAGGCAGCGCCTACGATGACCTGTCGGGCCGTCAGCAGTGTGCTGTTGACGGCGGGTAGCTGTCACCAAGGGGAGAGCGATGGCCGGCCGCGAGCGAGAGCTCAAAGACCTCCGAGACCAGATGCGCCGGTGTGCCGAGGAAGCCGCCCTCTTCCCGGCCGGATCTCGTGCCCGCGCTGTGGCCCTCGCGGACGCGGAAGGGTATGCCGCCGAGGTCAACGCGCTGCGGGCCGGGGTCCGGCGCCGACTCCATCCGCTGCGCGTGCGTGCTGCGGTGGTCACGGCGGTCGTTGGGCTGACGGTCCAGGCGACCAGTATCGCCGGTCACGCCACCGCCGAGGTGGCTGGGACCCTGGGCCTGGTTGCGTTCGCGCTGATCGTCCGCTGGCGTGCCAGGCCGCGCAGGATCAGTGCTCGGGGCCTGAGCAGGTCGTGACCTGCTCCACGTGCCCCGTCGTTCAGTCACGCCGGAGGACCTGGTTGCGCAATGCGCGCAACACGGTCAGGGCATCCTGGTCGTCGGCGTCGGTGAACGCGTGGATCGCCATCAGGATGGATCGGCCGACCAGCTTCGCGGTCATTGGGTCGTTCCCTGCAGGGGCGGCCTGATTGTGCAGGGCGTCGGTCAGGACAAAGACCATGCGAGCCATCGGGTCACTGTTGATCTCCGCGACCAGCCGGCCCGTTTCGTCGTAGTCCATGGTGGCGTCGATGCCGAAGGCGGCGATCAGGATGCGGTGGAGTGTGTGCTGCCCATAGGCGGCCAGCAGCGCCGGCAGTGGGCGCTCGCCAACGCCGCCTGCCAGGATCGTCAGGGCATCGGTGTCATTTCCGACGACGGCCTCCAGGGCGGCTAGTGCTCGCAGGTGCTCATCGTCAGTCAGCTCGATGTCCATGGCAGACCACGGTAGGCCAACGTCCCCAACCCGGGGCGGCGTTCGCCGAGAAAGTCACCCGCCAGCGGCGCCAGGGTGTTTCCCCGGGAAACAGCCGACCGCGCGTCGGGGAGGACGAGAACGGCCCAGCCAACGGGACCGGCGTGTCCAATCTCGCTGGCCGCAGCCGGTGGGCACCATGGCGGCCATGAACAACCTCCTCCAGCCCGAGCGGCCCGCGTCCGCCTATCAACGCGCGGTGCTCGCCGCGCTCGGTCCGCTGGCCGGGCCGACCACTGGCTTTACCTGGTCCGACCGCTACATGACGCCCACGGAAGCGGTCTGCATCGGTCTGGGCGGCACCCACGTTGTGTTCTGGACCGAATCCGATGGCTGGCTGTGTGATCGCATCGACGCCCAGGGCAGCATGTTCGATGAGGCTCACAGGCTGGTCGCCGGGGCGGCGGTGCCCCGGCCCGAGGATGTGGCCGCCGCGGTGCAGTTGCAGGCCGAACGGCGGCTCGACGCGTTGCCGCTTGATGCAGCCGAGACCCCGGTTCCCGAGGGCATCCAGCTCACCGAGCAGCAAAGTATCGCCGTGGAGATCGGCGACCTCACCGAGGACGTTGCGCTGCGGCTGGCCGTTTACGCGGCGGCCGAGGAGAACGCCCCAGTGTGAGTGGCGGGCACTCGGCGGTGTTCCCGGCCATCACCGCCCAGCCGTCGGACAGACGCTCAGAAAAACAGACGACGAGATGGCCCGCACCCAGGAACGGGTGCGGGCCATCTCGGTGTCCGGGCCAGGCCGGGGCCGCACCGCCGGCGCCTACTGCGCCTTTCGCCGGTCGGCCGGTGACCGCTGCCCACGCGCGATGGCCGACGCCCTCTCCGCGCCAACGCCCAGCTCCGCGCCGATCTGCTTGTACGTCATCCCTTCGCGCAGGTAGATCTCCTGGACCGCCTTCTGCCGCGCGTCACTGATCGCCGTCTGCAGCTCGGGGATCTCCTTGAGCGCTTGGGTCAGCCGCTTGGCGGCGGCCATGCGGCCTTCGGGAGTGTCTGAGTAGCGGAGGAGACCCTCCAGGTCCTTGAACAGCTCGGGCAGAGGGGCGGGCTTTGGGTTCGTCTTGGGAGCGGCCATGGTGCCGAGGGTAGCCAGCTGGCAGGTGGTGAAGCAAGTGCCCCCCATCAAATAGAGCAAGTATATTCCTTGACGCAGTAGCGCCTAGGCGCTACTTTCGAAGAGTGAGCGCAGCCCGAGCGCTCACGCCGGTCTCACCACCGGTCCCTGCCAACCCCTGGAGACACCCAGATGCCGCCCGACGCACCGCCCCCACCGAACGCCGAGGTGTGGCGAAGCTCAGTACGAGGCGCCGCCTGGCGCGAACGCGACCTACTCGCCAAGGCCGCCAAGCTGCGCGCCGAGGGTTACGCCGCAGCCCTGGAAGCCGACGTGCAAGCCGCACTCGCCGCCCGGGAGTCCGCGGACCACTACCACGGTCTCGCCACCCAGATGGAGATGGCCGCCCAGAACTGGGGCAACGTCGCACGCACCTTCGGCCGGGCCCTCACGTGCCCCGAGCCGCTCACCGCTCACGCCTACGCCGAGACCGCGAACCGCTTGGCGGCCGCAGCCGGCCTCATCGCCGACGCCGTCGACCTGTCCTGACCACTCACAGCACCCTTCTTCGAACGGAACGCCATGAAGATCAACCCTGACAGCACCGAGTGGGACACCAGCCGGGTCAAGAGGATCCCGTTGGAGGGCGAACCCCGGACGGTGATCACCGGCCATGCTCACCGTGGCCGAACGATGCAGGCTGACACCATCCGCTTCGAGTATCGGCCGGACGGCGACGCCTGGGCTGTGCACAGCATCGAACTCTCCGGCCTCGTCATCAAGGCCAACGACCAGCCGGGGAAGCTGGCGGCCCAGAGCACTTATCGCAGCCACCCCACCCCCGGAGGCGCCTCCCTCGCGGACGCCCCCGAGTGGGCCAGGCGCGGCGCCGAGTTCTACCGGCCCCGCGAGGCCGCCCCCACGAGCCCCAGCGACCCGTTCGAGTTCGATGTCCAGCCCCCCGGGTCCCCGGTCGGCGGCACGACACGACTCGACCTCACCCTGTAGCCGCCGCCCCTACGCGCTGCGCCCGGCGACCCGAACCCGCCGGGTGCAGCGCGCTCTTCGGACACCTCCGCCGCATCCCGATTTCCTCGACCGCTCGACCAAGGACGCCGATGACCAGCGCCAACACCCTCGCCCTCCAGAGCCAACACGACGAGAAGCACCGCGAGCTGATCCGCCAGTACAGCCAGCACCTACACGGCCTCGCGGCCGGCGCACGCGAGGCCTCGCTGCGCCACCCGAACTGTGGTGCGCTCGGAGACCTCAACATGGCGCTGCGCGCCCTACCGCCGGAGCTGCTGGCCGCCCTGCCGACCAGCGTCCATCCGCACCCTGAGGCCGACGACACCGACTGGCAGGTCGAGCGACGCTCCCTGCTGCGCCAGATCGCCCGGCTGGAGAGGGACCTCACCCAGGCGAAGGAGCACGGCCGTCCGCAGCGGGTGGACGTCATCGTCGACGACCAGGACGGCTCCATCAGCATTCACGTCTACTTCGACGGCTCAGACGCCGAGGACCACGGCACGCACATCGTCGAGCACCACCTCGACTCCGCCGACGCAGACGATCACGACCTCTACCAATCCCGCATCGACCACGAGGGCGGCACCCCGATGACCGTCCGGGAGGCCATCGAGGAGATCGCCCTCGGCTACCACCGGGACGCCGAGGGCTGCGACGGCAACTGCCCGGCTGAGGACGAGAGCGGCGAAGAGAACGATCTCAGCGAGGAAGCGAGCGAAGAGCGGTGAGCGCCGAACCCAGCCGCGCCTACACCGTGACCTGGTCGATCGGCGTCTGCGGCACCGACCCCGAAGCCGCCGTCGGGGAGGCGATCGAGATCATGCGCAGGCCTGGGCCGCGGCCGGTGAACTGCTTCGGGGTATACGACGTCTTGGCCCGTACCGCGGTCGAGATCGACATGACATCCGGCGCGTCCCGTGCGATCCCGTACTGGCCCCGGGTGGACGTGGTCGTGGACCACGATCACGCCGGCACCGAGGTTCACGTGTTCGTCCAGGGCACCAACGCCGAACCCGACGATCTTGCGGGACCGGCAGTGTGGCACATCCTTGAGCCGGGCAGCGAGGACGAGAATCCGGACCACGCCTGGTACCGGCAGGCGGTCACCCACGCCGAGGACACGCCGCGCCCGGTGCAGCAGTTCATCAACCGCCTGGCCATGGGCTACCACCGGTGTGGCATCGAAGAGGACTGCGCGTCCGCTGACGCCGAGGGCGCCATCACCCTGGAGGCCCGCACATGAACGGCGACTCTCCGCTGCTGACTCTTCAGGAGACCTGGCTCGGCTGGATCGAGCCGGGCCACATCACCACCGGTGCTGGTGAACGCTGCTCCGGGCAGTGGGAGGTGCAGTTGCGGCCCGACAAGCAGAGCGGCAGCCTGGCGGTCCGGCTGTGCTGTCCGATCTGCACGGCGCAGCACGTCTACACCGCCGCCGCCTGGGAGCAGCAGACCACCACCGCCAGCGAGTCGGGCTTCAACCAGAGCTACCAGGACATGGCCGGAGTGCGATTGTGGCCCGGACCGGAAGGCACCGGCGACTTGGAGGGGCAGCCACTTTCCTACCTTGTGACCCGCCCGGGCGTGAGACGGCCGGAGCGGGCGGAGGTGATCGGCGAGCTGACCTACGACGCGGAGACCGGGCTGTGGGAGGGCAGGACGCGGCCCGCCGACGCGCCGCCGAAGCAGCTGGTCTTCGCGGAGTCCGAGCCGGTCACCTTCGTCTGGGAGTCCACCTGGGCGACGCTGGCGGAGGCCGCCGGCTGGGTGGCCCGCCGCCGTCGGCGCAGGCTCGACGCGGAGACGATCCGGCATCTCGCAGGGCGAACGACCTGGTGGGGCATTTCTCCGTGTGCCAGCTGCGGGGACGACCACGAGATCCATGACTGGATAACCGTGGACCGCTACAACCTGGTGGCCCTGGACTGCGACCGCCAGCTCTGACCGTTAGCAGGGGGAGCCACCCGAGGCCTACGCCTCCGTTCTCGTCTGCCGATGTGCCCGGATCGGACCCGTCCACGAACACCGGCTCATACCCGGGCTCCGGCAGGTCTTCCGCCGGGCCCCGGGCGGGGTCACCGACCCGGGTCGGGCGGCTTTCCGGGGGCAACGGTCGCGGTGGGGTGGTCCTGGGGCGAGTCCAGGGTGCTGCTGCTCGGGTGTGCGAGCAGCAGCGTCAGGGCCGCGAGTGTGAGGAGAGCGGGCAAGGCGTAGCTGGTGTGGTGAGCGCGAACCATGATCGTTTGTCCATTTCTTTTCTTGACAATAAAGTGCCTAGGCACTAACTTAGTACACGGGCCGACACCGTGCAGCCCGAATACCGAAGGGGCACCCCATGCGACACCACTTGCTGTTCGAGCAAACACCCGCTCCCACCGAGGAGGAACAAGCCGAACTCGCGGCCGCGCGCGACACGGCCGTCAAGGCGCACCGTGCCCTGCACGCCCTCGACGTGCCGCCCGACCACGCCGACTACAAGGCCGCCGAGGCGGAAGCCAACCGCACCGCGGCCATCATGGAGGGCTTCCCCACCCCGATCTTCTGCTTCGAACGCGGGGAGATGGGCCTTCACGCCATCGCCAGCCAGCTCCTCGGCCTGTGCCACGACTACGGCTCCCACCCGGCGTGGCCCGAGGAGCCCGAAGGGCTCACCGACGGCGAGATCGCCATCGCGACGAACCCCGACCAGTTCCCCACCCGCACTCCGCTGCCCGAAGCGGTCGCCTTCGCGCAGGCCCGGGAACAGGTGCGCAGCTGGCACGGCCAGGACGAAACCCACGGGGGCATCGCCCGCCACAAGCTCGACGAGAGCAGCGATGACTTCTGGCTCGTGACCCCCAGCGAGATCACCGCCGGTCTCGCGGTCTACCGCGCCCAGGACGAGTTGGACATCACCCGGGTCCTTGAGGCCTGCCGTCTGAGTCCCCAGGCGTGGGCCCGGTGGATCGACTACCTCGACCGGGCGAAGGACCACGGCGGCTTCCGCGTCCGCTGAACCAGCGCTGCGCCCGGCTACCCGAACCGGCCGGGCGCAGCCCCCGCCGCACCCTCTCCCAAGCAGCCGTGCCGCCGACAACGCGGCACCCGTCACCCCCGTCCCAGAACCCGAGAGTGCTCTGATGACACGTCACGCCAACGCGGCCGAGAAGCACGCTGCTGCCCACCTTCGCCGTCAAAAGGCCACCAGCTTGCAGGCCGCTGAGGAAGCCGCCAAGACGGCCGCCGAGTCCCTGATCATCGCGGTCAGCCTCAGCGACAACTCCCGGCCGCTGTCGTTCAACCTGCTACGCACCGCGGCCGTCCGGATCGCCACGAACCGCGTGTGGAACGCGGTCGCCCACCGGGCTACCGACCTTGCGGCCTGCGAGGACCTGGACGACGATCTCGGCCTGGTGGAAGCCGTCGCCGAGAAACGCGAGGAGATCGTCCGCCGCTGGGCACACGGAGACGGCCTGCGCTCCGCCGGACTCGGCTACGGCAACGCCTTCGACTTGGCCGACGGGCACGCCCAGCACCTGGGCGCCGCCGAGTTCATGGCCCAGACCGGCGACTGGCCCCACATGATCAAGCCGTGGGAAGTCCCCGCCGACGACGCCCCGACGCCCGACGGGAACACCCTCGATGCCTCACCCGAAGACTGAAGCCGTACGCAAGCTGATCTCTGCAGGCCTCACCAACAAGGCCATCGGCAAGCAGCTGCGCATGGAACGGCAGACCGTCGGCCAAATTCGCCGCGAACTCGGCCTGCCCGACGTTCCCCGGCAGCCGCTGACCGTCGAACAGAAGTGGCGCCAGCGGACCCGCAAGGTCCCCGAAGGCCACCTGAAGTGGACGGGCGAGAGGACCGCGGCCGGCGGCAAGCCGGTCATGCGTCACTCCGGCAAGGCCTACAGCGCCACCAGGGTTGCCTACCGCATCGCGCACGGCAAGGACCCCGAGGGCTACGCGAAGCCCGGCTGCGGGATGCCGGACTGCGTGGAGCCGACTCATCAGCGCGACACGGCCGACCATCGGCCCGTGCACACGCCGCGCGTCCAGTACGCCAGTGCGGAGGCGAAACTCGCTGCTCTCACCGAGCCGACCGAGGACGGCCATGTCCTATGGACCGGAACGGTCACCTCCCAAGGGCAGCAGATGCTCACCTTCAACGGCGTCAGCTACACGGCCAGGCGCATCGCGTTCAGGGCGCACTGGAAGCGCGAACCGGTCGGCCCCGTAACCCGGGCCTGTGAACAGCCCGGATGCATCCGCGGAGAACACCTCGATGACAACCAGTCCCGGCGCAGCCACCAGGCTGCCATGCAGGCCGTGTTCGGCACCGCCGGGCACCGCATGAAGTCACGGACATGACCGAGCCCACCGTCAGCGCCGTGACCCCTCACGAGCTGGTGACCGTCGCAGGCGGGCGCCTTCGCTGCTCTGAGTGCCGAGCGACCTGGACCAACCGGGCCGCGGCCGACGCCCACGGTGGACAAGGCCGCTGCCCCGGGCACCCGCTGTGCCACGGAGCGCTCTATGACCGGCTCCACTACGTCCAGACCCGCTGGGACGGACTCACCACCGACGCACTGTGCGACTCCCACACCTGCCCGGTGTGCCGGGCCTGGCCGGCCTGCGACTGCTGCGTGTGCCGAGGAGTACTCACCGTCGTCGCCCTGCACACCGTCTACGAAGACCCCGTGCACGGCTTCACCGACGACCCGTTCCTCCACCTGAAAGAGACCAAGACCCACATGAGCGACGACCCCAAGACCACCATCGTCCTGCCCGGCCCGTTCTGCGACTGGTTCGAAGGCACCACTGCCTACCAGGACACCGCCTCCGAAGGCCAGGACGCCATCGACTTCAAGACGGTCTACGGCGGCGGCCGCCGCCGCACCCATGGCAAGGGCTACACCCTCACCATCTCGATCTCCCGGTACGAGCTGAAGTTCCTCGAGGAGTTCGCCGAGACCTTCGCGATGCTCTGCGGGGAAGGGTCGGAGTCCACTGCGGCTGAGCGCCGGGCGAACGACACCTTGCAAGAGCGCCTCGAAGAGGTCCGAGAGGTCCTGGGTGTTCCCGGTCAGGAGCAGCAGTGACCCGAGCCCTCACCTACCCGGTTGCCGAGCATCCCCTGACAACGGCACCCGTGGAGAAGCCAACCCCGACGAAGGAACAGATCCTCGTAGTCCTGGACAGCGCCCGCGCCGTGCTCGTCACCAAGCCCCAGGCGCTCCTGGCCTGCGCCCAGCTGTTCGGTCTTCCCGACGACACGACCGCGACCGTCTCTTGGGCCCGAAGGACCATGGACTACCCGGCCGCGGAGCGCCTGTTCGACCGAATGGCCCGTGATGGTCTGATCGTCGGGAAGCTCGCTCACGAGTGGCGCGACAGCGGCTACACCAGCGGCTACCTACAGGTCGGCGCGACCTACTACGTGACCGCACGCCGCGCCCTGGCCATCCAGGAACGCAACGAGCAGCACAACGACGAAGCGCTCTGGGAGCAGGCCCAACAGGCCGCCCTGCAGGTCCTGGCCAAGAGCCACCCGAAGCAGTTCGCGCGTACGACTCAGCAGATCTACGACCAACTGCGCACCGGTCAGCTCGACGCGTCGCTCCGTATCTGAGCAACGTCACCGCCCCCGCCAGCACATCCCCAACGCCCCGGGAAGGGTCCGCCATGTCCAGTGCCGACAACCGATCAACCCAGGACCAACAGCTCGCCGAGGCTCTGCGGCTCCTCGCCCACGGAACCTACGTCTTCACCCGTGCCGCCAACGACACAGACCTGCTGCTGATCCACGAACCGTGCAACGGCCCGACGGCCGACATCGCCCCCGAGGAACAGCTCGACCCGATCCTGCGGGCCGTCATCGAGCACAGCCAGCAGTGCCCTGCACAGCCGAGCCCGACGGCCGGCGAGCCGAGGTACCCCCAGATGGAACAGACGGAGGTCGTGTACGACACCCCCTCCGGCCCCGCGACCAGGCCCATGCGGGCCTTCGCCACGGGCCCCCGTCACGTCACCTGCTTCGTCACCGAGCACGGCACCGGCATGAGCATCACCAACGCTGCGCGTGAGGTCCGTGCCGCCCTGAGCAAGTTGTGGCACCCGGACACCGCGATCCGCGTGATCGAGCACTACCCCGCCGACAAGCACTGGCCCGCCCACTACGACGAGGTGTTCACGCCCCCGTCCGGTGTCGTGGCCTGGCGCCGTCTGTCGGTTGCCGCCCTCACTGTCGAGTTCGAGGGCCGCCTGCCCCGCTGACCTGCCGCCCCAGCTGCGTCCGGCTACCCGAACCGGCCGGACGCAGCGCCCGCCGCACCCCACTCCACCGGAAGACCCCCATGAACCTGAGCCGAGAAATCTTCGCCGTCCTCGCCCGCGCCGACCGCCCACTCGACATCCACGAGATCGCCCTCCAGCTCAACCACGCCCGCACCGACGCCGGCCACCCGCTGCGAGTCAAGCCCGTCGAACTCGGACCCGTCATGCGACGCATGTCCGCCAAGACCGTGCGCAAGCGCGACCTTCCCGCACTCGGCTACCCCCTCCCGTACCGCAAGCTCAACGGATTCTGCTGGTACCACCCCCGCACGGCCGTCGGCTACAAGGTGCTCGGTGTCGACATCGCACTGGACGCCATCCCCGCCCTGCAGGGCATCCAGCAACGAGCCCTCCAGGTGCTGCGAGAGCGACACCAAGAGGAGTTCCAGGGCATCGTCAGCGAGCTGCTGACCCGTTGGGGCCTGCCCGAGCCGAGCGAGGACACCGACTGATGCCCCAGCGCAGTGTCCGCCGCATGCTCGTCCAGTCGAGGCACCCCGACAAGACCGTCTGCCCCCACCGGTTGACGTCCAGCGGCAAGCCACGTGACCCCGAGAGCGGCTGCGCCGGCCGCGGCGACTACCTCGCCCACTGCACGGCCTGCACCTGGAGCCGCCCGGGCTCGCCCCGCACCTCCCTCGAGTACGCCTGGTCCACCCACGACTGTGCCGACCACCGGGAGTCCCGCTCGTGACGAACATGACCGCCCTGTTCGGGCCGCCTATCGATCTCAGTGACCTGCTGATCTTCCAGCAGGACGACCGTCCTCGCCGGCCGGTGTTCGTCGGCAGGGTCTCCACCAAGGACAACCAGAACCCGGCTACGTCCATCCCCCGGCAGGTTGCCCTCGCCTCCGAACGCCTGGAGCCCGGTGAGGAGTTCGCCGCGTACTTCTGGGACGTCGAGTCCGGCATGCTGCCCCCGCACTTGCGGGGACTCGGGTCGCAGGAGATGTACGACGCGCTCGCTGTCCCGACCCCTCGGCACGGCGGACTGCAGGACCTGGTGGACCGGGCCGAACTGATGGGCTTCACCCACGTCCTGGCGGAGCGCTCCGACCGGGTCGCCCGCGCCATGCTGACCAGCCTCACCGTGGAGTACGAGCTCGAGCGGATTGGCGTGGAGGTGGTGTACGCCAACGAGCCGACCGGCGGCACCGAGTCCGGGAGGCTCCGCACCCGCCGGTACGGCCAGGTCGAGGCGGAGGTCTTCAAGAAGACGCTGATGGAGATGTCCATGGGCGGGCAGTGCCAGCACGCCCTCGCCGGCTGGAACCACGGCTACGCGCCGTACCCGTACGTGCGGGTCATCGATGAGAACGCCCCGGCACGGGAGAGCGGACGCTTCGGTGCGCAGCGACTCAAGCACAAGCTGGCCCCGCACCCCGACCCGCGCCGGTTCGATGCAGCCCGCGAACTGTGCCGGCTGCGGCGAGAAGAGCACCTGAAGGCTGCGGAGATCATCGCGATCCTGTCGGCCGAGCCCGACCGGTACCCGGGCCGGTGGACACACAACCTGGTCGAGGGCCTCTGCGCCAACCCGAAGCTGACGGGCTACCAGGTGTACAACCGGAAGTGCTCCCGGACGGGCCGACAAGGGCACTCCCGGCTGAACCCGATCTCGAAGTGGGTGTGGTCACCGGGCATCGTGCACGAGCCCGTGGTCACCGTACAGGAGTGGAAGCTGGCCCAGGAGGTCACCGCAAGCCTTCGGGCCGGGGCCGACGCGGGAGGCCCGCTGCTGCGCATCCGCGCTGCTGCCCGCCACCTGGGGCTCACCGTCACCCCGATCCGTGACAGCGAGACGCACACGCTGTACCGGATCGGGAACCGACAGGTGGCTCTGCCCACGCCCATCCCGGACATGGTCGCCCAGCAAGTCATCGACACCATGAGGAACGCAGCGTGAGCGACAGCATCGAGTGTGAGGCCGTCCGGCGCGGCCGGACCTGGGTGGTGCACGTCCCCGAACACGACGTGTACGGGCACGGGCGGACGCTGAAAGCGGCACGCGAGAACACCGAAGAAGGACTCGCCCTCGTCGGGGTGACCGCGCCGGTCACCATCACCGCGGTGACGCCGGAGCTGGAGCACCTGCGGTCGGCCGAGGCCGCGTACGAGGCGGCCCTGGGTGAGGCGGTGGCCGCCCTATTGCTGCGGCGGACGACGCTGGGCGACATCGCCCAGGCCACCGGCGTGCCGCCCAGCCGAGTGAAGCGGATCCTCGCCAGGCGCTCGGCGCCCGGCGAGGACCCCAGCGCCGCCGAAGCGGCACCGCCGATGCCAGCCGCGCTCACGCCGAGCGGATAGGGGCCGTGGCAGGCGGTCTGCGGGGCGCCGCGCCGAGCGCGGCCGGCGCCCCGCCTAGACCTACCAGCTGCCCCCGAGTGCGCCGTCCTCCCCTGCGATGCACGGTGGACCCATGGTGATCGTGCTCCTGGAACTCACAGAGCCCGCCGACGCGAGAACCATCACGGCGAGCGGGGAACCGGTCGAGCTTTCAGCGGTCCGGCAGGTCCATGCTGCGCCGTCCGATCCGGACGTGCCGGGCGATCCCGGGCCGACGACGCTGTGCGGTCGCGACAGTGGCGCAATGCTGGTCGAGCACTGGCAGCCGCCCGGGCCGGGCAGCCGGTGGTACCCGCCACGGTGGGCCGGGCGGGTCTGCCCGATCTGCGACGGCGCAGTCCGGTCCGGATGAGGCGGTCCGCCGCTGTGAGCGGCGGACCGACTGCGGCGCCCCAGCCAGTTCGGAGCGTCGACCGTCCCCCACCAGGGGCCACCGGCGTCGCCCTGATCGTGCTGCTGCTACGCGCCTTCGCCGTCCGTGCCTACTGCAAGATGTGACCCGGCCAGGCGACGGTCCGCCCAGCCACGGTCATCCGCTCGGCCGTCACGTCCTGCGCCAGCTCTGTGGTGAACGCCGATGCCACTGCCAGTACCTGGGGATCGGCCGGGTGCCCCACCAGCCGGGCCGACACGCTTGCCACGACCTCGACCATCTGGATGGCCTGACTCGGCCTCGCGCGCACCGGCCCTGCCTCTCCCATCACCATGCCGTTCACGACCACTTCTGGCTGCCCGGTGACCTGCAGCCCGGACAGCACCGCCTCCGCCCAGCAGCGCCACCGCAGGTACGCCGCGATCCGCACCATCTGCGCAGTGTCCGCCGACGCCGACGCTGGCGCCAGGTGTTGCCAGGCGACCACGGCGTGCCCGTCCCGTCCGGCCTGCTCGCTCCACGCCGCCCTCCGCCGGGCGTCCTCCGCCGAGGTCGCAGCCTGCTGTAAGCCCTGTCCGTCCTCTCTCATGCTGGACACCGTAGCGCTGCCCCTCGCGCCGCTCACCGCGCACCTGGGGAGACGGTGATGGCCGCGATGTCAGTGGCCGATGAGATCCTCCGCTGGGCCTGGTGCGCTGACAGGAGGTCAGGATGACGAGAGGGCGTCCGCGGAAGGACCCGCGCGATCCGGTCGTGATCATGCGGGCTGCGGGACTCGAACCACTGGAGCCCTATCCGGGTGCGGGCTCCCCCTGGCGCTGTCGGCACGAGGCGTGCGGCCGGGAGGTGACGCCGCGGTTGGGAAACATCTCCTCCGGCCGGCAAGGCGGCTGTCGGTACTGCGCGGGCACGGCGCCGATCCCACCGGAAGAAGCGCAGGCCCTGATGCGCGCAGCCGGCCTGGAGCCGCTGGAACCGTACTCGGGGGCGATGAGCCACTGGCTGTGTCGGCATGAGGTGTGCGGGCGGGAGGTGAAGGCCCGGTACTCCAACGTGAAGCGCGGCGTCGGAATCTGCCGGTGGTGCGCGCCCAACGCCCCGGTCGACGCAGAGGACGCCGCCGCCCTGATGCGTACGGCAGGGCTGGAACCCCTGGGGACTTACCCGGGCACCGACAACCCGTGGCCATGCCGTTGCACGGCCTGCGGCGCCACCGTGACACCGACCCACGGATCCATCAAGCAGGGCCAGGGCGGGTGCTGGCCGTGTGGGCGCAAGAAGGCCGGTGTGGGCATCAGCCGGGCGAAGGCTCGCCGTCGGGAACTGCCCCGCACCGACGGCGAGCAGGCTGCCGCCGCACTCCAGACGTTCGGTCTGACACCGCTGGAGTCCTACCCGGGCCCGGCCGGGCTGTGGGCCTGCCGCCACGACACCTGCGGTCGCGATGTCGAGATCCGGTTGCACAACCTTCGGCGCGGCCTGCGGGCATGCCCTTACTGTCCACCCGCACCGGGTGGACGTCGTCGCTGGCTGGCGGACGAGGCAGAGGCCCTCATGCGCGCCGCCGGCCTGGAGCCGCTGGAGCCGTACTCCGGCCGCCGCCAGCAGGCGTGGCGCTGCCGGTGCACCGGCTGCGGACGCGAGACCTCACCGTCCCTCGGCGGCATCCTGGCCGAACAGGGGGGCTGCCGACACTGCGCCGACGTGAGAGCGGCCGAGGCGAGGAAGGCCGACCCCGATGTCGCGGCCGCGGACATGCGCGCGGCCGGACTGGAGCCTCTGGAGGCGTACGTCACCTCGATGACTCCGTGGCGGTGCCGTTGCACGACCTGCGGAAGCGAGGTCTCGCCGACGCTCATGAGGATCCGCACCGGCGGGGGCTGCCGGTTCTGCGCGAGTCACGGATTCGACCTCACCGCCCCCGCCCGCGTCTATGTCATGCAGCATCACCAGCACAACGCGGTCAAGATCGGAATCGGCGGCACCGCAGGGCGCAACGAACGGGTCAACCACCACCGTCGATCGGGCTGGGTGCTCGCCCGGGACTGGCACTTCACCACCGGTGTCGAGGCGCACGCCGTCGAGCAAGCCGTCCTCCGGCACCTGCGTGAAGCCGGCCATCGCCCCTACCTCAACCGGGACACCATGCCGAACGGCTGGACCGAGACCTTCGACGCGGACCTCGTCACCCCCACCATGCTCGCCGCGACCGTCGAGACCACCGTCGCGCGCCTAGCCGGAACGCAGACGCCCGTACCCGGGCGGACCATCCTGCGGCCCGAGCGGTGGAGTGTCCCCTCAGGCACTGCTGCGTCTCGGCGACGGCCACTGGCCAACAAGGCCGGTCGAGGCCAGATCCCACTGTTCTGAGATGAGTGGTTGCTACGGCCGGGAGGCGGGATCGGTGTCGAGTTGGAGGATGCCCCCCGCGGCGAGGTCGTGCAGGGTCTGTCGAGGGCGCTTCTCGGCGCCGGCGTGGCCGGTCTCGTGGGCGTGGTGACGGAACGCTGTGCGTCCGCTCCCCGCCCTCGCCGGAATGCGGGAAGGGCATCGGTGCGGATGCGGTAGCCGGCGACCCGCCCTCGTAGTCAACGTGGAGCTACAGGAGGAACGCCCGACGGCTGCCGCAACTGCCCATGGCGCCCGTCAACCTGCTTCGGCTCCGGCGCGGCCACGTCGCGCAGCGGGCGCGGCTATGGCGTCCGAGCCTCAGGACAGCGAAAGCAGTCCGCTCGCCAGCGCAGCCGTGATCTGCTCGAGGGCGAACCCGATCCGGGTGTTGGACTGGTTGGGCAGGTCGTGCCAGTCCGCAACTCCTGCGCCGGTAGCCGCGTACATCGGTTCGCCGCGGTCTCGCCTCAGGATCTGGTACTCGCGGCCCGTGATGTCCCGTGCGTTGAGCAGGCTGGCGCCGACCCGCTTCGGTTGTTCCTGGAGGACTCGCTCACCGCGAATGCTGCGCAGCGCCGACTCCTCATCCAGCAAGGTGCCCGTCGGCAGGGTCCAGGCACGCGCCCAGAGCGCACAGCCGACGATCCCCGTCTGGCTGCGGCCGGCTGTCTCGGCCTGGAGGCACCCGAATGCGTCAGTCCCGCCGGCGGCCCGTTGCAGTGCGAGTTTCTCGGCCAGGTCCTCCAGGTCATCAGCCGGGTTGTTCCAAGACACGCCGTCGGGGGACTTCCGGCGCCACAGCTGGGCTGGGATCAGCGCCCGGTAGATGGCCGTCTGGCTGGCCCCGTGCTCGGTGGCCCTGAACGCGAACAGGAGCGGGATGGAATCCCGGCGGTGCCGCTTGTAGCCGAGGCGTTCCATGTTCTCGAGAACTGCGGGCAACAACCGCTCGACAGCATCGGCGGGCGCGGTCGTCATATCCGTGCGTCCCCTGGTTCGACAGCGTGGGTCGTGCTGTTCAACGCCGTCCGCAGCTGGCAGGTGACGGTCGTAGCGAGTGCCTGTCCTGAATCGGGTGTCGTGCTGGCCCCGCGGCTCCTTAAGCTGAGCGCCTTCGCTGGAAGCGGGAGGGGCAGCAGCATGACGCAGAGCACCGAGAAGAAGACTCAGACCCGACTGGAGCCGCTCAGCCAGGTGGCCCGCGATCTGTGGGTTCTCTCCGGTAATGAGTGCGCCTACGACGGTTGTACGCAGCGGCTCATGGACGAGAGCGGCGCTTGGGTCGGCGAGATCGCTCACATCATCGGAGTCGGCTCCACGGGCGCGCGAAACGACCCGTCGTTGACGGACGACGAGCTGCGGCACTTCAGCAATCTGGTGATTCTGTGCGGCACGCACCACACCATGATCGACCACGTCGGGAGTCGGGATCAGTACACCGTTGAGTACCTGCGGGCGATGAAGGAGCGTCACGAGGCGAAGGTCAGGTACGTGGTTGAGCGCTTCGAGGAGCAGTTTCTCGACGTGACGAAGGCCAGCACGGTCCGGCCCTGCTCGACCCTGAACCAGTTCTGGCTGGGCGACGACCCGGAAGAGCGCGCCTGGCACGTGGAGGAGGTCAACCGGATCGCAGGACTCATCGGAGAGCTCACGCCGGCCGCTCGACAGGTGCTCGCATTTCTCATCGAGCGGGACGCTCCGATCGACCTGTGGGAACTCGGCCGTCACAACGGCGAAGCCGAACCCGTCCGGACCTCCCGGCTCATGGCCGAGCTCGACAACCGAGGCTTCGCCTATGTCGATGAGGACGCCTTCGAAGGTGATCTGCCGCACCAGGTTGTGCTCCGAACTGGCGGCCCGGGCGGCGTAACAGGGCGCTCGGTCCTCAACGGCTGGTCGGACTTCTGGGACATGCTCCGCAACCACCTGGCTACGCGGACCGATGCCAGCGCCAGGGACGTGATCGTGGACCTGAACTTCTCCCTGCTGGACTGACACAGGAGCCCGGCATGCCCTGCCCATGCAAGAAGGGCGAGGCCGTCCCGAACCGAACGGCCCCGCCCCAGCGGAAGAGCTTACTGGCAGGTCACGTGGGCGCAGAAGCTGTGCGTGGTGTTTCCCCGGGAAACACCACGCAGCGCCCACCGGAGCTGCTTGCACTCAGTGCGCCGGTTCGTAGGGTCGGCTCTGGGGCGGCTCCACTCGAACGAGGGTGCCAGGTGGGCAGCGGAGCCATCCCCGTTGTTCGGGCCCGAGACCCCAGCGGGCGCGGAACACCAGGGCGCCGTCGCCGAAGGTCTTGCGCCTGGCGGTGACGAGTGCCTCGTGCCACTGCCCCGCCATGTAGAGGTGACAGATGTGCCACTCGTCACTGTGCGTGTCGGGGTCGGTGCGGTCTTCGCTGATCCGTCTGGGATCTCTCCAGTCGGAGCCACCAGAGAGACTGCGGTGGGTGTAGCCAGCAGGGCTCATATCGAACGTATTTCGTCTCCGAGGGCGGCTGAACCCAACGCGAGGCAATACGAGTCCTGACGTGGGCGTTGCGTAAGCATGGCCCCGTTCGTCCTTCCCCCGCCGCTGGCGCTGGCCGCGCCGGTCACCGAGCTGCCTGCGGCCACCACGGGCCTCTGGGAGGCGAAGCTGGACGGGTGGCGAGGTTCTGCCCTGACGGGGCCCGGCTCGCGAGTCTGGTCACGCAGAGGAACCGACCTGTCGACGGCGTTCGCCGACATCGCCGGCGCGCTATCTCAGCTCCCCGAGGCGGTTGTCGACGGCGAGATCATCGCGCTCGACGCCCACGGGAACCTGGTGTTCTCCAAGCTGCAGACGAGGGCCCGCGGGCCTCGACGCGGCGAGGACTTCACCGTCCACTTCGCTGTCTTCGACCTGTTGGCCCTGGGCGACACCGACTGGCGAGGCAGGCGGTACCTCGAACGGCGCGCTGAGGTCGAACGGCTCCTTGCCGATGCGCCTGCGTCGATCCGTCCGATGCCGGCGACCGCGGACCGCGCGGCCGCGCTGCGCTGGGTCGGTGGCCTGGGCGGTGGTGTTGAGGGCCTGGTGGTGAAGCCCGACCTGCCATACAGGGAAAACCACAGGTCCGGTTGGCAGAAGTGGAGGCGCACCCACACCGTCGAAGCGGTGATCGTCGGTGTGACCCAGGCAGCCGCCCCCCAGCAGGCCTTCGTGCTCGCCCAGCCGATCCGCGGCAGGCTCCGCCCGGTCGGCGTCACCCTGCCGATCCCCGGGCCGCTGCGGGCGGAGGTCGCGCCGCTACTGCGCCCTGCCGGTCCGATCGCCGAGCTGCCCGGAACGGTCGGTGGCTTGCCAGGCGCTCCATCGATCGCGTACCTGCCCGTCGAACCGACGGTCGTCCTTGAGATCGAGGCGGACCAGGCGGCGCCCACCGAGTTCTCCAGGTTTCGCCATCGACCTCGAGCGATCCGACGTCGGGCCGAACTGACGCCAGCCGACCTGTAGTCGTCAGACGGGACAACGAACACCGTGCGGTCACCGGGGGGCGCCGTCTCCAGCGGAGCGGAGCACGTCGGTCAGCGTGCGGGCGGAGGGCCGTTGACCGGGGTCATGGGCAAGGGCGGCCCGCAGGGCGTCCTCGAAAGCGGGGAAGGTCCAGGGCCGGACGGTGGCGACGTCGTGGCGGCGGCCAGCGGCGGTGTCGGCGAGGAGGTCGGGGCGGCGGCCGTGGGAGTCGCGGTAGGCGGTGGGCGGGGTGCGGGTCCAGGCCCAGAACAGGGAAGCACCCAGCGACCACACGTCCGCCTCGGGGGTAGTGGTGATGTGGTCGGTGGTGCCGATGATCAGGGCGGCGATTTCGGGGGCGGTGGTGTGGGCCAGGCCGCCGCGGTGGACGTAGAACGGGACCTGGACGGGTCCCTGGGCACAGGCCAGGTCGATGATCCGTACGGCGTCGTCCTCGAAGACGACGTGGTCGGGCTGCAGGTCGCCGTGCGTCCAGCCGGCTGCGTGCAGGTCGGCGAGTACTCCGGCCGCCGCGGCGGCAGCCGTCAGGACCGACCGGCGCATGGCCGGGGTGTCGCCGCCCCGGTGGGCGGGTTCAAGGGCGTCCCACAGGCTGGTTCCGTCGATCCACCGCATGGCCAGCCAGGTGCCGTCCCCGTACCGGCCGTGGGCCCGGTAGTGGTCGGCGCCGAGGGCAGCCAGCACCTCGCCCTCGCGGCCGGCCATCAGCCCGCCGGTGATCTTCAAGGCGGTGTCGCCGACCTTGAAGAAGGTGGTGCCGCGTCGCTCGTGAAGGAGCTTCGGGTCGCCGTCCAGGCCGAGCTCGGTGATCAGGGGGTGCACGGAAGTCCTTCCGGGATGGCTGTTCTCCGGCGGGTGTCCTGGTGGCCAGCCTGCCGCAGTTCTGAGTCGGGGGCGAGTGGCGGGTGTGGCCACCGGCGGCGGCCAGCAGGGCTCGGGGCGCCTGCGACGGCGGCGCTTCAAGTTGCCCTAGGGTGTGGGGAGTTCCCGGTGGCGGCTCGCTGCCGGGACTTCGTGCTTCCTGGGGCGGAGTGGATCATGCGATACGTGCGGTTGCTGCGGCGCGGGCCTGTGCTTCTGCTGTGGGGGGCGCAGACGGCGTCGGTGTTCGGTGACCGGCTGTACGCGATGGCCGTGATGTGGATGGCCTGGGAGCGGTCGGGCGCCGGGGCGATGGGCCTGGTGGCCGTCGCCGAGTCCCTGCCGTACATCGTGCTGGGCACGGTGGGGCGCCGGGTGATGGACCGGTTTGCGTCGCTGCGGGCCCTGGCAGCGGTGGACGCGGTGCGGCTTGTCCTGGTGGCCGCGCTGCCGTGGGCGTGGGCCGAGTTCGGCACGGTCGGGCTGATCACCTCGGCCGCGCTGCTGGGGGTTGGCGGGGCCCTGTTCGACCCGAACCTCGGTGCGATGGTGCCGGATCTGGTCCGGCCGGGCGAGGTGCAGGCTGTCAGCGGGCTGATGGACCTGACCGGCCGGATCGCCCGAATCGCCGGCCCGGGGGCGGCCGGGCTGCTGCTGGCGGTGATGCCGCTGGCCGGGCTGTTCTGGGTGGATGCGGCGACGTTCGCGCTCTCGGCTCTCGCCCTGGTGCTGCTGGCCGCCAGCGTCCGGCCGGCCGCGGCCGCCGCTCCGCAGGCCGGGCCGAAGGCGGCGGGGGTGCGGCCGGGCGTCTGGTCGCTGGTGCGGACCCACCCGGACACCGGGGTGGTGCTGGCCGTGCACGGGATCGGGATCTTCGCCGGGGCGGTGTCGCTGGCGATGCCCGCCCTGCTGGCCGCCCGCCTCGGAGCCGGGGCCTCCGCCTACGCGGCGGTACTGGCCTGCAGCGGGGCCGGGGCCCTGGCGGGCAACCTGGTGGCCGGGAACGTGCGGCTTCCGGCGCGGCTGACGGCTGTGTACTGCGGGGCGTGGGCGGCCTCCGGGCTGGTGCTGGCCGGCACCGGGCTGGCCGGGTCGCTGCCAGTGCTGCTGGCGCTGTCCGTGCTGTCGGGGACGGTGTCGCCATTCCTGCAGATCGCGCTGTCGACGCACTTCGCGCTGTTCCCTCCGGCCGCCCGCAGGCGGCTGCTGACGGTGGACCTGACCGTGATCCGCACCTGCGGGACGGTCTCGATGCTGTTCGTCCCGGCGCTCGCTGCCGCCGGGCCGAGGGCCGCGTTCCTGGGCGGCGGCCTGGCGGTGGCGGCGGTCGGCGGGGCGGGGGCTGTGCTGGTGCTGGCCCTGGCACGGGGGCGCCGGCTGCTGCCGGAGGCTCTGCCGGTGCCGGAGCTGGCGGCCCGCGACTGAGCACGGGCCGGGCCCCGCGGTGCGGGGCCCGGCCGATGTGCTGGTGGTGCTCAGGTCAGCTGGCGAGCAGCTGCCAGTGGGTGACGGTGATGTCCTCCAGCGGGATGCCGAGGTCCTTGTAGATCCGCTGGTGCATGGCGCCGAACCAGGCGTCGCGGCGGTCGTCGAAGAACGCCTGGTCGTACCAGGCGACGCCGAGCAGGACGGTGCCGCCGCCGTTGGGGTTGCCGGGCTCGGCCTCCCAGTAGGTGCACTGCCAGTCCCAGAGCATGAGCTCCTCGGGGCGGTTGCGCAGGCGCTCGTCGGACTCGCGCAGGGACTGGATGCACCGTTCGGCGGTGGCCGCGTCGGGGCAGTAGTAGGTGCAGTCGGACTTGGCGATCGGGGTCTTGTCGGCGCGGCGGGCCGCGTCGGCGTCCTCCCCGGTCAGGACGCGGACCCGGGTTACCAGGTCCTCGCGGGTGGCGATCTCTTCGAGGATGGTCACGGTGTTGTGCTCCTCTCGCTGGGTGTTGATCCCGTGGGTGGTGCTACCAGCCCGTCCCGGTGACCGGGGCGGGGCTGGGGCTCTGGGCGTCGCGGCGGCGGATGCCGCCCGGAGCGACGTAGCGGACGTTCAGGCCGACGCGGGCGCCGTCGCCGGTGTTGGTGCCGGAGCGGTGCAGCAGGCGGCTGTCCATGAGCAGGGCGGACCCGGACGGCAGGGGCAGGGCTGTCGTGGCGTCGGTGGTGAAGCCGGTCGCCTGGTCGGCCCGGCCGCGTTCGGCGCCGTGGTCGGCCTCGGAGGCGAACGGCAGGTAGCCGAAGTGCTGGGAGCCGGCCACGGCGTGAAGGCAGCCGTTGTCGAGGGTGGCGTCGCTGATGGCCAGCCAGGCGGAGACGGACCGGTCGGGGTCGAGTTCGAGCCGGGCGTCGATGCCGTCCTGGTGCCAGGGGATCTCGAAGGCGCGGTGGGGCCACTTCACCACGAGGAACGTGTTCTCCACGGCGACGTCCGGCCCGATCGCCTCCTGGACGGCGGCCAGCAGGGGCCGGGCGCGGACGGCGGCGCGGGCCCAGTCGGCGGCCAGGTGCGGGTTGCGGACGATCTCCTGGCGGCGGGCACGGTGCTCGGCGACGAGCTGGGCGGCCCGGGCGCGGGCGGCCCCAGGGGTGGACCACTCGATGCCGGTCCGCAGCCCGCGGCGGCCGAGGATTCCATCGGCGCTGGTCACATCGGTCATCAGGTCTCGTCCTTCGAGGGGGCGGCGGTCAGGCGGCGGTGCGGGGGCGGGTGCTGCCGGGCGCGAACGGCGGTTGTATCGGGGACTGCCGGGGGCGCGGGAGCGCGCGCAGGACGGCTCGGATCGCGCGCCGCGGGACGGCCATCAGTTGGCGCCGGGTCACCGGCTGCTCGGGCAGGGCCAGCTCGGCCCAGACCCGCTTGCCCCGCTCGGTCCGCTCGGCCCCGTGGGCCAAGGCCAGGTGCTCGATCAGCTCCAGCCCGCGGCCGCTCTCCGCGTCCGCGCCGGCCCGGCGGCGCCGGGGCAGCGTGATCGAGCCGTCGTAGACCTCGACCAGGACCCGCCGCAGCGGCACGCTGACGTAGACGGCGACAGTGAGCGTCGGCTTGTGCGTGTGCCGGACGGCGTTGGTCACAAGCTCGGAGGTGACCGTGTCCAGCGCGAGCCGGGCGTCCTTGTCGAGCAGGACGCCCCAGCTGACGATGCGGGTCCTCACTCGGCGGCGGGCGACGGGCACGGAGACCGGATCTCGGGGCAGGCGAAAGACATGGGAGTGCACGATCACGGTGGAACCCTTCGGCGCTGGCCTGGAAAGCGGCACCGGCCACCCGGGAATGGACGAGCGGGTGGGCGGTGCCGCCGATCGTGAAGCCGAAGCGGTCCGCCGTTGTCGGGGCTCTCGCTCGGCCTGACATCGAGTCAACAGGTGTGCGCGGGGCGTGAACACGGTAGAGACACCCCGGATGCTTGAAACCCTTGAAACCTGGCCCGGGGGCGGCGATGGTGGCACGCGAACGGACACCGAACGGCAAGTTCGCGGCCCTGGTCGCCGAGTGCCGGTGGGCGAGCAACGGCGAGTTCGCCCGGGCGGTCAACCGGGCCGGCACCGAAGCCGGGTACAAGCTGCGGTACGACGAGTCCGCCGTCTCCCACTGGCTTGCCGGTACCCGCCCCATGGCGAAGTACCGGACGGTGGTCCTGGAGGCCCTGACCCGCCGCCTGGGGCGGCCGGTCACCGCCTTCGAGGCCGGCTTCACCGATCAGCCCGACGTTCAGCCACAGTCCACGGATACGGTGGCGGGACTGATCGATTTGGGGGTTATGGACATGGACCCATCGCGCAGGGGCGTACTCGGAGCGGGCCTGTACTCGGTCGCCCTCACCATCCCCGGCTGGCCCGACCACCTCGGGCGGTTCCAACGGCTCAAGACCGACCCGCACACCCGGATCGGCATGGCCGAGGTGGAGTCCGTAATCGCCATGACTGAGAAGATCAGCGAACTGGACGACCAGTTCGGCGGCCGGACCGCCCGCCCCATGGCTGCAGCGTTCATGGTCAACAACATCGCCCCGTACCTCAAGGCCACCGCCTCCGACGAGGTCCGCAAGGCCATGCTGTCCGCCGCCGCCGACCACCTCTACCTGACCGGCTACATGGCGGTGGACGAGCGGCTGGACCCGCTCGGACAGGCGTACTACAAGAAGGCGCTGGAGCTGGCCCTGGCCGCCCGCGACCACCTCACCTACTGCACGACCCTGCGCGGGATGAGCGTCCAGGCCGTAGAGCTCGGCCACGGCGCCGCCGCGCTGCGGTACGCGAACGCCGCCGCGGCGGCGTCGCCCGAGGCCGGGCCCAGGATGCGGGCCTTCCTTGCCGGGCAGCAGGCCCACGCCCTCGCCCAGACCGGCGACCGCGCCGGCGCCCTGGCCATGCTCCGCGAAGCCGAAACCGCCATGGAACAGGCCGAGTCCAAGGCGAAGGCCCACGGCTCCTACGACCCCTCCTCGCTCTCGTACCACGTCGCTCAGGTCAACTACGAACTCGGCGACCGCGAAGGCGCGATCCGAGCACTCCAGCACTCCGAGAAGATCCGGCCCGCGGTGTACCGGCGCGCTCGCGTCCGCCACCGAGCGATGCTCGCCGAATGGCAGCTCGAAGCCGGTCGCCTGGAGGAAGCCGTCCAGAGTTGGACCCTTGCCTTGGACGATTACCCCCACGTCCAGTCCGGCCGGGCCGACGACCGCTTCCGCACGATGCTCTCGGCCACCAAGCCGCACCGCCGCAACCCCCACGTCCGCGAACTCCTCGACCGGGCCCGCCCGATCGCTCCCCGTCCGGCCTGAACCACATCACCGGATGGGCCGTGGTTCCGAGCCCGCCACGTGTGATGCGACCGCGGGCCCGACCCCCGAGGGCGGGCCCGGGCCGTGACCGATGCTCTGCGGGTAGGCCCCGCCGAGGGGTTACCCGTGGTCGTCGGCGGAGGCGTCTCCGGCAGCCTGCTGCTGCTCCCGGAAGTCGTAGGTGTTGTACGAATCGGTCACTGGGGTCCCGGGAAGGACCCAGAACGCCGAGTACTCGGCGAAGAGCACCGGCTTGTCGCGGTCCGGGTCCGGGCCGTCATGCTTGTCGGCCTGCCGCAGCCGCTCTTTCTCCAGGAGCTCGACTGCCAGGCGCTTCGCTTCGTCGCCGTTCGCTGCCCGGACTGTGACGGCCCACTGTTCGTCCCCGCCATAGTTCGGGACCTCGTTGACGATGACGGTGTAGTCGGCCAGGACTCCCGGACGGTGGCGCTCTATCAGGGTGCGCAGCCAGGCCGGCCACATGCCAGGGGCGGCGAGCATGGTCTTGCTGAGCGAGAAGACGCCGAAGTTGATCAGGAAGGCGCCCCATCCCTCGTCCAGCGCGATGTTGGTCACCGTGCTGTCCTGGTAGGTGATCCGGACGACGCGCGGCGTACGGTCCCGGCCTTCCGAGTCCGTGATCGGGTCGGCGCCGTTGATGCGGTAGGTGAAGGTGCGCTCTTCACCTACGAAGGTCGTTGTGGTCACGGTGCGCTCCGGGGCGTTCAGCCGGGTCGGGTGGGCAAGGTGGTGCGGGTGGCACTGGGTCCCGGTCGGTTCGGGTGACCGGGACCCAGCGGTTGGGTGTTCAGCTCGCTGCGCTCTTGTGGTCGTTGCATCTCGACCGGCGGCGCAGCACGGGCAGCACCCTCGTCACTGCGGGAGGCAGGCGCTGATGGGCATCCCCGTCATGATGTGGCGGGTGGCCCCTTCGGGGGCTCGCCCGTTCGCCCGGAGCACGGCGGTCGACTTCTCGTCGAACTGGATGGTGGCCAGACGCCTGCCGGCCCACTCTGTGTGGACGACCGTTCCTGTCAGCCCCGTCAGGTAGCTCGGACTCATCTTGCCGAGGGCCACTGCGGCGCCTTCCCGGATCGCAGCCATGCCAGCCGTCGCCAGCAGGCCCCGGCGCTCCTGGGCCACCTCCATGTATCGGTCCAGTTCATCCTCGCTGGCGTCGCGGGCCAGGTAGTCGTTCACGGCGTCGGCGGTGACGTTCAACTCGGTTCTTCCCTTTCGGTGTGCTGCGCCTGTCGGGCGCCGGGTTCCTGGTGCGGCGTAGGTGTCAGACCGGGTAGACGCAGGTCAGGGGGATACCGGGCAGGGTGTGCTCGGTATCGGCGGTGGCAACGTAGTGCTCGCTGCGGTAGCGGATCGTGCTCTCGGCGTCGAGACGGATGCTGGCCACGGTCTTGCCCCTGCCGCGCTTGTCGATGCTGGCGACGGTGCCGCGCAGTCCGTTCAGCGTGAAGTCCTTCAGGCCGCCGAGGCGGACCCATTGTTCAACCGTGACGCTGGCCTCCCGAGTGGAGCGCAGATGCTTCCGTCGCCGTTCGGCGACCGCGTTGAAGCGGTCGAGGTCGGCCGTGGTCGAGTTGTTGGTGACGTAGGTGATGACCTGCTCGAACGAGATGGTGGTCGGGGCCACAGGTGTCCTCTCAGCTTGAATCGGGCGCGGGGCTGTTTCCCGGGGAAACAGGTGCCGCCCCCGGGAGGGGGGTGCCCGGGGGCGGCGGCTTGAGGTCGGGCTGATCCCCTGTCGGGGGCCAGGGGATCAGCAGCCGTGTCGAGCGCTTGTGCGGTCCGACATGGACAATGTTAGCGTCTAGACGCTTACTCATCAAGTTTTATACTTGACGCCACGTGCCCGAAGAGGCAGGTGCCTCTTTGCCAGCCCTGCCGTCCGCAGATTGGTTCAGGCGGTTGCTTCGGGCAGCGGGTTGGAGGCATCGGACTGCTGCGGCAGGAGCCGCCGCCGTCCCCTGGTGCTGCGCAGGTCCGCGACGACGTTCACGGCCTCGCCGATATCGCGGTGACGGGCCGACAGGTGCGGTCCGCCGGCCAGCGCGGCGTGGACGGTCGCCAGGCCCAGGCGACGCTGCCACGGCCCCTGGGAGAGACCGGTGAACTGCACCTTCGCCGCAGGGCACAGATGGACGACGTTACGCAGGAAGAGCCCGCGCCAGACAGCGAAGTACCCGTGGCGTGCGACGCAGGACAGGGTGTGGCTGAGGACGGCGGCGTAGCGTGCTCGCTTGGGCGCGGGGATCCGCATCCGGGTCGCCTCGAGCCCGTCGGGCCCGTACAGGTGCCTGATCAGCTGATCGGCCTGGTCTCGGGTTGCCACCGGCGCGAGCAGTATCGGCCGGTGGCGCCCGGCAGTGGCGAGGTGGACCTGAACCCAGTCGCGCCGGCGCCACAGGACGGGCTGTGTCAGCAGGACGGCGTGCGTGCGGTCGTGCCGCAGGGTCTGCTGTTGCCGGTCGAACAGCCCGAAGTCGACCCGGTAGCCGCCGGGCAGGGCCCGCAGGGTCCATCCGTGCCAGCGTGCCCACCGCCAGCCGGTCATCCGCCACGCCGCGCCCGCGGCGCCGAGAGCCGACAGCAGGGTCAGTGGCTCGCTGGACAGCAGGTACGGTACGAGACCCGTGCCCAGTGTCACCGCAGCACGGAGCAGCGTGTGGACCTCCAGCAGCAGCGCCAGAGCCAGTGTCCGGGGCGCGACGGTTACTACCGGCTCCGCCCCGGTGGCGGCTGCGAGCGGGAACTGCTCGGGCCCTGGCGGTGCCGGGGCTGCGCCGTCGGCAGCCATCCGCTCATGCAGCGCCTCGCGCAGCGCTCCGGCCTGCTCCTCGGACAGGTAGCTCAGCTGGGCGTGCTGACCGGACACCGATAGGCGAAGCGAGCACACGCCGATCAGTCGGCCCAGGAAGGGGCGCGTCACGTCTACTTCCTGAAGGTGGGCCAGCTCGAAGCGATGCCGGCGGCGCAGGAGGATCCCTGTGCGCACGTGCAGCGCGTCCGCGTCCAGGCGCCAGGACGTGGACCGCCAGGATGCGTAGCCGTATCCGCCTGCGGCCAGCGTTGCCGCGGCCGCCAGGGACGCCGTCACCGACGTGGGCCAGGTCCGGGCGGAGTGGACCAACTCCTGCAGATCGCGGAAGAGGAACCCGGCCACGCCGCAGGCCACCGCCCAGGTGCGCCGCCACGGGGTGACGGGATGCAGGCGTCCCTCGAGGACCGTCTCCTTGTCCCCGCTCACAGAGCCACCTGCTGCTCGCGAGCGACGACGGACAGGACGTCGCGGATGCGCTCCGCGTCGTCGGCGTTCACGTTGTGCACGCTTATGTGGTGGTAGGCGCCGGTGGCGACGTGAACGGAGGCCAGGCCGAAGCGCCGCTGCAGCGGACCGGAGTCGACCTGGATCGCCTGGATTCGCCCGTACGTCAGCTCGTACAGGCCGCGGTGCCACAGGCCGCCGCGCACCCACAGCCGGTCCTCGGTCAGGGCGTAGCCGGTGAACTCCCACCGTGCCCGAAGGCGCCACCAGCGGACGGCACCGCGCGCGGCACCGAGTGCGGCCACTGCCCAGCCCAGCCGGACCGGCCAGATCAGCCAGGAAGGCCCGTGCGGCCAGACCTGGGGAACGGTGAGGGCTGCGGCTGTGCCGACGGCGCACAGGGCTGACGCCCGAGCGACGGCGGCGACGCGCCACATGCGCAGTGCCGCTCGGGGTAAGGGGGTGAAGACCACCCCGTCGGGCTGGAAGGGCAGCGGTATGGCCCCAGGCTGATCCGGATCCGGTGCCGGAGAGTCGGTCGTCTCGTGCGTCACAGGGTTGGTCCTTCGGTTCGCAGGGTGGGCTGGGACTCCGGCCGGTTCGGGTAGCCGGAGCTCCAGCGGGATGAGGAGTCAGTAGACGCGGAAGCCGCCCTGGTGCTGCGCCCGGGTCAGGAAGTCGATCCAGCGGTTCCACAGGCCGAGGTCGCTGACCGCTGCGGCGTGGAGGAGGTCGGCGGTCTCCTTCCAGGAGTGCCCGCGCTGGTAGACGGTCAGGGCGGCGAAGATCTCAGCGGGTGTCACGAGCCAGCCCTGGTGGGCAGTCGCGAACTTGTGGGCCTCCATGGCGCGTGGCGGCTCCGTGTGCCAGGTCAGGACCTTCTCCCGCGCCTCGTTGTAGGCGACGACTTCCGGCTTCGGCTTGCGGTCCTCGTAGCGGTCCGGGTGCGCGGCGACGTCCAGGTCGTCCGGAGTGGTGCCGGCCGGGAGTTCGGGGAACTCGGGGCAGTCGTTGGCGGCGGTCATGCCCAGGCGCAGCATGGCCTGGCGGTAGGCGGCCATCTGCCACCGGTTGAGCTCGAAGTAGGTGGTGTGGGCAGCGCGGACCGCGGCGTGGGCAGCGTTCACCCGTTGGTGCGCCGCGATCGTCTCCGGAGTACCGGAGCGCACGGTCATGGCGTTCCGGGCAGCGAGGGCGGCGTCGTGGGCCGCCACCGCTTCCTGGAGCCCCGTGTTGTCCTCGGGGATGGGCTCGACAAGGTACATGTGGTGCCCCACGGCGGTTGTTGTCCTTTCTGGGTGTCACGGCTGATTGGGCGTCGGGTTCTGCCGATCGGCGCAGCTCGACATGGACAAAGTTAGCGCCTAGGCGCTTATTCATCAAGTAAACAACTTGTCGCCGCGTGGAGTGCAGCAGCGCCAGGTCGCCGAACTGGGAGGAGGACCGACCTTCCTCGGCGCACCGGCCAAGGCGAAAGGAGGTCCGGCTGCCATCGGGGTGGCAGCCGGACCGAGCGGATCAGTAGCGCAGCCGCCTACCGTCGAAGACGACACCGGTGTCCGGGAGGAATGCTCCGGGCACGAGGCGGGTGACGACCTGGTACGGCAGGCCGGGAACGTCGGCCAGACGCGTGGCACGGTCCAGCACCTTGGACGACCGGCGGAGGTTGGGGTCGCCGATCGCAAGCAGTCGATCCCCCGGCACGTGGACGACCAGGGCGTCGTTGACGCTGTAGCCAAGCCGGCGGTAGAACCCGTCAAGGGCTGGGCTGTGATCGAGGGTCACCAGGCCGCGGCCCGCCCGCGTGAGGCGCTGCTCAGCGCTGCGGAGCATAGCCCTGGCGATGCCCTGCCGACGGTGGCCAGGATGAACTGCGACGCCGTTGATCACGGCCACGCGGGAGAACAGGAGCTTCCGCGCCTGGGCCTGTCCGGCAAGACCAGGGTGGTCGAGCACCCACCGCGGGGGCCCCGCGAGGAGCGCGCCCACCAAAACGCCGACGTTGTCCTCGGCGAGCAAGCACAGGTTGTCGCCGTGAGAGAGCGGACCAGCAGGCCGGGAGGCGAGCACCGCCCGGGCGGGCCAGAACGGGTTGGGGTCGTCAGGGTCCGCGTGCGCGATGACGTCCATGAAGGCGGAGGTGTCGGCTCGGGTTGCGTCCCGCACCGTGATGGCCGGCCCGTTGGGAGAAGAGGGGATGGAAGGCAAGACGGACTGCTCCTGGAGTAGAGGTGGAAGAAGCCGCAGCACCGCCTGGAATGGGTGCTGGGTAGACCGCTGCGCCCCGGCGGGTTCGGGGCGCCGGTGCGCAGCGGAAGGTAGTGGTCCCGTGCCGGGCGGCTCAGGAGCCGTTCTGGTCGGCCAGCAGCTCGTCTCGCCGGGCCCGCGCCTGGGCGTCGCGCTTCTCCCGGTAGAGCCGGTCGATTTCGGCGTAGTCGATGCGCAGGCCGATGATCTTGGCTGCCTTGAGGAGAGCGTGCACGCGCCCCGAGGCGATGTACATGCCGTCGGACCAGTCACGGAAGCTGACGGTGTCCCAGGTCTCGCCGCGCGAGCGCAGGATCTCGGCGTAGTCGTGCCACTCCTCCACGAGGAGATCGGTGAGGGCGGCACGCTCGGCTTTGGTAGACATCAGGTCCTCTCTGAGGGGAGGTCAGCAGTGGTCGGCGTACTGCACGGGCCGACAGCGGCCCGTGCAGCGTCGGGGCGGTCAGCAGTAGGCGAATAAGCCGGGGGTGCCGCGCCACTCGTAGCCGATCTGGCAGGACTCGCTGGGGCCGATCGCGATGCCCGCGTTGCCGGGTGCGTCGTAGTAGGAGGTGTTCGCGCCGAGCCAGACGCTGGCGGCTACGGTCAGCAGGATCAGGACGGCGGTTCGTCGCTTGATCATTCGGGGGTCCCGTCGGTGTCGGTGCGGGGCCGGCCGCACCCCGGCCGGTTCGGGTAGCCGGGGCGCAGCCGGGTGGGCTACTGCCCGGTGAAGCGGGTGACCTCGTCCAGGACGGTGATCATCCGGTCGCGCTGCTGCGGGTCGGTGGGGTTACGCAGGAAGCTGTGCAGCTCGGTCTCCACGCCCTCCAGGTATTCGGCTTGGGTGGTCGTCTCGGGGTCGTTGCGGTAGTTGCGGATCAGGGCGGCCAGCAGGTTGGCGAGGGAGCGCACCAGCGGGAGGTCGAGTTCCTGCGGGGGGTTGGTCATCGTGTCGTCCTTGGGGAGTGATGGGCTGCTCGGTGCTGCCCGGGGGTGGGGCTGGGCCCCGGCGGGTTCGGGTCGCCGGGGCCCAGCGGGGTGGGCTACTGCTCGGAGTCGGTGCGGCGCAGCATGCGCCAGGCGGCTCGGTCGCCGGGGTTGAGGGAGGTGCGGGCGGTCTCCGGCTGGTCGTCCTTGACGGGCAGGTCGGGGCGCTGCGCCTTGAGGCGGGCGGGCGTGATCATCCCGGGCGAGTCGGTTGTGGTCGCGGTGAAGCGGGCTCCGCAGCCCGGGCGCGGTTCGCCCCACCCCGGGATGACGTCGTGGATGGTCTGGTCTGCCAGGGCGGTGCGTCGGCAGTTGCTGCAGCGGCTGCTGTTCCGGCTGATGATCAGGGTGGCGGTGGGCTCGGGTTCGGCCTTGGCCAGGTTGACGGGCACGGTGTGTCCTTCTCTCGGTGTGGGTGGGCTGCTGTGTGCGGCCCGGGTGGTGGGGGCCGCCCCGCCCGGTTCGGGCGGGGCGGCCGGGGTGTCAGGCGAGGCGGATCATGTCGCCGTCGTTGAAGGAGATGACGTCCTCGATCCCGCCGGTCCAGGTGATTGCGACCAGCCCGAGGCGGGTGTCGGTCTCGACGACGCGGCCGAGGGTGCCGGGGGCGACGACGGGCCGGGAGTGCTCGCCGTAGGTGCGGAGGGCGACGGTCTCGTACTGCTTGAAGTGGCGCATCAGCTGCATTGGGCTGGTCCTTCTCACTCGGTGGGCTGCTCTTGTGCGGCCCGACATGGACAAAGTTAGCGCCTAGGCACTAACACGTCAAGGAAGAAACTTGCCGAAATGGGCTGTCGCGTGGGCCCGTCGCCGGCCCGCGTCTCGGAGGCCGGCGGGCGCAGCGAGGCGCCCCGAGGAGGCGCCGCCAGGCTCCCGGGAGGCGCGCTCGGGGCGGCACTGCGCGCGTGCTCGCGGGCGCCCGCTGGCGGCCCCCCGGCCGCCCGTGCGGATGCGCGGGGTGTTTCCCGGGGAAACGCAAAGGGCTGACCCCCGCCCGGTCGGGGCGGGGGTCAGCCGTGGGTGCTAGCCGCCGATGGGTCCCGGGTTGTTGGTCGGGGTGGCCGTCGGGGTTCCGCTGGACGGGGTGCCGGGGGCACTGGGGGTCGTAGCGGTGGGGGTGTTCGTTGAGCCCGGGAACGGCGGTGCGAGCGTGACGGTCGCGGTCGCCGTGACCGTGGCGGTCGTTGTGACCGTCGTGGTCACCGTGACGGTCGGCATGGCGACCGTGTACGGGGCCTGGGCGCTGAACTGAGCGGTCGGCAGCGTGGCGAGGTTCGGGGTCGTCGCGTTGCCGGTCAGCGGCGCGATGGTCGGCAGGATCGCTGCCGGGGACATCGCGGGCTGGGAGGTGAGGTCCAGGCCGCTGGGGGCGGTCGGGAACTCGGACGGCCAGGCGGGGGTG